>PHEC01000040.1 GCA_002841115.1 Alphaproteobacteria bacterium HGW-Alphaproteobacteria-6 | reverse complement strand
TTCCGCCAATGTCAACGGCTGCGCAAGCCGCACTTCTTCGCCGAAGGGCCGGTAGGTCGTCCGCTCCACCACCGCCCCCGCCCCGTCCGTCACCGCCCGCTACCCGCGCCGAGCCCGTCGGCGCGCCGCGCTCAGTCCTCGCCGAGGCGGGCGAGCAGCGCCTGCGCCGCCGCCTGTTCGGCCTGCCGCTTGGTCCCGGCCTGCGCCACCTCGGCCTCGCCGCTGGCAAGGCGCACCTCGACGGTAAAAAGCGGCTGGTGATCGGGTCCGGCACGGCCCAGTTCGCGGTAGGCCGGCGGCACCTGGCCGCGCGCCTGCGCCCATTCCTGCAGGCTGGTCTTGGCGTCGCGGGCATCCGCCTTCACCGCCCCGACCCGGGCGCCCCAGAGCCGCAGCACCACCGCCTTCGCCGCCTCGAACCCGCCGTCGAGGTAGACCGCCGCGATCACCGCCTCCATCGCGTCGGCCAGAAGCGCCTCCTTGCGCCGCCCGCCCGACATCATCTCGGACCGGCCCAGCCGCACGACCGTGCCGAGGTCGATCTGGCGCGCGACTTCGGCGCAGGCCTCCTTGCGCACCAGCGCATTGAAGCGCGGCGCCAGCAGGCCCTCGCTTGCCTTCGGGTCGGCGGCCAGCAGCGCCTCGGCCATCACCAGGCCCAGCACCCGGTCGCCGAGAAATTCCAGCCGCTGGTTGTCGGGCCGGGTCGGCGTCGCGATCGAGGCATGGGTGACGGCGCGGGCCAGAAGTTCGGGGCGCTGGAAGCCATGCCCGATCCGCGCGGCGAATTCGCGCAACTCGGCCGAAAGCTTCATGCCGCCTCCATGGCGCCCCGGATCATCCGCATCCTTCCGGCCCTTGCCCGCAACCATCGCTTCCGTTCCCGCGTCTTGATCCGACCCCGCCCGCTGTTAGCGCCGTCGCGGGCAAAGATACAGGGGGGGGGGCATTGTGCGCGGGCCAACGGCCGGCCCGGCACTCTGGCCCGGCACTCAGCCCGCGATGCGCAGCACGATCTTGCCGATATGGGCCGAGCTTTCCATCCGCGCATGGGCCGCCGCCGCCTGATCCAGGGGAAATTCCGAATCGATCACCGGCGCCACCCGTCCCGCCGCGATCTGCGGCCACAGATGCGCGCGCAGCGCCCCGGCGATCCGCGCCTTGGCCAGGTCGCTCTGCGGACGCAGCGTCGATCCGGTGATCGTCAGCCGGCGCACCATCATCGGCGCAAGGTTCACCGTGACCTTCGGCCCCTCGAGAAAGGCGATCTGCACCAGCCGCCCGTCATCGGCCAGCGCCGCGAGGTTGCGCGCGACATAATCGCCGCCGACCATGTCGAGGATCAGGTCGGCCCCGCCCTCGGCCTGCATCAGGGTGACGAAATCGGCCTCGCGGTAGTTGATCGCGCGCTCGGCCCCGAGGCCTTCGCAGGCCGCGCATTTCCCGGCCGATCCGGCGGTGGCAAAGACCCGCGCGCCCAGTGCCGCGGCGATCTGGATGGCGGTGGTGCCGATCCCGGACGAGCCGCCATGCACCAGGAACCGCTCGCCGGCGATGAGCCCGCCGCGCATCACCACGTTGGACCAGACGGTGAAGCAGGTCTCGGGCAGGCAGGCCGCCGCCTTCAGGTCCAGCCCCTCGGGCACCGGCAGCGCATGGGCGGCATCGGTCACCACATACTCGGCGTAGCCGCCCCCCGGCAGCAGCGCGCAGACCGCATCACCCGGTGCCCAGCCGGTCACCCCCGGCCCGATCGCCGCGACATGGCCCGCGCCTTCCAGCCCCGGCAGGGGCGAGGCACCGGGCGGCGGCGCATAGGCGCCGGCGCGCTGCAGGGCGTCGGGGCGGTTGACCCCGGCATGAGTGAGCCGGATCAGGATCTGCCCCGGCCCCGGCACCGGCACCGGTCGGCTGCAGGGCTGCAAGACCTCGGGCCCGCCGGGCCGGGTGATCTCGACCGCCCGCATCGTTTCGGGCAGGTTGCCGGCGCCGGCCATCACCGCACCCCCCCGCCGTCGCCCGCCGACCCGCCCGCGCCGCGCGGCGCCCGGACCCGGCCCAGCACCGCGAGGGGCCCGGACATCAGAGTCTTGACCAGCGGGTTGTCGCGCAGCTCGGCCTTGATCTTCTCGACCCGCATCACCTCATCGATGCGCCGGTCGAGAAAGGCCCAGGTTGCCTCCTGCCCCGCGCTCTCGTCGCCAAGCCAGTACAGCACCGTCGCCGAATGGACCGCGCTCAGCGTCGCGCGTTTGGAATACCAGTTGATGTCGTCGGACGCATCACCAAGTGCTGTCCAGATCGCATCCGCCGTCCCCCAGATCAGCGCCGCCCCGGCCGCGACATTCTGCGGCAGCGCGAACAGCGCCGCGCCGCGCCGCACCGTCTCGCGGTCGGCCCCCTCAAGGCGCAGCCGAACCGCCCGCGCCACCCGGTCGCGAAACCGCAGGGCCGCAAGATCCTCGGCCGCCAGCGCCGCCACCATCCGCGCATCACCCTGCCGGTGCCAGGCCAGCGCCAGATCAAGTGCCCCGCGCGGACAGATCGCCCGCGCCAGCGCCGGATCGATGCCGGTATCGGCGACGGCCGCGCGAAAGCTCGCCTCGCTCCAGCCATCGAAGGGCACATGCGCCAGCGCCGCCTGCAACAGCCGTTCCTCGCCCGACCCGGTGCCATCCATCGCGCTTTTCCTTCCGATCTTCGTTGCGTTCGCCGGCAATTGCGACCTTCAAGCCGGTGGTGGACAAGACCACCCGGCTTTGCTATACGGCCACCTCCTGCAAATACTTGCAACTCTAACTTAGGAAGGTGGTGACAACCACATGCAGGTCAGCGTTCGCGACAACAATGTCGAACAGGCGCTTCGTGCCCTGAAGAAGAAACTTCAGCGCGAAGGGGTGTTTCGGGAAATGAAGCTCAAGCAGCATTTCGAGAAACCCTCGGTCAAGAAGGCCCGGGAACGGGCAGAGGCCGTAAGGCGTGCCCGCAAACTGGCACGCAAGAAGGCCCTGCGCGAAGGCGCACTCTGAGAGACCTGCGCGAAGGCGCACTCTGAGGACCAACGCGAAGGCGCACTCTGAGGCGCCGAGGCGACTGGAACAGCTGGCGGGGAAACCCGCAAACGCGGAACCCCCGGGGCCTGGCCTTTCGGGGGTTTTCCGTTGCCCGCTGCCGCAGGCGGGGTTTTCCGTTGCCCGAAACCACCGCATGACGCTATGAAGGCCGCGCCCCAGCCCCCGAGGTTCCGATGCCCCCGCTGCCCCGCCGTGCCGCCCTCGCCCTGATCATCGGCGCCCCGGTCTTTGGCGCCCTCGCCGGCTGCGGCCGCCGCGGCCCCGAGGCAACCCGGCTCGACAACGCCGGCTCGCCGCGCCTCAACGCCCTGATCGAGCGCACCGCCAAGCGTTACGATGTGCCGGCCGATCTCGTCCACCGGGTGGTGAAGCGTGAAAGCAACTACAACCCGGCTGCCCGCAACGGCCCCTATTACGGGCTGATGCAGATCCTGCCGGAAACCGCCCGCACCATGGGCTATCGCGGCGCCCCCGAGGGGCTTCTCGATGCCGAGACCAACCTGACCTACGGCACCAGATACCTGCGCGGCGCCTGGCTGGTCTCGCGCGGCAACCGCGACCGCGCGGTGATGTGGTATGCAAGGGGCTATTATTACGAGGCCAAGCGCATGGGGCTTCTGAAAGAAACCGGCCTTCGGGCCTGACCCTGCCTCCGGCTTCTTCGTTGTCGAAATACCCCCGGGGGGTGAGGCGCATCTTGCGCCGAGGGGGCGGGCAGCCCCCTGACCCCCTCAAAGCGCAATCGCCGTGGTCTGCCGCACCGTCCTGAGCGCAAAGCTCGAATGCATTTGCGCCACCCCCGGCAGGCGCGCCAGATGCTGGCGGTGGATGCGGGCGAAATCCTCGGTGTCGCGCGCCACGATCTTCAGAAGATAGTCCGCGGTCCCGGCCATCAGGTGGCATTCCAGGATATCGGGCACCCGGCCGACCGCGCGCTCGAAGGCGTCGAGCAACTCGTCGGCCTGCCCGGCCAGCGTGATCTCGACAAAGACCGTGGTCGGCCGGCCCAGCCGGCGCGCGTCGAGAAGCGCGACATAGCCAGCGATGAAACCCTCGGCCTCGAGCCGCTGCACCCGGCGGTGACAGGCCGAGGGCGACAGGTGGACCCGGTCCGACAACTCGGCATTGGTGATCCGGCCCTCCTTCTGCAAGGCAGCCAGAATGCGCAGGTCTGTCGCGTCTGGTTCCATATTCACGCAACTTTCTTCGATGATTTGCCGATCTGATCGAAGATCATACGCAAACCATGCCATAAAGGCACCCTTCTTTTCAAAGCAATTTCACCAGATCCGGCGCATCATTGCCGCCATGTCCCAGGGGAGGAAACCCAGATGAAGATCGGATGCCCGAAAGAGATCAAGCCGCAGGAGTTTCGCGTCGGCGTGACCCCGAATGCCGCACGTGAGGCAGTGGGTCACGGCCATGATGTGGTGATCGAGACCGGCGCCGGCCTTGGTGCCGGCTTCACCGACGCCGATTACACCGCCGCCGGCGCGACGATCCTGACCACCGCGGCCGAGGTTTTCGCCACCGCCGAGATGATCGTCAAGGTCAAGGAACCGCAAGCGGTCGAGCGCAAGATGCTGCGCCAGGGCCAGATCCTCTTCACCTACCTGCACCTCGCGCCGGACCCCGACCAGACCCGCGACCTCATCGCTTCGGGCGCCACTTGCATCGCCTACGAGACGGTCACCGACCGCATGGGCGGGCTGCCGCTCTTGGCGCCGATGTCCGAGGTCGCCGGCCGGCTGGCGCCGCAGGTCGGCGCCTGGACGCTGCAAAAGGCCAGTGGCGGGCGCGGCGTGCTGCTCGGCGGCGTGCCCGGCGTCTCGCCCGGGCGGGTGCTGGTGATCGGCGGTGGCGTGGTCGGCACCCATGCCGCCAAGGTCGCGGCCGGGATGGGCGCCGATGTTACCGTGCTCGACCGCTCGATCCCGCGGCTGCGCTATCTCGACGATGTCTTCGGCGGCAGCTTCAAGAACGCCTATGCCTCGGCCGGCAACACCATCGATCTGGCGCGCCAGGCCGACCTGATCATCGGCGCGGTGCTGATCCCTGGTGCCGCGGCGCCCAAGCTGATCTCGCGGGCGCAACTGTCGGAACTGAAGCCGGGTGCGGCCCTTGTCGATGTCGCCATCGACCAGGGCGGCTGTTTCGAGACCAGCCACGCCACCACCCATCAGGACCCGGTCTATGAGGTCGACGGCATCATGCATTACTGCGTCGCCAACATGCCGGGCGCTGTGGCGCGGACCTCGACCATCGCGCTGGGCAATGCGACCATGCCCTTCATGCTGGCGCTGGCCGACAAGGGCTGGAAGGCCGCCTGCGCCGCTGATCCGCATCTTCTCGCCGGGCTCAACGTCCATGCCGGCCGGCTGACCTACGCCGCCGTCGGCGAGGCGCTTGGCCTGCCGGTGATCAGCGCCGAGGCCGCGCTGAAGCTCTGAACCCGGCGACGCACGACGCGAAAGACAAAACGGCCCGCCACTCAGGCGGGCCGTTGCGCATTGGAGCCCGTGCCGTCACTTCTTCAGCGCGTCGCGGATCTCCAGCAGGACATCCAGCTCGCTCGGCCCGGCCGGTGCCGCCGGTGCGGGCGCTTCCTTGCGGGTCGCCGCGTCCTTCACCCGGTTGACCATCTTGACCAGCATGAAGACCACCCAGGCGACGATCAGGAAGTTGATCAGCGCGTTGATGAAGCTGCCATAGTTGAACGAGGCCGCATCCGCCCCCTCGCCCAGCGCCACCTTCAGGCCGGAAAAGTCCAGCCCGCCGGTGAAAAGCGAGATGATCGGGTTGATCAGGTCGTCGACCAGCGAACTGACAATTGCGGTGAAGGCCGCCCCGATGATGATGCCCACGGCCATGTCCATGACATTGCCCTTGGCGATGAAATCCTTGAACTCTTTCAGCATTGCGGAGTGTCCCCCATTGATTATTACCGACCCCCTCGCACGGCTCTGCGCAAAGGCGCGCAGACGCTATCACGAAATCCCACAGATGAGCCGCTTTTTTTCGCTCGCCCAGACGGTTACCAATGATGCCGCCGTAACCCGCAAGCCAGGAGCCGCGCGTGAACGATCTTTCGATGTTTCCGGTCACCAGACGCTGGCCGGCGCGCAACCCCGGCGCGATCCAGCTTTACTCGCTGCCGACGCCGAACGGCGTCAAGGTGGCGATCGCGCTGGAAGAGACCGGGCTGGCCTATGACGCGCATCTGGTCGACTTCGCCACCGATGACCAGATGACGCCCGAATTCCTGTCGCTGAACCCCAACAACAAGATCCCGGCGATCATCGACCCCGACGGGCCGGGCGGGCGGCCGCTGCCGCTTTGGGAAAGCGGCGCGATCCTGCTGTACCTCGCCGAGAAGAGCGGACAGCTGATCCCCGCCGGCCCGCGCCGCTGGGAGGTGGTCCAGTGGCTGATGTTCCAGATGGGCGGGGTCGGGCCGATGTTCGGCCAGGTCGGATACTTCCACCATTTCGCCGGCAAGGAAATCGACGATCCGCGCCCGCGCGCGCGCTATTATGCAGAGGCGCGCCGGCTGCTTGGCGTGATGGATGGCCGGATGGCGGGGCGCGACTGGATCGCCGGCGACTATTCCATCGCCGATATCGCGATCTGCCCCTGGCTGCGGACGCTGCGCGACTACTATCAGGCCGGCGAGGCGGTGGGCTGGGATGACCTCGCCCATGTGCCGGGCTGGCTTGACCGGTTCCTGGCCCGCCCGGCGGTCCGGCGCGGCCTGACCATCCCGGCGCGCGGCTGACACACCGGCCACGCATCTGGACTTCGCCCCGCCGCTCGCCTATCTCGGGCGGATCATGGCCACGAAATCGGACCCCAACTACAAGGTGATCGCCGAGAACCGCCGGGCGCGGTTCGACTATTTCATCGAGAGTGATCTCGAGGTCGGGATCATGCTGACCGGGTCCGAGGTGAAATCGCTGCGCACCGGGCAGTCGAACATCGCCGACAGCTATGCCAGCGTCGAGGGCGGCGAGTTGTGGCTGATCAACGGCTATATCGCGCCTTACACCCAGGCCGGGGTCTTCGGCCACGAGGAGCGGCGGCGCCGCAAGCTTCTGGTATCCAGGAAGGAACTGGCACGGCTCTGGCAGGCGGTCGGGCGCGAGGGGATGACCCTGGTGCCCCTGGTGATGTATTTCAACCATCGCGGCCGGGTAAAGCTGAAGATCGGGGTGGCGAAGGGCAAGAAGCAGGCCGACAAGCGCGCCACCGAGGCAGCGCGCGACTGGAGCCGGCAGAAGCAGCGGCTGCTGAAGCAGGGCTGACGCACCGGCCGCCAGGGCAACAGTCTGCTGCCACGCCCCTTATTGTCGCGAAAGCGTGATCATGCGACACTCTGCCCGGTGTCCGGTCGGGCGGGGGCGGGTCTGACCGCGATTTTGTGTGAGCGCTCCAGGGTAAGGAAACGGTAGAATGGAACAACTGATCATCAGCCTGATCTCGGGCGCGGCCGGCGGCAATATCGTCGGCAAGGTCTTGAAGAACCTCGACCTCGGCCCCTTGGGCAATTCGATCGCCGGGATCATCGGCGGCGGGCTTGGCCAGCAGATCATCGCGGCGATGGGCTCGGGCGCGGTCGCGGCCGATGCGGCGGCGGGCGGGCTTGATATCGGCTCGATCATCTCCTCGGTCGCCTCGGGCGGGGTCGGCGGCGGCGTCGTCATGGCGATCGTCGGCGTCATCAAGAACATGATGGCCAAGTCCTGACGGCCGGGTGCTGACGGCGGGGCCCCGGCACGCATCGCCGCCGGGGCCTTGCCTCTGCCCCGCCGGCGCGGCTATTCAGGGCCAACCGGAGGGGCCGCGCATGACCGAGAATGATCCCAGAACCCTTGTCTCGACCGACTGGCTGGCGGCGCATCTGAAAGACCCCGACCTGCGCATTCTCGATGCCTCGTGGCACATGCCGGACGCCGGCCGCGACGCCAGGGCCGAATACGTCGGCTGCCACATCCCCGGAGCGCGCTTCTTCGACATCGACGAGATCGCCGACACCCGGTCGGGCCTGCCGCATATGGCGCCGACGCCCGAGAAGTTCGTCAGCCGGATGCGGGCGATGGGGGTCGGCGACGGCCATCAGGTGGTGGTCTACGATTCGACCGGGATTTTCTCGGCGCCGCGGGTCTGGTGGACCTTCCGCCTTATGGGCAAGACCGATGTCGCGGTGCTGGACGGCGGCTTGCCGAAATGGCTGGCCGAGGGGCGCCCGACCGAGGACATGGCGCCCGCCTTGCGCGACCGCCACATCACCACCAGCCGGCAGGCGCATCTGGTGCGCGACGTGACCCAGGTCGCGGCGGCGGCCAAGCTGGGCGATCACCTGATCCTTGACGCCCGCGCGCCGGGCCGTTTTCGCGGTGATGAGCCCGAACCACGCCCCGGCCTGCGCTCGGGCCATATCCCCGGCTCGGTCAACCTGCCCTTCCGCCGCCTCTTGCAGGACGACGGCACGATGAAGCCGGTGGCCGAACTGGCGCGGATCTTCGCCGAGGCCGGGGTGGTGCCGGGCAAGCCGGTGATCACCAGCTGCGGCTCGGGCGTGACCGCGGCGATCCTCAGCCTTGGCCTTGAACGGATCGGCCGGCGCGACCATGCGCTTTACGACGGCTCCTGGGCGGAATGGGGCATGTATGGCGATCTGAAGGTCGCGAAGGGCTGAGAGGGGAACCATGCTTGGCGCATTGAAACCGCAACCGGCCGACAAGATCCTGCAACTGATCGGGCAGTTCCGCGCCGATCCGCGTGACGGCAAGATCGACCTTGGCGTCGGCGTCTACCGCGACGCCGAGGGCCGCACGCCGATCATGCGCGCGGTGCACGAGGCCGAGCGGCGGCTGTGGCAGAGCGAGACCACCAAGACCTATACCGGCCTGGCAGGCGAGCCCGCCTTTCACGCGGCGATGGCCGGGCTGATCCTCGGTGACGGGGTGCAGGCCGAGCGGATCGCCGCGGCGGCGACGCCGGGCGGCACCGGGGCGATCCGGCAGGCGCTGGACCTGGTGCGGCTGGCAGCACCCGGCGCCGAGGTCTGGGTCTCGGACCCGACCTGGCCAAACCACCTGTCGATCCTGACCTGGCTTGGCATCCCGACCCGCGCCTACCGCTATTTCGACCATGCCACCGGCGGCGTCGATTTCGCCGCGATGACGGAAGACCTGGCCGCGGTCCGGGCCGGCGACGTGGTGCTGCTGCATGGCTGCTGCCACAACCCGACCGGGGCCAACCTGAGCCTGCCGCAATGGGCCGAGGTTGCATCGCTGCTGGCCGAGGCCGGGGCGGTGCCGCTGGTCGATCTGGCCTATCAGGGTTTCGGCGACGGGCTTGAGGCCGATGCCGCCGGCACCCGGCTGCTGGCCGCCCGCCTGCCCGAGGTGCTGATCGCCGCTTCGTGTTCCAAGAACTTCGGCATCTACCGCGAGCGAACCGGGATCCTGCTGGCGCTTGGCGATGCAGCCCGCCGCGAGGTGACGCAAGGCACGCTGGCGACGCTGAACCGCGTCAGCTATTCCTTCCCGCCCGATCACGGCGCCCGGCTGGTGACGACGATCCTTTGCGATCCGGTGCTGCGCGCCGACTGGCAGGACGAGCTTGAGACGGTGCGGGCCGGGATGCTCGATCTGCGCGAGGCGCTGGCGCATGAGCTGCGCCGGCTGGCCGGATCGGACCGCTTCGGCTTTCTCGCCCAGCACCGCGGCATGTTCTCGCGGCTTGGCGCGACGCCCGAGCAGGTCGAGGCGCTGCGGCGCGATCACGGCATCTACATGGTCGGCGATTCACGCTTCAATGTCGCCGGGCTGAACCGGGCGACGGTGCCGGTGCTGGCCCGCGCCATCATCGATGTGGGGATCTGAGCCGGCGGCTCAGCCCGCCGCATCAAGGATGTAGCGCGCCGTCATCAGGTCAAGATGCGCGCCGCCGCCGTTCTTGGCCAGGGTGATCTCGTCCGTCGAGCGGCGGGCGAAGGCGCCCGTAGCGATATCGCGGAAATCGGCGATGACATCGGCCTCGGTGATGACGCCCTCGGCGATCGGGATCATCACCTCGCCGATATGGTGGATCGTCGTGGCGCGGGCATCGACGAAGACCCGGGCGCGGCGGAAACAGGCGTTGTCGGCCTCGCGCATATCGGGGCGGTAGGCGCCGATCAGGTCCAGATGGCTGCCCGGCGACAACCAGTCGCCGCAGATCAGCGGCGTCGTCGTCATCGTCGCGGTGGCGATGATCTCGGCCTGCCGCACCGCGGCCTCGAGGTCGGTCGCGGGCGTGGCGCCGGTCGCTTCGGCGAAGGCGCGGGCGGCGGCGGGATCGCGGGCCCAGACGGAGAAGGCGGCGCCGGGAAAACCCGCGCCGTAGGCCGCGACCAGCGAGCGCGCGACCGTGCCGGCGCCGACGATCAGGATGCGGCGCGCATCGGGCCGGGCCAGGTGGCGCGCCGACAGAAGGCTGTCGCCGGCGGTCTTCCATTTCGTCACCAGGGCGAAATCGACCAGCGCCTCGAGATCGCCGTCGCGGTCGGCAAGGATGTTGACCGCGCCGAGGATCGAGGGCTTGCCATGGGCGGCGGGATTGCCGGGAAAGACCGTCGCCGCCTTGACCGCGATCCCCAGCCCGTCGATCCAGGCCGAGCGGGTCAGCAGCGTATCGCCGCCGCGCCGCAGGATGGTGTCGGCAACCTCGGCACGCGGCAGACGGTGGCCGGCCTCGATCGCGCGGGTCAGCGCCAGCCAGTCGAGCCGGGCCTCGGCCTCGGGTCCGACGATGCGGATGGTCATGGCCTGGCCTCCGCCTCGCTCAGGAGCCCCTCGGCGACCAGCCGGCGCGCGAGCCCCGCCGACCCCTCGAAGTGATGGGTGGCCCAGCCGCGCCGGGCGGCGGCGGCGATATTGTCGGCGCGGTCGTCGGTGAAGAGAAGCCCGGCAGGGGCCACGCCGCAATCGGCCTCGACCATCGCATAGATCGACGGATCGGGCTTGATCACCCCCATGTGGGCAGAGATGTAGCGCCGGTCGAACTCGGTCAGCGCCGGGTAGAGCGTCTCGGCCAGGGCGAAGGTCTCGGCGCCGAAGTTCGACAGCGCGAAGACCGGCACCCCGGCCCGGCGCAGGGCGCGCAGCAGCCCGATGCTGTGCGGGATGGCGGGGCTGAACATCTCGGCCCAGCGGTCGCGCCACAGCAGGATGGTCGCGGCATGGTCGGGATTTGCCGCGGCCAGGGCGGCGACGCTGGCGGCAAAGGGCGCGCCGGCATCGACCGCCTCGTTCATCGCGTGCAGGCCGACCCGGTGAAAAAGGTGGTCGCGCGCCGCCTGCCCCACCGCCGCGTCGAAGACCCGTTCGGGGTTCCATTCGACCAGCACGTTGCCGATGTCGAAAACCACCGCCTCAATGGCCATCGCGCGCCTCCCGCAGTGCCGCGCCCAGCGCGCGGTCCAATGCGCCGAGAAAGCGCGAGCGGTCGGCCTTTGTAAAGCCCTTGCCACCGCCCGGGCGCAGGGGGTCGGCGGCGCGCAGATCGGCCATCAGGTCGCGCATCGCCAGGATATTGCCGATATTGGCGGCATTCAGGACGCTGCCGTCATGGCGCAACACCCGCGCGCCGGCCTCGACGCAGCGCGCCGCCAGCGGGATGTCGGCGGTGACCACCACATCCCCCGGCCCGGCGCGCTCGGCGATCCAGCGGTCGGCGGCGTCAGAGCCCTCGGGCACGAAGACCGTCTCGACCAGCGGGTGATCCGACGGGCGCAGCCCGCCGTTGCAGACGATCACGCAGCGCTGCCCGAGCCGGATCGCGACGCGGGCACATTCCTCGCGCACCGGGCAGGCATCGGCATCGACATAAAGGCTCATCCGTAAAGCGCGCGGGCGTGGAAGGCGACATGGTCGGGCATGAAGCTGGCGACGAAGAAGTAGCTGTGATCATAGCCCGGCTGCATCCGGAAGGTGGCGTTCTGGCGGCGCTCCGCCATCACCTGCGCCAGTGCTTCGGGGCGCAAGAGGTCAAGATAGGGGTCCTGGCTGCCCTGGTCGATCAGGATCGGCCCGTCAAAGCCCAGCCGCCGCATCAAGAGCGTCGCGTCATGCGCCGCCCAGGCGGCCTCGTCGGCGCCGAGATAGGCGGTGAACTGGCGCCGGCCCCAGTCCGAGGCGGCCGGATGCGCGATCGGCGCGAAGGCCGAGACCGAGCGGAAGCGCCCCGGCAGCCGCATCGCCAGCGTCAGCGCACCATGCCCGCCCATCGAATGGCCGGTGATCGCCTGGCGGGTCTCGTCGATGGCGAAATTGGCGGTGACGATCGCCGGCAGTTCCTCGGCCAGATAATCCCACATCCGGTAATGCGCAGCCCATGGCGCTTCGGTTGCGTTGAGGTAGAACCCCGCCCCCTGCCCCAGATCATAGGCCGCGTCATCGGCCACGCCGGGCCCGCGCGGGCTGGTATCGGGAAAGACCAGCGCGATGCCGTTGTCGGCCGCCCAGGCCTGGGCACCGGCCTTGATCATCGCGTTCTCGTGGCTGCAGGTCAGGCCCGACAGATACCACAGCACCGGCACCGGTTCGTCGGCGGAGACCTCGGGCAGGAACAGACCGAAGGTCATGTCGCAGCCGCAGGCGTCGGAAGCATGGGTATAGACCCCCTGCACACCGCCGAAGCACTTGTTTTCCGAAAGTGTTTTCATTGCCTGCCCCCTGTCATCCGTTGCTTGCCGTCGCCGCGCAACCTGTCACGGCAGCGCGCCCGCGACAACCCGGGGCCCTGCGCGGCCTCAGCCGCCGCCGATCAGCACCCCGGCGGCAAAGACCAGCGCCCCGCCCAGCACGACCTGGAAGGCGGCGCGCAGGAACGGCGTTTCCATGAAGCGGTTCTGGATCCAGGCGATCGCCCAAAGCTCGATGAAGACCACCGCGATGGCGATCGCGGTCGCGGTATTGAAATCGGGGATGAGATAGGGCAGCGCGTGGCCAAGCCCGCCAAGCGTGGTCATCACCCCCGAGGCGATCCCGCGTTTCAGCGGGCTGCCGCGGCCCGACAGCACCCCGTCGTCATGCGCGGCTTCGGTAAAGCCCATCGAGATGCCGGCGCCGACCGAGGCGGCAAGCCCGACAAGGAAAGTCGTCCAGGTGTCCTGGGTGGCGAAGGCGGTGGCGAAGATCGGCGCCAGGGTCGAGACCGAGCCATCCATCAGCCCGGCCAGCCCCGGCTGCACCCAGGTCAGGACGAACTGGCGATGGGCGGCGCGGTCCTCGCCGGCGCGCGCCTCGGGGGCAAGCTTGTCCTCGGCCAGCTCGCCCGCCCTGGTGCCATGGCGCGCCTCGGCGGCGGCCAGATCGCCCAGCAGCTTGCGGGTGTCGGCATCGGTCGTGCCGGCGGCGGCGCGGCGATAGAAGGCCTCGGCGTCGCGCTCCATCGCCTCGGCCTCGGCGCGCATCCGCTCCAGCCCGAGGTTCTCGATCAGCCAGACCGGGCGGCGGGCGTAGAAGCCCGCGACATGTTCGCGCCGGATCAGCGGGATCACCTCGCCGAAGCGGGCGCGGTGGCGTTCGATCAGCCAGTGGCGGTGCTGGTCCTCTTCGCGGGCCATCGCGTCGAACATCCCGGCCGAGGCCGGAAACTCGGCGCGAAGCCGTTCGCCATAGGTGCGGTAGATCCGCGCGTCATCCTCTTCGGACGAGATCGCAAGCGCCAGGATCTCCTGCTCGGTCAGGTCCGAAAAGCGGCGGCGACTGGCAAGGCCGGGGATCATCGGGGCGGCTCCGTTTCTGGAATGATTCCAAATCTATTGGCGCTGCGAGGCGGCGGCAAGGCAATTGTTTCGGGCAAAAAGTGAACTGACGTGTTCATTTTACTCTTGCATTCTGAACCGATCGGTTTAGATATGACGTGCAACCCAGAACCCCGGATCACCCCATGACCATCATTCGCCCCATCCTGCTGGCCCTGACCATGGCGCTGCCGCTCGGCACCGCGGCGCTGCCGGCCTTCGGCCTCGGCATCCCGCTTGACCTGCCGCGGCTGGATTTTCCGACCGACGGCGGCACCTCGGTGACCCGCGGCTGCACCAGCCTGCCGGCGCCTTGCGCCCCGCTCGGCCGCTGAACCGGACCCGCCTTCATCCCGGCGGTCAACTCGGGCGGGGTCATCCCCGCCCGTCCTTTGCCAGCCCTCCATGGTCCGGCGCGCTTGCCGGGCCGCCGCCTCGCGGTCTATCATCGGGCCGAGGGGAAGGATCATCGGCATGACCGCCAGCGCGGCAGCAATCCGCAAGGGCCGCAAGTTCGACCAGGTGCTTGAAGGCGCCCGGACGGTGTTTCTGCGCGACGGCTACGAGGGCGCCAACGTCGATGACATCGCCGCCGAGGCCGGCGTGTCCAAGGCGACACTTTACAGCTATTTTCCCGACAAGCGCATGCTTTTCGTCGCCTTTGCCCGGGCCGAATGCCGCCGCCAGACCGACGAGGCCGAGGCGCTGGTGACGCTGAGCGCACCGCCCGACTGCGTGCTGCCGGTGGCCGCCGCGCGGATGATCGATTTCACCCTGTCGGATTTCGGCCGCGCGGTCTTTCGCATCTGCGTCGCCGAATCCGAACGCTTTCCCGAACTCGGACGGGAATTCTACGCTTCCGGCCCGGCGCTGGTGCGCGACCGGCTGGCAAGCTATCTCAACGGTGCGGTGGCGCGCGGCGAACTGGTGATCGACGATGTCTTTCTGGCCGCCGACCAGTTCGCCGAACTGTGCAAGGCCGACATCTTCCCCTCGCTCATCTTCGGCATCAAGACCGACTTCACCCCGGCCGAACGCGACCGTGTCGCCCGCGGCGCGGTCGAGATGTTTCTGGCGAGGTATGCCGCGAAGCGCTGATCCGGCCCTGGCCGCTCAGGCCAGGTCGCGCACCACCAGGTGGTTGCCGCTGCCCTGCTTGACCTCGAAGCGGCCGGTCTTGCGGATCAGGTCCGACAGTTTCGCGCTGCCATAGGTGCGGGCGTCGAAATCGGGGTTGGCCTGCTGGATGAACTGGCCGATCTGGCCCAGCGAATACCATTCCTCGTCGCCGCCGATCGCCCGCATCGCCGCCACGATCAGCGGGATGGCGTTCTTGGCGGGTTCCTTCTTCGGCGCCGCCTCGGCCCTTGGCGCGCCCTTCGGCGCATCGGCCCCGACGGTCTCGGCAGTGTCCGCCCCGGTGGCCTCGGGCGCGGCCAGCAGGTTCTCGACGTAGATGAAGCGCTTGCAGGCCTTGCGGAAGGCCTCGGGGGTCTTTTTCTGGCCGATGCCGTAGACATCAAGGCCCTGTTCGCGGATCCGGCTGGCCAGGCGGGTGAAATCGCTGTCCGACGAGATCAGCACGAAGCCGTCGAAGCGCCCCGTATGCAGGATGTCCATCGCGTCGATCACCAGCGCGATGTCCGAGGAGTTCTTGCCGATCGTATTGGCCGGCGAGTGGTGCGGCACCAGCGCCAGCGGCGCCAGCCGGCCGTGCCAGCCCTTGAGGTGCGGGTTGGTGAAATCGCCGTAGATGCGGCGCACCGAGGCCTCGCCAAGCGAGGCGATCTCTTCAAAGATCGCCTCGGCCCAGCTGGCCGAGGAATTGTCGGCGTCGATCAGGACGGCGAGAAGCGGGATACCGGCGCGGGCCATCAGCAGCGCCTCTGGATGGGATATGTCATGGCGCGCACCCTGTCACAACGCGCGAACCATGACCAGAGCATCAACGAAGCCCGCGGTCGGGTGGCGAAAGGCGCCGGGCAGGCGGCCGACGGTCTGAAAGCCGTGGCTTTGCCAAAGGGCGATGGCGCGGGCATTGGTGGCGATGACGAAGTTGAACTGCATGGCGCGGAACCCCGCCCCCCGCGCCCGCTCCAGCGCATCGGCCAGCATCGCCCGCGCGACACCGCGGCCGGTGGCCTCGGGGGCGGTGACGAAGCCGCAGTTGCAGACATGATCGCCGCCGCCCTGCTGGTTCGGGGTCAGGAAATAGCTGCCGAGAGGCGCGCCGCCATCCTCGGCCAGAAAGACCCGGTGCGGCGCGCCCGACCAATAGGCAAGGGCCGCGTCGCGGGAAATGTCGCGCGCCACGGCATAGGTCTCGCCGGCGCGGAAGACCGGCTCCAGCATCGCCCAGAGTGCTGCGTCGTCGGCAGGCGTGGCGGGGCGGATGATCATCGCGGGCGAACCTTCGGGCTGTGGCCGCGCACTCTCGGGATTCGCGGCGGCGCGGTCAACCCGCCTCGACCGGCTCAGATCAGCCCGTATTGCCGGGCCTTGCCGCGCAAAAACGGCAGGCCGTTGTCCATCACCTCGGCGAAGTTCTCGGCCACCGGGCGCCAGACCGCCAGGCCATAGCCGACCTCGGGCGGCATGTTGATGAAGCTTTCCATCGCCAGCCCGCCCCTGAAGCCGATCGCCGCCAGCGTGGCGTGGATCTCGTCCCAGTCGCAGGTGCCCCAGCCCGGCGTGCCGCGGTCGCTTTCCGACAGATGGATGTAGCGCAGATGCTCGCGCCCGATGATGATGCCGTTGCCGGCGCCCTTCTCCTCGATGTTCATGTGATAGGTGTCGAGGTGCAGGAAGATGTTGTCGGCGCCGACCTTCTCGATCATCTCGACGCCCTGGCGCGCGGTGTTGATCAGGTGGTTCTCGTAGCGGTTCACCGGCTCGATCCCGAACAGGATGCCGCGCGCTTTCGCGTGTCTGGCCGCCGCGGTCAGGGCGCGGGCGATATTGTCGTATTCGGCTTGCGTCGGCGGCACCCCGGTGCGTTCGCCGATGCCGCCATAGGTGACGCCCGACAGCGCCTCGCAGCCCATCTCGGCGGTCTTGTCGATGGCGACCTTCAGATGCTCGATCGCGCCTTCGGGGTTGACCGAGGCCCAGTTCGCCTGCGGCAGGCCGAGCGAGCAGACCGCCCGAAGCCCGTGCTTTTCCAGCAGCGCCCGGGTATGGGGCGCATCGACCATCGGCGCGTTCAGCAGGGCGATCTCGATGAAATCCATCTTGTAGGCCGCCGCCGCCGGGATCGTGCGTTCCGCCCCCGCCCGGTCCCAGGTCATGGTCCACATGCTGGTGTGAACGCCAAATCCTTGCATCATAAGTCCTTTCGTTTCCTGCCTTGTCCGACCTTGCCCGCGACCCAGCGCAGGATCATCACCCCGATCAGGAACAGCCCCCAGACCGCGGTCGAGAGATGCTGGTTGGCGCCGAGAAGGTTCAGCCCCGACGACAGCACCTGAAGGATCACCAGCGCCAGAACCACCGGCAGCACCCGGCCGAAGCCGCCGAAGGGATCGACCCCGCCGAGAAAGCAGGCCAGCACGGTGATCAGCAAAAGCGCCTCGCCGTGGCCGACGCGGACCGAGTTGAAGCGGGTCAGCATCAGGATGCCGGCCACCGCGCACAAGACCCCGGACAGGGTGTAGATCAGCGTCAGCGTGCGTCTGGTGTGCAGCCCCGAATAGGCCGCAGCGCGGATGTTGGAACCGATCATGTAGACGGCGAAACCATGCCGGGTCCGGGTCAGCATGACGTGCCAGACGAGGGCGGCGACAAGAAAGATCAGCATCGGCACCGGCAGCCCCAGCACCGAGCCATGGCCGATCGGCGCGAGATAGGACGGAAAGCCCGAGATGTCGCCGCCGCGGGTCAGGAACTCTCCCAGACCGCGCAGGAAGATCATCATCGCCAGCGAAACCAGGATCGGATGCGCGCCGATATGGGCGATCACCAGCCCCATCACCGCGCCGGCCGCCGCGCCGACCAGAAGGGCGGCCGCGACACCCAGCACGAAGGCACCCGGCCCGGCCTCGGCGCCGCCGAACTGCAAGAGCACCCAGGCCAGGGTCAGCCCGGCGATGTTGGCGGTGTAGATGATCGCAAGGTTCAGCCCGCCCGAGATGATCGGCACCAGCATCGCCAGCGTCAGGAGGCCAAGCTCGGGTAGCTGGAAGGCCATCGAATCGAAATTCGCGAGGCTGAGGAAGCGCGGCGCCGCCAGCCCGAAGATCGCGACCACCACGGCGAGGAACCCGACCAGCGCCGGCACCTCGGGGCCGAAGCGGCGGGTGATTGCGGTGATCATCGCCCGCATCTCAGTGCCCTTTGCGCGCGGTGCCGTGGCCGCGGACCGGCGCACGGCCGAACCGCAGCGAGGCGGTGGAAATCGCGATCAGGATCGTCGCGCCAACGATCATCTTGAAGGCATAGGGCGAGACGCCGAGCAGGTTCAGCCCGTTCTGGGTGATCGCCACCAGCATCACGCCGAGCACGCAGCCAAGGACCGAGCCGCGCCCGCCACCCAGCCGCGCGCCGCCCAGGACCACCGCCGCCAGCACGTCCAGCTCGCGCCCGATCAGCGCATTCGGCACCACCTCGCGGGTGATGTTGACCTGCATCAGCCCGCCGATCCCGGCCATCATCCCGCACCAGCCGAAGGCGATGAACTGCATCGTCGCAACCTTGACCCCGGCCCGGCGCGCGCCCTCGGGGTTGTCGCCAAAGGCATAAAGCTGGCGCCCGGTCGAGGTGCGGTTGATCAGCGCCCAGGTCGCGATGACGCAGACCAGCATCACCGCCACCGGCAGCGTCAGCTCGGCCCAGCGGCCATCGGCGGACTGATGCTCGACGATGATGATGCGCCGGCTCCACCAGCCCGGCAGGTCGTAAAGGAACCGCCCCGAGGTGAAGAACATCAGAAGGCCGAAATAGGCGTTGAAGGTGGCGATGGTGATGACGATCGAGATCACCCTGAAACCGTGGATCAGCCCGGCGTTGACAAAGCCGAGCCCGGCGCCAAGCGCCCCGGCGACCAGAAAGCCGATCAGCCAGTTGCCGCCGCCAAGGCCTGCGAAGGCGTAGACGCAGAGGTATTGAACCACCGAAGCCGCCACCGCGAAGGATATGTCGATCCCGCCGGCGATCAGCACCACCAGAAGCCCGACCGCCCAGATCAGGTTGACCGAACTGTTGTTCAAGAGCGAGGCGGCGTTGCCGAGCGTCAGGAACTGGTCCGAGCCGATCCCGAGCCCGGCACAAAGCGCCACCAGGACCACCAGCAGCCGCGCCTCGGTCGGATGGCTGCGCAAGAGGTTACGCATAGATCCGCTCCTCCAGCTCGGCCAGCGTGATCTGGCGCGGGTCGTATTCGCCGACCAACCGGCCACCGGCCATGTGCAGCACCCGGTCGGCGTTGAAATAGACCTCGGGCACCTCGTCCGAGATCAGGAGGATCGCCAGCCCCTGCGCCGCCAGATCGCGGATGATCGCGAAGATCCCCTCGCGCGCGCCGACATCGACACCGACCGTCGGGCTGTCGAGGATCAGAAGCCGCGGCTTTGTCGCCAGCCATTTCGCCAGCACCACGCGCTGCTGGTTGCCGCCCGACAGCGTCGAGACCGGATCGGACGGGCGGCCGATGCGGATCGCAAGCTCGCGCAGCCAGTGGCCGACCACCCCGGCCCGGGCCGGCTCCGATATCAGGCCGGCGCCGCCGGTGATCCCGGGCAGCACCGACAGCACGATGTTGTCGGCGATCGACTGCGGCTGGATCAGGCCCAGCGCCAGCCGGTCCTCGGGGACATAGGCGATGCCCGCCGCCACCGCATCGCGGTTCGAGCGCAGCTCCAGCGCCCTGCCGTCCAGCCGGATGGTGCCGGCATCGGGCCGGGTCAGCCCGAAGACCGCATGGGCAAGCTCGGTCCGGCCCGAGCCGATCAGCCCGGTCAGCCCGACGATCTCGCCGGCACGGATGGTCAGGCCGATGCCCTCGAATTCGCCGCGCCGGGCCAGCCCGTCAAGGACCAGCACCGCGCGCTCGGCCGCGAGGTCGCGGGCGCGGACCGCGTGGGAAAACTGCCGGCCGGTCATCAGTTCGGTCAGCCGCGACTGGGTCATGCCCGCGGTCGGATAGACCCCGACCAGCCTGCCGTCGCGCAGCACCGTCACCCGGCTTGCGATCTCCAGCACCTCGGCCAGCCGGTGGCTGACGAAGACGATCGCGACGCCGCGCGCCGACAGGGCGCGCACGATCGCCAGAAGGCTGTCGGTCTCGCTTTGGGTCAGCGAGGCGGTCGGCTCGTCCATGAAGATCAGCCGCGCATCGCCGGCCAGCGCGCGGGCGATGGCGACGATCTGGCGGTCGGCGATCGGCAGCGTGTTGAGCCGCGCGTCCAGATCAAGGCCGACCCCGAGACGGTCCAGCACCCCGGCGGCAAGGCCGCGCATCGCGCGGTAGTTCACGCCGCGCGGCCGGCCGCCGACCAGGGTGTCGAAGGCGATGTTCTCGGCCACGGTCATTTCGGGAAAAAGCGCCAGATCCTGCCAGATCACCGCGATCCCCAGCCCCCGCGCCAGGGTCGGCGTGACGCTGGTGACCGGCTGGCCGAAGATCTCGATCTCCGCGCCGGGTTCGGGGGCATGGACGCCGGTGACGATCTTGATCAGCGTGCTCTTGCCGCAGCCGTTCTCGCCGGCCAGGCAATGCACCTCGCCACGGCCAAGCGCGAAGGCGACATCGTCAAGCGCGCGGACCCCGCCGAACAGCTTCGACACATGGGCCAGGCGCAGCGCCGGGCTTTCGGTCGCGGTCCTCTCGGCCGGGTCGGCGGCGGGTTCGGCTGCGGTCATCGGAAGGTCCGGTCTGACGGTGAAATCCGGCGCGCCGCGGACGGGCGGCCTGCCCCGGCGGCAGGGGTGGTGGTGGCGGTCCGGGCCGCCGCGAAGGGCGGCCCGAGCCAATTCGTTCAGAGCCCGAGGTCGGCAAGCCCGTCGACGGTCTCGGCGTTGATGGTGATCAGGTTATCGGTGATGATATCCTTGCCGGCCACGTCCGGCTCGACCACGCCCAGCCCCGGAATATCGGTGCCCGAGGTGATCTCGGCGCCGTCAACCAGCATCTTGCCCATGGTCACGAAGACCCGGCCCGCCTCGGCCGGGTTCCACATGAAGCCGCCCGAGATCACGCCGTCCTTGACCAGCTGGCGCCCCTGACCGGGCGAGAAGGGGCCAAGCACATGGACCTCGCCGGCCTTGCGCATTTCCTCGATCGCGCGGCCCGCGCCGATCGGCCCCTGGCTGCCGAAGGCCAGAAAGCCCTTCAGGCCGGGGTTCGCAGCCATCAGGTCAAGCGCGGTCTTGCGGCTTTCATCGACCGATTCCGCCACGCCGTAACGCTCGCCGATCAGCGTCATGCCGGGGTATTTCGCGGCGATATAGGCATTGGCCGCATCAGCCCAGGCATTGTGCAAAGGCACGGTCAGCGAGCCGACGAACATCGCGTATTCGCCCGCGCCACCCATCTTCTGCGCCAGAAGCTCGGCATGAGCCTCGCCGAAGCCCTGGACCGAGGCCAGCTCGAAATCCCAGTCGACATTCACCAGGCCGGGGCCCTCATGGGCGAGAACCTTGATCCCGGCCGCGCGGGCCTTTTCGAGGACCGGCTCAAGTGCCGCCTCGTCGTTCGGCACCACGCCGATCACGTCGACGCCCTTGGCGATCAGATCCTCGATGGCGCGGACCTGAAGTGCCGGGTCGGCCGAGGTCGGCCCGACCATGACCGCATCGACACCGAGTTCGGCGCCCTTTTCCTTGATCCCCATCTCCATCGCGTTGAACCACGGGATGCCGCCGATCTTGACGACGATCCCCATGCTGGGCTTGTCCTGGGCCTGGGCCGAAACCGCAAGCCCGGCGGCAAGCACGACACCACCGACGGTGCCGAGAAGCTTCCTGATCATTCCATCCTCCCTTTTGCCGGATCAGCGCACGGATCCGGCATGAACCATCGATTGGACATCAGCGCCCCGAAACCCCGACCCGGATCCGCCAGCCTTGCGGCCCTGGCGATTGCCGGTGGCGGATTCGGCACCTGGTCTGCTCAATCGATTTTTCAAGGATGAGCCGAGCACCCCGGACTCGTCAAGCCGGATTTTCGGCCGTCGCCGCGGGCAGGCTTCCGGTCGTGCTTCGGCCCACGGCCCGGACCCGGCCGAAGGCCAGAAGCACCGCCAGAATCGGCCCGAGCAGCGCCACCCGCGCGCCATAGCGGAACGCCGGTTCCGAAAGGCTGCCGCAGACGATTGCGTTGGCGATGATCCCGAAAAGAACCAGGACGGCAAAGCGCCGGCTGCCCGCAGGCAACCCGCCGCGCCGGGCGAGAAGCGCCAGCACCGCCAGCCCCGAGACGGCATAAAGCGCGATGTGAACCACGGCCAGCGGCGCCAGCCAGCCGCGCCCCCCGTCGATCAGCCGGCCATCGCGCAAACCGTCGGCGGCCGCGCCATGGACGGCGCGCAAGGCGTCAAGCCCGCCCGCCGCCGGAATCGTCATGTCGATGCGGACATATCCCAGCTGGACCAGCGTGTTGCGCCCGATCGCCGCAAGCACCGCCAGCGGCTCGGCGCGCAGCACCGCGACCGCAAAGCGAAGCTGCTCGCGCGCGACCGCGGTCTGCCCGGCCTCGTCGAGGCGCCGCAGCGAGGCGGTCGCCGGGTCGCGGGAAAACAGGATCTGCGGCGCATCGAACCGCTCGGGGTCGTCCGACAGCGCCAGCGCCTGCCACAGCGCGCAGGTTGCCAGGCCGGGGTCGGGACAGCGGGCGGCAAGGTGGCTTTGCCCCGGCCCGTCGTCGATCAGCCGCGCGGTCAGGAACGGCAGCACCCGGACCTCGCGCGCCTCGAAGCGGGCGACGAGGGCGGCAAAGACCGCCCGCTCGCCCAGCCCCGCCCCGACCAGCAGCACGACCAGACCGGCGCCGATCCACCGCCGGCGCCCGTGCAGGCCGGGCAGTGACCAGAGCAGGGCCGGCAGCATCAGCGCCGCGATCAGAAGATGCGAGGGATGCGACAGGATCGCGATCAGCGCCAGCCCGGCGGCAGCGGCCCGCTCGGCGCGTGACAGGACCGCCAGCCAGGCGCCGATCAGCGCCAGCATCAGGATCAGCACCGGCGCAAGGATATCGGGCATCAGGAAGGCGACGTAGAAGGG
>PHEC01000205.1 GCA_002841115.1 Alphaproteobacteria bacterium HGW-Alphaproteobacteria-6 | reverse complement strand
GCCGCCCCGCCCGCGCCTGCCGGCCCGCCCCCAACCGGCCCGTCGCGCGCTGCCGCCACCGCCGAGGCGCTTTCGGCCCTCGTCAATCTCGGCTACGCTCAGGGCGAGGCCGCCGCCGCCGTCGCCTCGGCGGCCGGCCGCGACCCTGCCGCCACCACCCCGGTCCTGATCCGCGCCGCGCTGAAACAGCTCGCGCCGACAGGCTGACCCGAAGGACCACCATGGCATTCTTCGTTGCGAAATACCCCGGGGGACTGCCCGCAAGGGCAGGGGGGCAGCGCCCCCGGGCCGGCGGCTGACGATGCGCGCCCCCGCCGCCCCCCCCGATCCGACGCTGCGCGCCGACCGCCAGCCCGAGGATGCCGACCGCGCGCTGCGCCCACAGACCCTGACCGATTTCGTCGGCCAGGCCGAGGCCCGCGCAAACCTGCGGGTCTTCATCGAAAGCGCGCGCCGGCGCGGCGAGGCGATGGACCACACCCTCTTTCACGGGCCGCCGGGGCTTGGCAAGACCACCCTGGCGCAGATCATCGCGCGCGAGCTTGGCGTCGGCTTTCGGATGACCTCGGGCCCGGTCCTTGCCCGCGCCGGCGACCTCGCGGCGATCCTGACCAACCTCGAGCCGCGCGACGTGCTGTTCATTGACGAGATCCACCGGCTGAACCCGGCGGTCGAAGAGGTGCTTTATCCGGCACTCGAGGATTTCGCGCTCGATCTCGTCATCGGCGAGGGGCCGGCGGCGCGCACCGTGCGGATCGAGTTGCAGCCCTTCACCCTGGTCGGCGCGACGACCCGGCTTGGCCTCCTGACCACGCCGCTGCGCGACCGGTTCGGGATTCCGACCCGGCTGCAGTTCTATACCGTGCCCGAACTGGACCTGATCGTCGCGCGCGGCGCACGGCTGATGGGGCTCGATGCCGATCCGGCCGGCACCGCCGAGATCGCGCGCCGGGCGCGCGGCACGCCGCGGATCGCCGGGCGGCTCCTGCGCCGGGTCGCCGATTTCGCCCTGGTCGAGGGAGACGGCCGGCTGACGCGGGAAATCGCCGACAGCGCCTTGACCCGGCTGGGCGTCGATCACCTCGGGCTTGACGGTGCCGACCGGCGCTATCTGACCCTGATCGCCGAGAATTATGCCGGCGGCCCGGTCGGGGTCGAGACGCTGTCGGCGGCCTTGAGCGAGGCGCGCGACTCGATCGAGGAGGTGGTCGAGCCCTATCTCTTGCAGCAGGGCCTGATCCAGCGCACGCCGCGCGGCCGGATGCTGGCGGCGAAGGCGTGGAAACACCTCGGGCTGACGGCCCCGCGCGCGCCGGGGCAGGATGACCTGTTCGAGAGCTGAGAATGTTTCCCGGTGCAGGGCACGGCTTCGGATATTGATGAGACGAATGACTGATTGATTTTTTCGGCATCTCGGGCTGGGGCACGGGAGATCGGAAAATCGCGCTGCCCGCTTGCCGCGGTCCCCTTGCGCGCAGGGCTGCAGTGGCCGGCAGGGAAGCCGCCTCCGAATCGCAAGCCATCGGGCAGCTGGTCGTGATCGACGCAGCCGTTCCCGCACGGCGGTAGCGTCCGAGAGCGGGATCGTATCGCGGGTTGTTTCCGGTCCGGGCTTCGACACGCTCACGGATATGTGATCGACCGAATCTGTCGCGATGAACCCGGTCGGAACGACAAACATGTCTTTAAGGATCGATTTTCGGTAACATAATGCCACTTGAACCGGTCCTCGGCCATTTGCAGCGGGGACCCATATTCGGAGGACAATACGATGCGCCTTTTCAAGACAGCGCCCGTATATGGTGCACTGGTTGTTTTTGCGACCGCCGGCCTGGCCCTGGCCGACAACACCAACCCGAGTGGGAACAAGGTATTCGAAGGGTTCGACAATCCCGCCCCGGGCGATCTTCATCCGGGTCTCACCGCGCGGGCGGACAGGGCGGTGGAGGCGACCGACAAGGACGGCGATGGTGTCGGCAACGAGGGGCCCTGGTCGGCCCACCAGAACAGCGACCAGATCGACTGCCAGGATTGTCCCTGACGACCTTGTAGACCAGTAACGGGTTGTGGCGCGCCTAGCGGATCCATCCGGTCGGCGCGCCTTGACATTTTTTGCTTGTGGCGGCCTATCGGCACGAGGATCGCCACGCAGGCGTCTGGCGCGGAACAATTCGAGCGGGAGACGCGACATGGATGACCAGGCCAGCTATGTGCCGCCGAAGGTCTGGACCTGGGACCGCGAGAACGGCGGTGCCTTCGCCAGCATCAACCGCCCCATCGCCGGGCCGACGCATGACAAGACGCTGCCGATCGGGCGCCATCCGTTGCAGCTTTATTCGCTGGCCACGCCCAACGGCGTCAAGGTCACGGTGCTGCTGGAGGAATTGCTGGCGCTTGGCCACGAGGGCGCGGACTATGACGCCTGGCTGATCCCGATCGGCGAGGGCGCGCAGTTCTCCAGTGGTTTCGTCAGCGTGAACCCCAATTCGAAGATCCCCGCCCTGGTCGACCGCTCGGGCCCCGAGCCGCTGCGGGTCTTCGAATCCGGCGCAATCCTGCTCTATCTGGCCGAGAAGTTCGGCGCCTTCCTGCCCGGGGATCATGCCGGGCGCACCGAAACGCTGAACTGGCTGTTCTGGCAGATGGGTTCGGCACCCTATCTTGGCGGCGGCTTCGGCCATTTCTACGCCTATGCGCCGGAAAAGTTCGGCTACGCGATCGACCGTTTCGCGATGGAGGCCAAGCGCCAGCTTGACGTGCTGGACCGGCAACTGGCGGAGCGCCCCTTCATCGCCGGCGACAGCTATACCATTGCCGACATGGCGATCTGGGCCTGGTACGGGCAACTGGTGCTGGGCCGGCTTTACGAGGCGGCGGAGTTTCTCGATGTCGCGTCTTACGCCCATGTCCAGCGCTGGGCCGGTTTGATCGACGCGCGCCCGGCGGTGCTGCGCGGCCGGATGGTCAACCGCAGCTTCGGCGAGCCGGCGATGCAGCTTCATGAGCGCCACGACGCGGGTGATTTCGAGACCCGGACCCAGGACCGGATCGCCCCCGACAGGCCGAACGGGGCCGGCTGACCGGTCCGCCAGGCGTCGGCGGCATCAGCCGCCGGTGATCTGGACCTTGCCGACCAGCCGCGCGCCCTTTTCCGAGATCAGCGTCTGGGCGGTGACATCGGCCTTCACCTCGGCGTTCTTTTCAAGCGACAGTTCGGTGCACTGGATGCGCCCCGACTGGCGGCCCTGCACCTTCACAGTCTCGGCGGTGACGGCGCCCTGCACCTCGCCGCCGACATGGACATCGACAGAGCGCGAGGCGATATCGCCGGTGACGCGGCCCTTGACCTCGATGTCGCCGCCTTCAGAGGCGATGTTGCCCTCGATCGTCAGGTCCTCTTCGATTACCGAACGTGTCATGTTCTCTCCTCATGCGGGGGCGGCCGGCGGATGGCGGGGGCGGCCCGGTGCCGGTGTGGACGGCCCCCCATGGCTACAGGAGAAGGGCGGGTCCTGCCAAGCGCGCATTGCGGCGGCGTCAAGCCGATGCGCGGGAAACCGGCGCGCGGGCACCGGCGGGGCGGCCTTGTCATCGCCGCCGGGCGCGGGCAGGCTGGGCGATGACAGACCGGTTGGCAACGGCCGGCTGGCGACAGCAGGGGACCGAATGACGCATCATCTGCCGATCCGCGTCTATTACGAGGATACCGATCTGGCCGGGATCGTCTATTACGCCAATTACCTGAAGTTCATCGAGCGCGGGCGCAGCGAATGGGTGCGCGGCCTTGGTATCGACCAGGGCCGGCTGAAGGCCGAAGCGGGCATTGTCTTTGCCGTCCGCCGCATCGTCGCGGATTACCTGTCGCCGGCGCGGTTCGACGAGGTCTGCCGTGACGCCGGCAGCTTCGCGCCCGCCGATCCGCTGATCTATTGGCATTGCCGGCGAAAACCGGGTAGAATCACCGGCAAATCAGAGCCGCCCCGACGCGGCCCAACCGGCGAGCAGAGACAGATGAACACCGAGACCCTTGCCCTCGCGCAGGAGATGGACTTTTCCTTGCTTGCGCTGTTCTGGCGCGCTTCCTTCGTCGTCAAGCTGGTGATGATCATGCTGACCGTGGCCAGCTTCTGGTCCTGGTCGATCATCGTGCAGAAATTCATCGCCTACCGGCTGGCCCGGCGCGAGGCGGCGGTCTTTGACCGCGCCTTCTGGTCGGGCGAGCCGCTGGACGAGCTCTACCAGCAGATCGGGCCGCAGCCGGGCGGCGCATCGGAAAGGATCTTTTCCGCCGGCATGACCGAATGGCGCCGCAGCCACCGCCAGGATGGCGAGCTGATCGCCGGTGCGCAGGCGCGCATCGACCGCTCGATGGATGTGGCGATCGCGAAAGAGACCGAGCGGCTGTCGGGCGGGCTGCCGTTCCTGGCCACGGTCGGCTCGACCGCGCCCTTCGTCGGGCTTTTCGGCACGGTCTGGGGCATCAAGGTCGCCTTCGAGCAGATCGCGATCAGCCAGAACACCTCGCTTGCCGTGGTGGCGCCCGGCATCGCCGAGGCGCTGGTGGCGACAGCGCTTGGCCTTCTGGCGGCGATCCCGGCGGTCATCTTCTACAACAAGCTCTCGACCGACAATGACCGGATCATCGCCGGCTACGACGCCTTCGCCGACGAGTTCGCCACCATCCTGTCGCGCCAGCTGGACGCCTGAGCGATGGGCGCGGGGGTGATGAAGCCGGGCGGTGGCGGGCGGCGGCGGCGCGGGTCGCGCGGCAAGGCGGCGGTGATGAGCGAGATCAACGTCACCCCCTTCGTCGACGTGATGCTGGTGCTTTTGATCATCTTCATGGTCGCGGCGCCGTTGCTGACCGTCGGCGTGCCGCTGGAACTGCCCAAGACCGCTGCCCAGGCGGTGGCGAGCGAGCAGGAAGAGCCATTGACCGTCTCGGTGCAGGCCGACGGCACGGTCTCGGTGCAGAACAGCCCGGTGGCCGAGGGCGAGTTGATCGGCATGCTGCGTGCCATCGCGGCCGAACGCGCCGACGACAAGCTTTACCTGCGTGCCGATGGCGCCATTCCCTACGAGAGGGTGGTGCAGGTGATGGGCGCGCTCAACTCCGGCGGCTTCAACAGCATCGTCCTGGTGACCGACGCGGGCGGGCCACGCTTTGACGGTTC
>PHEC01000204.1 GCA_002841115.1 Alphaproteobacteria bacterium HGW-Alphaproteobacteria-6 | reverse complement strand
CCTGACCGCCGGGGCCGGCCGGCGCGGGGCTCAGCGCCGGCCGGCGCGCCGGGTCGACAGCAAGAGGCTGGTCTCGCTGGCCAGGACCCCTTCGTAGCCACGCACCTTCAACAGCACCGCGTCCAGTTCCTCCAGCGTCCGGGTGCCCAGTTCCGCGATCAGATCCCAGCGCCCGTTGGTCGAATGCACCGCCGTCACCTCGGGCAGGCCGGACAGCCGCGCGATGATCCGCTCGGTGCCGCGCCCCTCGATCGCGATCATCATCAGCCCGCGCACCGGCATCAGGCTGAGATCACCGCGGGTGACGACGCTGAAGCCCTGGATCTCGCCGCGCGCCACCAGCCGCTCCATCCGCGCCGTCACCGTCGCCCGCGCCAGCCCCAGCTGCGCCGCCAGATCCGAGAACGAGGCCCGCCCGTCGCGCCTGAGCGCCGCGATCAGCGCCTGATCGGTATCGTCCAGTTCGCTCATCCTGCCCGCCGTTTTGTGCAAATGCCTGTGCAATCCGATCATAGGGCGGCTTTTTTCCGGCGCAATCCGGCAAGACAGTCGGGGAACCGATTCCGGCGACCGAATCCCCCGCCCCGATGACAAGGACGCATGACCCGATGAGCAAGACCTGCATCCTGATCGGCGCGCCGATCGACAGCGGCCAGAAACGCGACGGCTGCCTGATGGGCCCCGCCGCCTACCGCGTCGCCGGGCTTGGCCCAAGCCTTCAGGCGCTCGGGCTGCGGGTGGAGGACCGCGGCGACCTCGCGCCCGCGCCCGCGCGCCCGGCCACCTGCGCCAACCCCGCCGTCCACCACCTCGCCGAGACGGTGGCCTGGACCGCGACACTGGCCGCAGCCGCACAGGCGGCGATGGCCGGGGGCATGCCAATCTTCCTCGGCGGCGACCACTCGCTGTCGCTCGGCTCGGTCGCCGGCGTCGCCGCGCACGCGGCCGCGGCCGGCCGGCCGCTCTTCGTCCTTTGGCTCGACGCCCATTCGGACTATCACACGCCGCTCACCACCCAGTCGGGCAACCTCCATGGCACGCCGCTCGCCTATATCGCCGGGCGCCCCGGCTTCGACGCCTTCGCGCCCTTCCCCGCCCCGGTGCCGACCGGCCGCATCTGCCTTTACGGCATCCGCTCGGTCGATCCGGCCGAACATGCCGGGCTTCTCGACACCGATGCGCTGGTCTGCGACATGCGGGCGCTGGACGAGCGCGGCATCGTCGCGCCCTTGCGCGAGTTCCTCGACCGGGTGCGGGCCGAGAACGGGCTGCTGCATGTCTCGCTCGATGTCGATTTCCTCGACCCGGCCATCGCGCCGGCGGTCGGCACCACGGTGCCCGGCGGCACCACCTTCCGCGAGGCGCATCTGGTGATGGAACACCTGCACGAGAGCGGCCTCGTCACCTCGCTCGACCTGGTCGAGTTGAACCCCTTCCTCGACGAGCGCGGGCGCACCGCGAAACTGATGGTCGAACTGGTCGGCTCGCTGATGGGCCGCAAGGTCTTCGACCGCCCGACCCGGAGCTTCGGATGACCAGCACCACCAATCTCAACGTCGTGCCTTTCGTCAGCGTCGACAACATGATGAAGCTGGTTCTTCATCTCGGGCCCGAGACCGTGATGCGCGACCTCGCCGCCTGTATCGAGGCCGATTTCCGGCGCTGGGAAAGCTTCGACAAGACCCCGCGCGTCGCCTCGCATTCGGCCCTCGGGGTGATCGAGCTGATGCCGACCTCGGATGGCAGGCTCTACGGGTTCAAATATGTCAACGGCCATCCGCGAAACACCCGCGACGGCTTGCAGACCGTCACCGCCTTCGGGCTCCTGGCCGATGTGGCAACCGGCTACCCGGTGTTGCTGAGCGAGATGACCATCCTCACCGCACTCAGGACCGCGGCGATGTCGGCGCTTGCCGCCCGCCTGCTTGCCCCCGCCGGCGCCACCACGATGGCGTTGATCGGCAATGGCGCGCAGGCGGAATTCCAGGCGCTCGCCTTCAAGGCGCTCTGCGGCGTGACCCACCTTCGGCTTTTCGACATCGACCCGGCCGCCACGGCGAAATGTGCGCGCAATCTTGCCGGTTCCGGGCTGATCCTGACATCCTGCCAAAGCGCCGAAGCGGCGATCGAAGGCGCGGGCATCATCACCACCTGCACCGCCGACAAGCAGCTTGCGACGATCCTGACCGACAACATGGTCGGCCCCGGCACCCATATCAACGCGGTCGGCGGCGACTGCCCGGGCAAGACGGAACTGCACCGCGACATCCTGCTGCGCGCGTCGATCTTCGTCGAATACCCGCCCCAGACCCGCATCGAGGGCGAAATCCAGCAGCTTGCCGCCGACCATCCGGTGACCGAACTCTGGCAGGTCATCACCGGGCAGGCGCCGGGCCGCAGCGACCCGCGCCAGATCACGCTCTTCGACAGCGTCGGCTTCGCAATCGAGGATTTCTCGGCCCTGCGCTACATCCACGACCGGCTGAAGACCCTGCCCTATAGCGAGCCGCTCGACATGATCGCCGACCCCGACGACCCGCGCGACCTTTACGGCATGCTGATCCGGGCCGGCGCGCAGCCTGGCTGATCTCCTTCATCTTGGCAGAAATACCTCGGGGGGAAGGCCGCAAGGCCGAGGGGGGCAGCGCCCCCCTTGCACCGCTGCCGGCAAAACCCTATTCCCCGGCCATGACCCATGCCCATCAACGCCTCCTGATCATCGACTTCGGTTCACAGGTCACGCAGCTCATCGCGCGCCGCCTGCGCGAGCTGAAGGTCTATTGCGAGATCCATCCCTACAACCGCGTCACCGACGCCTTCCTCGCCGATTTCGCGCCGAAGGCGGTGATCTTCTCGGGCGGGCCGGCCTCGGTCTTCGCGGCCGGCGCACCGATGCCGCCGGCCTCGGTCTTCAGCCTCGGCGTGCCGATCCTCGGCATCTGCTACGGCCAGCAGGTGATGATGCACTGCCTCGGCGGCACGGTGGAACGCGGCCACGGCACCGCCGAGTTCGGCCGCGCCTACGTCACCCCCACCGCCGACAGGCTGCCACTGCTCGACGGCTGGTTCGCGCCCGACAATGCAGACGGCGCGGCCAGCGGTGGGCGCGAACAGGTCTGGATGAGCCACGGCGACCATGTCAGCCGGCTCGCCCCGGGCTTTCGGGTCTACGGCACCTCGCCCAATGCCCCCTTCGCCATCACCGCCGACCCGGATCGCCACTTCTACGCGGTGCAGTTCCACCCCGAGGTGCATCACACCCCGAAGGGCGCGCTGCTTTACCGCAACTTCGTCCGCCTCGCCGGCTTTTCCGGCGACTGGACGATGGGCGCCTACCGCGAGGACGCGATCGACAAGATCCGCGCCGAGGTCGGCGATGGCAAGGTGATCTGCGGCCTTTCCGGCGGCGTCGACAGCTCGGTCGCGGCGATCCTCATTCACGAGGCGATCGGCGACCAGCTGACCTGCGTCTTCGTCGACCACGGGCTCTTGCGGCTCGGCGAGGCCGAGGAGGTGGTGTCGATGTTCCGCGACACCTACAACATCCCGCTGATCCACGCCGACGAATCCGACCTCTTTCTCGGCGCGCTCGACGGCGTCGCCGACCCCGAGACCAAGCGCAAGACCATCGGCCGGCTCTTCATCGAGGTGTTCCAGAAACACGCCCATGCGGTCGGCGGCGCCACCTTCCTCGCGCAAGGCACGCTCTATCCCGACGTGATCGAAAGCGTCAGCGTCTCGGGCGGGCCCTCGGTCACCATCAAGTCGCACCACAATGTCGGCGGCTTGCCGGAAAAGATGGGCCTGACGCTGGTCGAGCCGCTGCGCGAGCTCTTCAAGGACGAGGTCCGCGCGCTGGGCCGCGAACTGGGCCTGCCGGAAAAGTTCATCGGCCGCCACCCCTTCCCCGGCCCCGGCCTCGCGATCCGCTGCCCCGGCGAGATCACCGCCGAGAAACTGGCGATCCTGCGCCGCGCCGACGCGGTCTATATCGACCAGATCCGCCGCCACGGGCTTTACGACGAGATCTGGCAGGCC
>PHEC01000203.1 GCA_002841115.1 Alphaproteobacteria bacterium HGW-Alphaproteobacteria-6 | reverse complement strand
GCCCGGCACCGCGACCACAAGGATATCGGTCCGGTCGGCAAGCGCCGGTGTCGTGGCGCAGCGGCGCAACTGCACCGGTTTCACGCAGCGCGCGGCATCGCCCGGGTTCGCGCATGGTGCGCCTCGGGCCTGCTGCGCGCCCGGGGATCGCCGGCGGCGCCGAGCCTCGTGCCACCCCGGCCGCACCCCGGCCACCGGGGGCCTGCCGGCGGGCAACCGGGCCGCACCCCTCCGCACGCCGGCCTCACCCCTCCGCACCCCGGCTGCACCCCGGCTGCACCCCGGGGCAACCCGGGGGCAACCCGGGGGCAAGGCCGCATCCGTCAGTGGATCTGGCCCTGAACCGTCGCGGTCAGTTCGCTGAGCGAGAAGGGCTTGGGCAGGAACACCGAATTCGGGATCCGCTCGCGGTTCTCGGTCAGGCTTTCCTCGGCATATCCCGAGACGAAGACGACGCGGGTTTCGGGCCGGCTCTTCAGCGCCTCGCGCACCCAGGACGGGCCGTCCATGCCCGGCATGATCACATCGGTCACGAAGACATCGACCGCCAGCGCGTGATCCTCGAGCATCTTCAGCGCCTCCTCGGCGTTCTCGGCCTCGATCACCGTGTAGCCGCGCAGCCTGAGTGCCCGGCTGGCGAAGGCGCGCACCGGCGCCTCGTCCTCGACCAGCAGCACGACACCCTCGCCGGCCCGGCCGGCGCGCTGCGGCGGGGCAGGGGGCGCGGCCTCGGCCTCGACGGTCTCGGCCGCATCATGGGCCGGGAAGAACAGCGTGAAGGTCGTCCCCGCGCCCGGCACGCTGTCGCAGAAGATGAAGCCGCCGGTCTGCTTGACGATGCCGTAGGCGGTCGACAGCCCGAGCCCGGTCCCCTCGCCCTGGCGCTTGGTGGTGAAGAACGGCTCGAAGATCTTCGGCAATTGCTCGGGGGCGATGCCGCTGCCCTCGTCGCTGACGCGGACCACGACATAGCGCCCCGGAACGACCGTCGCGCGGTCGCGCCGCAGCGCCTCGTCCAGCACCAGCGTCTCGGTCGCGATGCGGATCTCGCCGCCCGCCGGCATCGCGTCGCGGGCATTGACGACGAGGTTCATGATCACCTGCTCAAGTTGCCGCTTGTCGGCCCGGATCGGCGGCAGGTCGGGATCGTGGCCAAGGCTGAGCCGGACCTTTTCCCCGACCAGCCGGTTGAGCAGATGGGTCAGGTCCGAGAGCGTGTCGCGCAGGTCGATCACCCGCGGCTTCAGCGTCTGCTTGCGCGAGAAGGCCAGAAGCTGGCCGACCAGGCTGGCGGCGCGGTTGGCGTTCTGGTTGATCTGGACCAGATCGGCATAATCCGGATCGGCCTTGTCATGGCGCAGGAGCAAAAGGTCGCAATGCCCTGAAATCGCAGTCAGAAGATTGTTGAAGTCATGTGCCACACCGCCGGCAAGCTGGCCGATCGCCTGCATCTTCTGGCTTTGCACGAATTGCGCCTCGAGCGTCTTGAACTGCGTCGCGTCGGACAGCACCGCGACCAGGCCGGGCGCGCCGTCTTCCCGGCTGCGGGTCAGCGTGACCTGCAGGTAGACATCCTCGGCCGTCGCCCGGCGCACCCGCAAGACCTCGGGCCGCCGTTCCGCCCGGCCCGCCATCGCATCGCCAAGCCAGTCGCCGATCGGCCGGCCCAGCCCTTCCAGAACCTGCGCCAGCGGGGTTCCGGCCTCGACCGGGCCGAGCAGGTCGCGTGCCGCCCGGTTCGCCGCCCTGAGCCGGCCCTCGCCGTCAAGCCGCATCAGCGCGACCGGCAGGGTCTCGAAGGCGGTCGGGTCGCCAGGGGCGGCAACCGGGTGTTCGGCGGCCGGCAGAAGGAAGATCTCGCGCCGCCCGCCGGCGCTTTCGACCTCGGCGACCAGGGCGCGCACCGGCCCCTCGGCGCCGGCGATCTCATGCTCGCCGCCCGGGCGCAGCGGCAGGTCGTGGAAGATCCGGTCGAGCGTCTTGACCCTTTCGCCGACCAGCCGGCGCAGCGCCTCGTTCATGAACAGGACCGTGCCGTTGCGCGACACCGTCAGCATCGGCAGGCTGATGGTTTCGGCGCCGCGGCCGCCGATGGCCCGTTCAGCCATATCCTCGAGCCGCCAAAGGAAGCCGCCCGATCCGATCCGGTGCACCGCCAGCCGGACATGGCCGCGCCGTGTCACCAGATCCTCGCGCGCAGCACCCAGCGCCTCGGCCCGGTTCTGCAACCGGTGCAACACCGCGGCCGGGTTGGCGAAGACCTCGGCCAGCGCCCGGGTCAGTGTCTGCCCGCCGCGCGAGCCGAAGCGTTCGACCGCGGCGCGGTTCTGATGGCCGATCTCGCCCTCGGCATCGGTGGTGAAGCTGGGGCTGGCATCATGGGCGATGAACTCGGCGATCTGGGCGTGCAGCGCCCCCTCGGCCCGGTCATGGCGCGAGCCGAGCCAGGCGATCACCCCGGACAGCGCCGCCAGCGTGCCGGCGACGGTAAAGGCGACCAGCGCGGCCAGGCCATCGGCGAGGAAATACGCCGCCAGGGCGCAGAGCGCGCCGGCGATGGCCAGAAAGATGCTGCGTGGCGCAAGGCCGAGGGCCGTGCGGGTCAGCGGTTGTTCGGACAGCGCAGGATGAGACACCCCCTGCCTCCTTTCAGATTCGGTTGCCCCGCATTGCGACCCGAAATGCTTAAGCGGTGATTAACCGCCACGCGAACACAACTTTCAATTGTGTAGATTTGAGGGCTTGCGCGCGTCAAGAGTATAGGCCGCGGCCACCCGTGGCGCCTCAGCCGCGGCTCAGGCAGCCGGCATAAAAGCCGTCGCCGCCGTCCAGCGGGGTCCAGAGCCGCTCGGCCAGCAGCCGCCAGCCGGGATGACGGGCGATGAAATCCCGCAGCTGCGCGCCGTTCTCGGCGTGAAGCAGGCTGCAGGTCATGTAGCACAGATGCCCGCCGTCGCCGACCAGCCCGGCCGCGGCATCGAGGATCGCCGCCTGCATGGCCAGCAGTTCGGCCAGCCGCTCCGGGCCGCCCGCCGGCAGGCCGGCCGGTCGAGCAGCGTCACCGCGACACCGGCGCGTCGCGCCCGTTCGGGCAGGTCGCGCATCCGGGCCGGATCGGCGTCATGGGCGAAATACTGCCCCGGCGCCCGGGCCGCCATCGCCAGCACCTTGCCGCCCCCCCCGGCGCAATAGTCGAGAACCCGCATCCCCGGCACCAGCGGCAGCGCCGCGACCGCGGCCTGCGGCGCGGCGTCCTGCAACTCGACCAGGCCGTCGGCATAGCTTCGCGACAGCTTGATTTTCGATGCGTTCCCGGTGGCTTGCAGGGCAAAGCTGGCAAGATCATGGGGCACGGTCGCGATCCCCTCCGCGGCCAGCGCCGCGGCCGCCGCATCGCGGCTGATCCGCGCCTCGTTGACCCGCAGCATGACCGGCGCGCGCGACCGCATCAGCGCCAGGGCCGGGGCGAAACCGGCGCCCAGGCTCTCCTTCAGCGGCGCCACCAGCCAGTCGGGACAATCGAGCGCCACCGCCTCGGGCATCGGCGCGGCGCCGGCGACCGCCGCCGCCTCGGCCGGGGTCAGCGGGGCGGACGCATGGCCGGCGCCGGTAAAGACCGAAGCCGGGTCGAGCCCGGCCGCGACCTGCGCGCCGATCATCAGCGCCCGGCCCGAGGCCACATCCGCCCCGGCCAGGGCGGTGTGCGAGCGCAGGCAGCGCAACGCGTCATAGACATGGTCGCGCACCCGCGCCCGGTCGCCCGAGCCGGCATAGCGGCTTGCCCGCGCCCAGGCGGTCAGCGCCTGCTCGGCCGCGGCGCCGGCAAGCACCCGGTCAAGCACCCCGACGGCGGCGGCGATGCGCGCGCCGGGGGTCATCGGACCGGCTCGCGCAATGCTTCAATATCGCCATGCAGCGCATTGACGATCAAGGGATCAGCCCAGCCGGTAGTTCGGGCTTTCGCGGGTGATCTGCACGTCATGGACATGGCTTTCCCTCAACCCCGCCCCGGTGATCCGCACGAAGCGGCAGTTGGCCCGCATCTCGGCCACGGTGCGGTTGCCGGTATAGCCCATCGCGGCGCGCAATCCGCCGACCAGCTGATGCACCACCGCCGCGGCCGAGCCCTTGTAGGGCACCTGGCCCTCGATCCCCTCGGGCACCAGCTTGTCAGAGGCCGCATCCTTCTGGAAATAGCGGTCGGCCGAACCGCGCGCCATCGCGCCGAGGCTTCCCATGCCGCGATAGGACTTGAAGCTGCGCCCCTGATAAAGGATGACTTCTCCGGGGCTTTCGTCGGTGCCGGCGATCGCCGAGCCGACCATCGCGCAAGAGGCCCCGGCCGCGATCGCCTTGGCGAAATCGCCGGAATACTTGATGCCGCCATCGGCGATGACGGGAATATCCCCCGCCGCCCCGGCCGCATCCATGATCGCGGTCAGCTGTGGCACGCCGACCCCGGCGACGATCCGCGTCGTGCAGATCGAGCCCGGCCCGATCCCGACCTTGACCGCATCGGCCCCGGCGCCGATCAGCGCCCGCGTCGCCTCGGCGGTGGCGACATTGCCGGCCACCACCTGCACCGCGTTCGACAAGGCCTTGATCCGCTCGACCGCGCGGGCCACGCCTTCGGAATGGCCATGCGCGGTGTCGATCACCACCATGTCGACCCCGGCATCGATCAGCGCGCGGCTCCGCTCGAACCCGGCCTCGCCGACGGTCGAGGCGGCGGCAACGCGCAGCCGCCCCATCTCGTCCTTGCAGGCATGCGGGTTCAGCACCGCCTTTTCGGTATCCTTCAGGGTCAGAAGCCCGGTCAGCCGGCCCTGACCATCGGTGACCAGCAGCTTCTCGATCCTTCGCGCCTTCATCAGCCCGATCGCCTCGTCGCGGTCGACCGGCTCATGCAGAAGCGCGAGGTGCTCGGCGGTCATCATCACCCGCACCGGGGTGCGGTCATCCGAGGCAAAGCGCATGTCGCGGTTGGTGACGATGCCAAGGACGCGGCCCTGCGCATCGACGACCGGAAAGCCGGTGACGTTGTAGCGGTCCTGCAGGGCCTTGGCATCGGCCAGGGTCTGGTCCGGGGTCAGGGTGATCGGGTTGTAGACGACGCCGCTCTCGAAGCGCTTGACCCGGCTGACCTCGGCGGCCTGCGCGCTGATGTCGAGGTTGCGGTGGATGACGCCGATGCCGCCGGCCTGCGCCATCGCGATCGCCATCCGCGCCTCGGTCACGGTGTCCATCGCCGAGGACAGCAGGGGGATGTTCATCGCGATCGAGCGGGTGACGAAGGTGCGCATGTCGGCATCCGACGGCAGCACGTTCGAGGCGGCCGGAACCAAAAGCACGTCATCAAAGGTCAGCGCCTCGCGAATCTCCATGGGATACCTCCTGAGAGCGTTCGTTTGGCGCTTCCCTGTTTCACGGGCCGGGCAGGAGTGCAAGGGCCAATCGCCGGCCCCGCCGGTGCCGCGGGCGTCGGGCGCTCAGACCGCCGCCGGCCGCATCACCGGCGGCGGGCCAAGCGGCGGGTCCATGCCGATCCGGCCGCGCAGGTTGGTGCCGATCACGCTGCCGATGAAGCCCCAGATCAGCCACCACCAGCCATGCAGGCTGCCCGAGACCATGCCGCCAAGAAAGGCGCCGATGTTGCAGCCGTAAGCCAGCCGCGCGCCATAGCCCATCATCAGCCCGCCGATCACCGCGGTGGCGATGTCGCGGCCGGTCAGGTTCAGCACCGGGCGAAAGCGCCCGGCCAGTGCCGCGGCGGCCATCGCGCCGATGACGATGCCGAAATTCGTCACCGAGGTCGCATCGGCGAAGACGCTGGCGCGAAGCTGCGCCTGGCGCCAGCCCGGCGACCAGTAGCTGCTGTCGATCACGATGCCGGCGGCGGCGGCGATCTTGGTGCCCCAGAGGGCGAAGGCGGCGGTGATGCCCCAGGGCCGCCCGGTGACCGCCATCGTCGCCACGCCGACCGCCGCCAGCGCCACCGCGCCCGCCGCCAGCGACCACGGCCCGGTCAGCCAGGACCCGGTCGGCCGCAGCACCTCGACCGCGCCGTGGTGGCGTCGCTCGATCATTGCGGTGGCGCGCGCGATCGCCGCCATCAGCACCAGCATCAGCGCCAGCCCCGGCAGGGTGCCAAGGCTGCGCGGGATCGAATAGCCCGAGGTGGTCTTCGGCAGCGATGTCCAGAAATCCCAATGCGCCGTTGCCCAGGCCGATCCGGCGACGAAGAAGGCCAGCACCAGCACCATCCGGGTGCTGCCGCCGCCCAGCACGAACAGCGTGCCCGAGGCGCAGCCGCCGCCAAGCTGCATGCCGATCCCGAAGACGAAGGCACCGACCGCCGAGGCGAGACCGATCGGCAGCACATTGCCGGTCGCGGGCATGCCGATCAGCCCGCCCCATTGCATCAGCGGAAAGGTGAAAAGACAGCTGAGCCCGATCAGCAGCATCTGCGCCCTGAGCCCGGCGCCGCGCCGCTCGCGCACCATCCGCCGCCAGGCCGCGGTAAAGCCGAACGAGGCGTGGTAAAGCGCCAGCCCGGCCGCCGCGCCGATCACCGCCGCGACGCCGAACCGCCAGCCCCGCTCGGCCACGCCGAGCCAGATCAGCGCCAGAAGTGCCGCCGCCGCCAGGGCAAGTATCCGTCTGTTCACCGTGCCGATCCTTTCGTCCCGAACCGCCGCACCCGCCGCATCCCGGACTATCCGCCCCCGACGCAAGGCCGGACACCAAACCCTGCCGGAAGGCCGCCCGCCCTTGCCGCCGGCGGCCCATTCTGCCACCCGCCCGTGATGCCGACAATGCCGTGCTGCCGTGCGGCGCGCAATCACCTTGCACCGGTCGCAGGGACACTATCGACTGTGATGGGTTCAGATCAACTTTCACCTTCGTGTGCGGCAGATGCGGCGGATGCGCGGCAGATAGAAAACGTATCATCGGCCGCGCTTTTTTCGTATGCCAGCGGTGAGGGCCGTCTGCTCTGATTGATCAAATGGTCGTAAGGCATTGCCTTATGGCATGCGCTTCAGTTGTTTCACCAATCGAGATCTTCGCCGCCGA
>PHEC01000202.1 GCA_002841115.1 Alphaproteobacteria bacterium HGW-Alphaproteobacteria-6 | reverse complement strand
ACCCAAGGGCCAGGACCCGCGCCGCAAGCCATGCCGCCCGCCATGCCCCCCCCGTATCCGGTCACGCGCACCAGGCCCCGCCGGGCTACGGTGCCGGCGCGCTTTTCGGGCGGCTCTGGCGCGGCTATCTTTCGGCCCATCGCGGCACCATGGCGCTGGCCTGCGTCTTCATGCTGATCGACGGCTCGACGCTGGCGGTGCTGTCCTGGCTTCTCGGCCCCTTGTTCGACCGGGTCTTCGTCGGTGGCGACGCGACCGCGATGTGGTGGGTCGGCGGGCTGATCCTGGGGCTTTTCGTCACGCGCGGGCTGACCGTGGTGGTCAGCCGCAGCCTGATGGCCCGGGTGGCGCAGCGGGTCTCGACGGCGATGCAGGTCGATCTGCTGGCGCATCTTCTGACCCTGGACGGGCGGTTTTATCAGGACAACCCGCCCGGCGCGCTGATCGAGCGGGTGCAGGGCGACACGGCCGCGGTGCAGGGCATCTGGTCGGTGCTGATCACCGGCGTCGGTCGCGACATCGTGGCATTGGCCGCGCTTTTCGCGGTCGCCGTGACGATCGATCCCTTCTGGACGCTGACCGCGCTGATCGGGGCGCCGCTGCTGATCGTGCCGGTGATCGCCGCGCAGCGCCACATCCGCCGCAAGATCGACCAGGTCCGGACCCAGGCGGCGCTGCGCGCGACCCGGCTCGACGAGGTCTTTCACGGCATCACCGCGGTTCAGGTCAACCGGATCGAGGCCTATCAGATCGCCCGTTTCCGCGGCATCACCGACCGGATCGTGCGCGCCGAGGTCCGCGCCGCCACCAGCCGCGCCGCGATCCCCGGGCTGATCGACGTGGTCACCGGCATCGGCTTTTTCGGCGTGCTGATGCTTGGCGGCCAGGAGATCGTCGCCGGCAAGCGCAGCATCGGCGACTTCATGTCCTTCTTCACCGCGATGGCGCTGGCCTTCCAGCCGATTCGCCGGCTGGGCGATGCGGTCGGCATCTGGCAGGTCGCCGCCGCCAGCCTGACCCGGCTTTACCGGCTGTTCGACACTCCGGCCGGGATCGTCGCCCCGCCCCGGCCGATCCGCCCCGACCCGTCGCAGACCGACATCCGCTTCGAGGAGGTGCATTTCGCCTATGGCGACCATCCGGTGCTGAACGGGCTGAGCTTCAGCGCCGCGGCCGGGCAGACCACGGCGATCGTCGGCGCCTCGGGGGCGGGCAAGTCGACGGTGTTCCGGCTGCTGACCCGGCTCGCCGATCCGGGATCGGGGCGGGTGAGCCTTGGCGGCCGCGATCTGCGCGACCTCGACCCCGGCGCGCTGCGCGACATGTTCTCGACCGTCAGCCAGGAGGCGGCGCTTTTCGACGAGACGATCCGCGACAACGTCCTTCTGGGGCGCAGCGATGTGCCCGAGGCCAGCTTGCGCGCCGCCCTCGACGCCGCCCATGTCAGCGATTTCGCCGATCCGCTGCCGCAGGGGATCGAGACCCCGGCCGGCCCGCGCGGATCGGGCCTGTCGGGCGGCCAGCGCCAGCGCGTGGCGATCGCGCGCGCGCTTTTGCGCGACGCGCCGATCCTGCTGCTGGACGAGGCGACCAGTGCCCTTGACGCGACATCCGAGGCGCTGGTGCAGGAGGCGCTGGACCGGCTCGGGCAGGGCCGCACCACGCTGGTCATCGCGCATCGGCTGGCCACCGTGCGCCGCGCCGACCGGATCATCGTCATGGACCGCGGCCGGGTCGCCGAGGAAGGCACGCATGAGGTGCTGCTGGCCCGCGACGGGATCTATGCCGGGCTCTGCCGGCTGCAATTCGCCGATTGAAGCCGGCGCGCGGCCGGCGCAGGATGGGCCCCGCGCGACAGAAGGACGGGGCGATGACAAAGGATGCGCTGGGAGAGCGGGCGGCGGATCGGCGCGTCCTGCGCATCGCCGGCAAGGACCGCGAGGATTTTCTGCAAGGGCTGGTGACCAACGATCTGGCCGGGTTGCGCCACGGTCTGGTCCATGCCGCGCTGCTTTCTCCGCAGGGCAAGTATCTCGCCGATTTCCTTCTGGTGCCGGAGGGCGAGGCGATCCTCGTCGATGTCAAGGACAGCCTGGCCGAGGCGCTGATGGCGCGGCTTGCGCTTTACCGGCTGCGCGCCGCGGTCGATTTCGCGCCGACCGACATCGCGGTCAGCCGCGGCCTTGGCCCGGTGCCGCCGGGCGCCTTCGCCGATCCGCGCCACCCCGCCCTCGGCTGGCGCCGCTACGGCCCGCCCGAAGGCGGCACGCCCGAGATCGACTGGGACGCGATCCGGGTTGCGCATTGCATCCCCGAAAGCGGGATCGAGCTGATCCCCGACGAAAGCTACATCTTGGAGGCCGGGTTCGAGCGGCTGAACGGCGTCGATTTCCGCAAGGGCTGCTATGTCGGCCAGGAGGTGACGGCGCGGATGAAGCACAAGACCGAGTTGCGCAAGGGGCTGGTGACGGTGCGCATCGAGGGGCCGGCCGGACCGGGCAGCACGATCACCGCCGAGGGCAAGCCGGCGGGGATGCTTTTTACCCGCTCGGGCGACCGCGCCATCGCCCATCTGCGGCTGGATCGCGCGGCGGGCGACCTGCGCGCCGGCGAAGCGAAGCTGTGGCGGGACTGAGCGGCAGCCCCGCGCAGCGCTCATGCGCTGTGGACGTTGGCCCCGAAATACCGGAACTCCCGGTCCATGCCCGCAACCTCGGCCGCAGTCAGCGACAGCGTGGCGCTGTCAAGGAACCGGTAGCTTTTCTGAGCCTTGACCCATTCATCCGCAGGCTGAAGCGTCGACAGGGTATAGGTCGTCGCCTCGTTCAGGTAATGGCTCGGGATGACGATCTTCGGTTGCAGCCGCTCGACGATCGCATTGCCCTGCGCGTAGGACAGGATGTGCTGCGAGCCGTCGACCGGCAGGGTCAGGACATCGACCCGGCCGATCGATTCCCAGAACCCCGGCCCCGGATCGGGCCGGTTGTCGCCCCAGATCAGCGTCCGGATGCCCCCGGTTTCAACCAGATAGGTCACCATGTCCATATGGCCGACATTGTCGGGCGGGCAGGCCTTGACGCCGAACTCGGCCAGCGCATCGGTCCACTTGTACCAGCCCGGTGCAAGGCAGGCATGCTTGTCGGCAAAGCCGGTGATCCTGAGATCGGCGAATTCGAACGACCCGACCATGCGGTCAAGCACCATCGTCGAGACCGGACGGTCGATGGCGTCGTGATCGAAATGCGTATGGGTGGACATCGTGATGTCGACCACGGTTTCGGGAAACTTCTGCTTGAACCACAGCCCCCAGGCACCCGAGGGGTCATCGCGCCACGGATCGAACAGAACCGTCGCGCCGCCGGGTGACACGATCTTGAACGCGCAATGGCCGTAGAAATCGATCCCGACCGCGCCGTCGGCAAAACGCGATGTCGCTTGCAGGTCGATCACATGATTGTTGTTGCCGGGCTGGGTCCAGTCGGTCGACTGCGCCTGTGCCCGGTCCGGCGCCAGCAGCGATGCGGCGCCGCCGACACCGGCGGCCCCCGCAGCCATGAACAGTGACCGTCGCGACAGGCCCGGCGCCATGGCGTCGCTCCGCCCGTTGACGATGGTCGGTTTGAGGTCCGATTTTATCAGAGTTTCCTTGGTCACGGTCGCATTGGTCATGGCTGGTCTCCATTCCGGTTGCAGTCTGATCCTCGAGTCTATCGGGTCTGCCGTGACCAAGGTTTCCAAAGAATATCCGGGCATGGAAATACAATTCCCCGGCATCGCGCCGCGGCGGGGTTCCGCGTGTTTTCCGGGCCGGATCACCGTTTCGCCGATGGCAAGGCTCGGGTCGGGCGCTAGCGGGGTCGGGCGCAAGCGGGGCACCGTCGCTGCGCGGCGGGCGTGGCAAACACCGCCGGCGCCAAGCGACGGGCGCCTTGCGCGCCATGGTTGCGCCGGCGGCGGGGCCGGTCACCGCCCCGCCGCCGGCGCGTCGACTTGGCTCAGTTCAGGATCCGCCTGAGCGCCGGCAGATTGGCCAGCACCAGAAGGTCGATC
>PHEC01000201.1 GCA_002841115.1 Alphaproteobacteria bacterium HGW-Alphaproteobacteria-6 | reverse complement strand
ATGGTGGCCATCGCCCACGACTACCTGAAGTTGTCCGACTACAAACCGTTCGACGCGCAGAAGAAGGTCATCGAGTTCGCGGTCGAGGAGTAAACATCAACAGTTCGGGGTCCTTCCCCGGAGGAGTTTTTGCATCATGACTCAGATTTCCCTTGCATCCTATCTGGCGAACCTCCCCGTGGCCTGCTTCATCGAGAACGTGGCCGCCAAGAGCCCGGCCCCCGGCGGGGGTTCGGTGGCGGCGCTTTCGGGCGCCCTCGGGGCCGGTCTGGGAGCGATGGTGTGCCGGTTGACCATCGGCAAGAAGAAGTACAAGGACGTCGAGGACGAGCTGCGCGCGGCTGAGGAGAAGCTCGCGCCGCTGGTCGAGAAGCTCCGTGACCTCGTCGACGAGGACACCTTCGCGTTCAACCGTGTCATGGCGGCCTTCGACCTGCCCCAGGGCACCGACGGGGAGAAGGCGGCGCGCCAGGCGGCCGGGACAGCGCAGGCGCCGGCGGACGGGCGGGGGGCATGACCATGGCGCCGGCGGCGAACATGCTTGACCACCTTGTGCCGGGCGGCTGGCTCGATTCCGGCCGCGGGCCGCTTTACCTGCAACTGGCGCAGCGGATCGAGGCCGGCATCGCCACCGGCCTGATCGCCGCCGGCCAGCCGCTGCCACCGGAACGCGAGATCGCCGCCCGGACCGGCACCAGCCGGGTCACGGTGCGCAAGGCGGTCGCCGATCTGGCGGCGCGCGGGCTGATCCGCCAGCGCCAGGGCTCGGGTTCCTATGTCGCGCCGGTGCCGGTGCCGGTCCGGGTCGAGCAGTCGCTGTCGCGGCTGACCTCGTTTTCCGAGGACATGGCGCGGCGCGGCCTGTCATCGCAGGCCGAATGGCTGGGTCGCGGCCTGTTCCTGCCCTCGCCGGACGAGGTGCTGACGCTCGGGCTTGGCCCCGGCGACATGGTGGCGCGGCTCGACCGGCTGCGCCGGGCCGAGGGCCGGCCGATGGCGATCGAGCGCGCCGCCCTGCCGCCCGACATCCTGCCCGATCCGCTGGCGGTCGGCGCCTCGCTTTACGCAGCACTCGGGCTGGGCGGCAATCGCCCGGTGCGCGCGGTGCAGAAGATCTCGGCGGTCAGCCTGACGGCCGAGGACGCCGCCCTGCTGGAGGTCGCGCCAGGTGCCGCGGGCCTGAAGATCGCGCGCATCTCCTATCTTCCCGGCGGCCGGGTGGCCGAGTTCACCCGCTCGCTCTATCGCGGCGATTCCTACGATTTCGTCGCCGAACTCCGGATCCCCGAGGAGCTTTCATGACCCAGTCCCCGCAAGCCGCCGCCAGCCGCATGGCAGAGGAAATCGCCGAGATCCCCGAAGCCGTGGCGCGGCTTCTGTCCGAAGGCGGGCCGATGATCCGCGCGGTGGCGGCGGCGGCGCGGGCCGCCGATCCGGCCTTCATCGTCACCGTCGCGCGCGGCTCGTCCGACCATGCCGCGGCCTGCCTGAAATATGCCGCCGAACTGACGCTTGGCCTGCCGGTCGCCTCGATCGGCCCCTCGGTCGCCTCGGTCTATCACGCGCCGCTGCGGCTTGGCGGCGGGCTTTGTCTGGCGCTGTCGCAATCCGGGCAAAGCCCCGATATCGTCGCCATGACCCGGGCGGCGGGCCGGGCCGGGGCGGTGAGCGTGGCGATCACCAACCATCCCGCCTCGCCGCTGGCCGCGGCGGCGGCCCATGTCATCGACATCCACGCCGGCCCCGAACGCAGCGTCGCCGCCACCAAGACCTTCGTCACCAGCCTGGTCGCCGGCCTGGCGCTGCTGGCCGAATGGCATGGCGACCCGGCGCTGCTGGCAGCGCTTGCCGATCTGCCCGAGCGGCTGGAAAAGGCGGTGGCCTGCGACTGGGGCGCGCTTGGCGCGGTTCTGGTCGATGCCGGATCGGTCTTCACCCTCGGCCGCGGCCCGGGCCTGGCGATCGCCGGCGAGGCGGCGCTGAAGTTCAAGGAGACCTGCCGCATCCACGCCGAAAGCTATTCCTCGGCCGAGGTCGCGCACGGGCCGGTGTCGATCGTCGGGCAGGGCTTTCCGGTCCTTGCCTTCGCCACCGCCGACGCCGCCGAGCCCGGCATCCTGGCCACCGCCGCGGCGATGGCGGCCAAGGGCGCGCAGGTCTTCGTCACCGCGCCCGATGTGCCGGCCGCCATGCGCCTGCCGGTGGTGCGCACCGCACATCCGCTGACCGATCCGGTCGCGCTGATCGTGTCGTTCTATGCCATGGTCGAGGCGCTGGCCCGCGCCCGCGGCATCGACCCCGATCGGCCGCGCCATCTGCGCAAGGTCACGGAGACGGTCTGAAGATGTCATCGCAACTCCTTGTCGGCGCAGATATCTTTGACGGGGAACGGCTCGGCCCCGGGGCCCTGCTTGTGACGGGCGAGCGGATCGCGGCGATCCTGCCGCCGGGGGCGCCGGCGCCGGCCGGGGCGCGGCGCCGGGTCCTTTCGGGCGGCATCCTCGCCCCCGGTTTCGTCGATCTTCAGGTCAACGGCGGCGGCGGGGTGATGCTGAACGCGGCGCCAACGGCGGCGACGGTGGCGACGATCGCCGCCGCCCATGCCGGGCTTGGCGCGCTGACCATCCTGCCGACGCTGATCACCGACAGGCCCGATGTCACCGCCCGCGCCATCGACGCGGTGGCGCAGGCGATCGCGGCCGGCACCGCCGGCATCGCCGGGCTGCACCTTGAGGGGCCGCATCTGTCGCAGGCGCAGAAGGGCGCGCATGATCCGGCGCTGATCCGGCCGATGGGCGCCGACGACCTTGCCCTCCTGCTCGATGCCGCCGCCCGGCTGCCGCGGCTGATGGTGACGCTGGCGCCCGAAAGCGCGACATCCGAACAGATCGCCACCCTGGCGCGGGCCGGGGTCATCGTCTCGCTGGGCCACAGCGATGCCGGCTACGACCGGGCGCGGGCGGCGATCGCTGCCGGTGCCCGCGCCGCCACCCATCTTTTCAACGCGATGCGCGGGCTTGGCCACCGCGAGCCCGGCCTGGTCGGGGCGGTGCTGGAGGAAGGCGGCGTCGATTGCGGGCTGATCGCCGACGGCGTGCATGTCCATCCGGCGGCGATCCGTCTGGCGCTGAGGTCCAAGGCGGGGCCGGGGGCGCTGTTCCTGGTCTCGGATGCGATGGCGACGGCGGGATCGGCGATCACCGGCTTTGCCCTCAACGGCCGCCACATCGGCCGGGCAGGGGGCCGGCTGACGCTGGCCGATGGCACGACGCCGCTGCATCTGGCCGGGGCGGCGGATTGCGCGGCGGTTCGCGACTGGGTGGCGTTCCACATCGGGGCGCCGCTGGTCGGACCCGCCGAAGCCGATTTCGCGGTCGGCACCTGGGCGGCGCTTCAGCCGGTCGCGCGCTTTCGCATCGGGCAGCCGGACTATCCCGACCGCTCGGCCACGCTGATCGCCGAGGTCGACCGCCTGACCGGCCACGGCGCCTGCCTGACCGGTCCGGGGATCGAGACCGCGACCTGGCTCAGCCTGCCCGAGACCGCCGCCTTTCGCGCCAACCGCGCGCTCTTTCCGCTGGGCTTCGACTGCCTTTTCACCTTCGGCAACCGTCTGGCGGGGCTGCCAAGGTCAACCCGGGTGGAGGCGATCTGATGTATGTCGCGGTCAAGGGTGGCGAGCGCGCCATCGACAATGCCCATGCCTGGCTGGCCGAAGAACGGCGCGGCGATCTTTGCGTGCCGGAACTGTCGGTCGCCCAGATCCGCAGCCAGATGTCGCTGGCGGTCAACCGGGTGATGGCCGAGGGGTCGCTTTACGACCCCGACCTTGCGGCGCTGGCGATCAAGCAGGCGCGCGGCGACCTGATCGAGGCGGTCTTCCTGATCCGCGCCTATCGCACGACCCTGCCCCGGCTCGGGGCCTCGAACCCGGTCGATACCGCGGCGATGTCAGTCGACCGCCGCATCTCGGCGACCTTCAAGGATCTGCCCGGCGGGCAGGTTCTGGGGCCGACCTTCGACTACACGCACCGGTTGCTGGACTTCACGCTGATGGCCGAGGGCGGCGCGCCGACCGGTCGGCCGCAGCCCCCCACCCCCGGCCCCTCCCCACAGCGGGGAGGGGAGGCTCCCACCCCC
>PHEC01000039.1 GCA_002841115.1 Alphaproteobacteria bacterium HGW-Alphaproteobacteria-6 | reverse complement strand
TTCAACGCCGGCTGGTATCAGGCCGCCGACACCGCCGAGGTCCGCGCCCTGATCGGGCAGGCGCTGCGGCTGGAGCCGGGCAACTCGATGGTGCTGGCGGCGGCGGCCAATGCGCTGGTGCTGGTCGAGGGCGACACCGCCAGCGGCGCCGAACTGGCGCGCCGCAGCCTGGACCGCAACCCGGCCAACCCCTTCGCCTGGGACTGCCTGTCGATCGCCTGCCTGATGGAGGGACGCGCGAGGGAGGCCCATGCCCTGCAACAGCGCGCCTGCGCCATCGCCGCCCGCTCGCCGATCCGGCATTTCTGGGACATGGGGCTGTGCCTGACCTCGGTGGTCACCGGCCAGTACCGGCAGGCCCTGCAACACGCCCAGGCCGCCAGCATCCTGGCCCCCGACTTCCGCCCGCCGCTGCGCTATGTCGCCGCCCTTTCGGCGCAGTCCGACCCCGAGCGCGCCTTTCGCGCGATCGAGCGGCTGAAGGCGCTGGAGCCCGGTTTCAGCGCCGAGCGGATGGCCGGTGACAGCGACTATCCGGTGGCGGCGCTGCGCCGCAGCGGGCTGTTGCAGGGCGCCGCGCTGCGCGACCTCGGCGGCTGACGGCCGGAGGGGGCAGGGCAGGGGAGCCGGGCAGGGGGGTCGGGCTTGCGCCGGCTCAGCCGCGGTGGCGTTTCTCGAAACGTGGCAGCATGGCGGAAAAGTCCATGCCGCGGCCGTCCTCGGCCTCGACGAAGTGCGCGTAGAGCCGCGCGGCCAGCTCGCCCATCGGCGTGTCGGCATCCGCCGCCTCGGCCGCCTGCTGCGACAGGCGCAGGTCCTTCAACATCAGCTCAGCCGCAAAGCCGGGGCGGTAGTCGTTGTCGGCCGGCGATTTCGGGCCGATGCCGGGCGCCGGGCAATAGGCGTTCATCACCCAGGAATAACCCGATGAGGTCGAGACCACGTCGAACATCTTCTGGCGCGACAGGCCAAGCTTGTCGGCCAGCGCGAAGGCCTCGCAGGTGGCGATCATGGTGACGCCGAGGATCATGTTGTTGCAGATCTTCGCCGCCTGGCCGTTGCCCGAGGGACCGCAATGCACCGCCTTCTGGCCCATCACCGCGAACAGCGGCGCCACGGTGGCGAAGGCCGCGTCGCTGCCCCCCGCCATGAAGGTCAGCGTGCCCGCCGCGGCACCCCCGACCCCGCCCGAGACCGGCGCATCGAGCGCCGCGATCCCGGCCTTTGCCGCCTGATCCGCGACCGCGCGGGCACTTTCGACATCGACGGTCGAGCAGTCGCAAAAGACCGCGCCCGCGGTCATCGCCGGGATCACCTCGGCCGCGACTGCGCGCAGGATCGCGCCATCGGGCAGCATGGTGATCACCACCTCGGCGCCGGTCGCCGCAGCCGCGGCGCTGGTCGCGGCCTCGACGCCCTCGGGCATCGGCGCATGGGTGTCGAACCCGGTCACGCCGTGGCCCGCGGCGGCGAGGTTGCGCGCCATCGGCGCGCCCATGTTGCCAAGCCCGATGAATCCGATCTTCATGTCTCAATCCTCTCCGAATGTCAGCGCCTCGGCGCCAAGCGGCATCAGCATCCGCGCCACGTCGACCATCGGCACCGCCTCCGGCCCGGCGTGGCGCCAGCGCGGGGCGCGGTCCTTGTCGATGATCAGGGCGCGGATTCCTTCGATGAAATCGCCATGCTCCATCGCCCGCCAGGTGAAACGATACTCCATCTCCAGCGCCCGGCGCATCGACGGATTGCCGCGCAGCCGGTGGATCATCTCGACGGTGCAGGCCGCCGACAGGGGTGCGGCGCGACTGATCGCGGCCAGCGCCTCGTCGGCGAAGGGGGGCCGGGCGTGGCGCAGAGCGCGGGCGATGTCGCCCAGGGTCTCGCCGGCGAAAAGCGCGCCGATCTCGCCGCGAAGTGCGGCCAGCCGGCCCTCGGGCGCGGCCCGCGCGGCCTCGGCCACCGCGCCGGCATCGCCGGTATCGATCAGCCGCGCCTTCAGCGCGCCCCAGCCGGCCTCGGGCACGAAATGGTCGGCGAAACCGGCCAGGATCGCATCGCCCGGTCCCATCCGCGCGCCGGTCAGCCCGAGATATTCGCCAAGCCGCCCCGGCGCGGTGGCCAGAAGGTAAGACCCGCCGACGTCGGGCACCAGGCCGATGCTGCATTCCGGCATGGCGATCGTCGCGGTCTCGCCGACGATGCGGTGGCTGCCGTGGCAGCCGACGCCGACGCCGCCGCCCATGGTGAAGCCTTGCAGGAAGCTGACCACCGGCTTTGCATAACCCGCGATGCGCGCGTTCATCCGGTATTCGTCGGCCCAGAAGCGGCGGCCATAGCCAAGGTCGCCCGCGGTTCCGGTCGCATACATCTCGGCGATGTCGCCACCCGCGCAGAAGGCGCGGTCGCCCTCGGCGTCGATCAGCACCAGCGCCACCGAAGGATCGCCCGCCCATTCGATCAGTGCCGCGTCGATGCCCCGGCACATCGCGTAGGTCAGTGCGTTCAGCGCCTGCGGGCGGTCAAGCGTGATGCGGCCCGCGCGGCCCTCGCGGCGGATCACGATGTCGGCCATCATCCCTTCTCCGCCAGAAGCGCGCGCGCCACGATCAGCCGCATGATCTCGTTGGTGCCTTCGAGGATCTGGTGGACGCGCAGGTCGCGGACGATCTTTTCCACCCCGTAATCGGCCAGATAGCCATAGCCGCCGTGCAGTTGCAGGCAGGCGTTCGCCACCTCGAAGGCGTTGTCGGTGACCAGCATCTTGGCCATGGCGCAGAACTTGGTGGCGTCCGGATCGCCGCGGTCGAGCTTCCACGCCGCCTGACGCAGGAAGATTCGCGCCGATTGCAGCCTGACCTCAAGCTCGGCCAGCCGGAACTGCAAGGCCTGAAACTGGTCGAGCGTCTGGCCGAAGGCGCGGCGCTCGCCCATGTAGGCGAGCGTCGCATCGAGCGCCGCCTGCGCCCCCCCCAGCGCCGAGGCGGCGATGTTCAGCCGGCCGCCGTCAAGTCCGGCCATCGCATAGGTGAAACCCTTGCCCTCCTCGCCCAGAAGGTTCTCCGCCGCCACCGTGCAATCGTCGAACTGCACCTGCGACGTGGGCTGCGCCCGCCAGCCCATCTTGTCCTCGGGCGCGCCGAAGCTGAGGCCCGGCGTGCCATCCTCGACGATCAGCGCCGAGATGCCCTTGGGGCCCTCTGCGCCGGTCCTGACCATCGTCACATAGGCGTCCGAATAGCCGCCGCCCGAGATGAAGGCCTTGGTGCCATTGAGCCGCCAGCCCTCGTTGGTTCGCTCGGCCCGGGTCCTGAGTGCCGCGGCGTCCGAGCCCGATCCGGGCTCCGTCAGGCAGTAGGAGAAGACCTTTTCCATGGTGCAAAGCGCCGGCAGCCACTTCGCCTTCGCCGCGGCCGAGCCGTAGCGGTCGATCATGCCGCCGCACATGTTGTGGATCGACAGGAAGCTGGCGACGGCGGGACAGGCCATGGCGAGGGCCTCGAAGACCAGCGTCGCGTCAAGCCGCGACAGGCCGGTGCCGCCCCATTCCTCGCCGACATAGAGGCCGCCAAGGCCGAGCGCGGCCAGTTTCGGCCAGAGGTCCTTCGGGATGGTGCCGGCCCGTTCCCAGTCGCGGGCATGCGGGGCGATCTGTTCGGCGCCAAAGCCCCCGGCCATGGCGAAGATGGCCTGCTGTTCCTCACTCAGGGCGAAATCCATCTGTCCTCCGGGTCAGCGCGGGTCTGGTGAATTGAACGAGTGTTAAATTCCAACTGTTGCAGGAATTTTGCAAGCCCCGCGCGGCCGGCCCGATGATTCGCCGCGGCGCCGGCGCTGCGCGACTGTTTCGCCGCGCCGGACCAAGGTCGCCCGGCCACGGGATCATGCCGGCCCGGGCACCAGTGATCGCCTTCGGCGTGTATTCCCCATCCGCATCCGTTGCCCGGCTGCGGCTTGCGCTAGACTGGCCGGGACAGCACCGAGGCGATGCGGAGGACGAGGGATGCGGGCAATTCCCGGCAAGTGGCGGGCGACGGCGATGGCCGGCGGCGTGGCGGCGATGCTGCTGGCGGCCGTGGCGACGACGGCCGGGGCGGCGACGGTGGCGGTCGACTGCCCGGGCACCGCGGCCGGCACCGACCGCGAGTTCCGGCTGAGCACGGCCGTCGCCTCGACCTGCATCGGCTGGGGCAATGGCGGGCTTGACGCCGGGGTCGCCGGGGCCGATGCGCTGCTGGCGTTGCTGGGGCCGGGTTACGCGCTGATCGACCGCACCGACAGCGGCGGGCCGATCCTCAACCTGACCAATCTCGGCCAGCGGTCGGGGTCATGGAATATCCTGCTGCCGGCGGCACCGGCGGGGTTCATCTGGGGCGCTCTGGTCATGGCGCTGCAAAGCGACGAGGCCGCCTTCAACCCGGACTGGGCCGCCTTCGGCCTGGCGCCGGGGGTGACCAGCGGCGGCTGGTCGATCGCCTCGGGCCAGCAATCGCTGTCGCATGCCAACCTTTACGGGCAACTGGTGCCCTCGGCGGTGCCGCTGCCGGCGGCCGGCCTGCTGCTGGTCGGTGCGCTCGGTGCGATCGGGGCCTTGCGCCGGCGCAAGCGCAGCTGACCGGCGCCTGACCTGATGACAAGAAAAGGGAGGGCGGTGCCCTCCCTTTTCCTTTGCGCGGGATAGGGTGCGCCCGTCAGTCCATCTGCTTGAAATGGAACTCGCCGCCCTCTTTCAACCCGCTCGGCCAGCGCGAGGTCACGGTCTTGGTCCGGGTGTAGAAGCGGAAGGCGTCCGGCCCGTGCTGGTTGAGATCGCCGAAGCCCGATTTCTTCCAGCCGCCGAAGGTGTGATAGGCCAGGGGCACCGGGATCGGCACGTTGATCCCGACCATGCCGATGTTGATCCGGCTGGCGAAATCGCGCGCGGTGTCGCCGTCGCGGGTGAAGATCGCGGTGCCGTTGCCGTATTCGTGGTCCATCGCAAAGGACAGCGCCTCTTCGTAGGTTTTCGCCCGCACGGTGGACAGAACCGGCCCGAAGATCTCCTGTTTGTAGATGTCCATGTCGCGGGTGACATGGTCGAAAAGATGCGGGCCGACGAAATAGCCGTTCTCGTAGCCCTGAAGGGTGAAGCCGCGGCCATCGACCACCAGTTTCGCGCCCTGCTCGACCCCGGAATTGACCAGGGCAAGGATCCGGTCGCGCGCCTGGGCGGTCACCACCGGGCCGTAGTCGACATCATTGCCGGCGGTATAGGGCGCGACCTTCAGCTTCTCGATCCGCGGCACCAGCTTCTCGATCAGCCGGTCGGCGGTGGCGTCGCCGACCGGCACCGCGACCGAGATCGCCATGCAGCGCTCGCCCGCCGCGCCAAAGCCCGCCCCGATCAGCGCATCGGCCGCCTGATCCATGTCGGCGTCAGGCATGATGATCATGTGGTTCTTGGCGCCGCCGAAACACTGCACCCGCTTGCCGTTGGAACAGCCCCGGCCGTAGATGTATTCGGCGATCGGGGTCGAGCCGACAAAGCCGATCGCCGCCACGGTCGGATTGTCGAGGATCGCGTCCACCGCTTCCTTGTCGCCGTTGACCACCTGAAGGACGCCGTCCGGCAGCCCGGCTTCCTTGAGAAGCTCGGCCAGCATCAGGGGCACCGAGGGGTCGCGCTCGCTCGGTTTCAGGATGAAGGCATTGCCGCAGGACAGTGCCGGGCCCATCTTCCACATCGGGATCATCGCGGGAAAGTTGAACGGGGTGATGCCGGCGGCGACACCGAGGGGCTGGCGCATCGAATACATGTCGATGCCGGGCCCGGCGCTGTCGGTGAACTCGCCCTTCAGCATCTGCGGCGCGCCGATGCAGTATTCGATCACCTCCAGCCCGCGCTGCACGTCGCCCTTGGCGTCGGGGATGGTCTTGCCATGCTCGCGTGACAGCGCCTCGGCCAGCTTGTCCATGTCGCGGTTGAGAAGCTGCACGAAGGCCATCATCACCCGGGCCCGGCGCTGCGGGTTGGTGGCGCCCCATTTCACCTGTGCGGCGGCGGCGCTGGCCACGGCGGCGTCAAGCTCGGCCTTCGAGGCCAGCGGCACGCGCGCCTGCACCTCGCCGGTGGCGGGGTTGAAGACATCGGCGAAACGGCCCGAGCCGCCCTTGACATGGTGGCCGTCGATCCAGTGGCTCAGCTCTTTCATGATCTTCCTCCTGTCGATCCCGGTATCGGTTCGGGGGCAGAATAGTCTTGCATTAATGCCGAGAAAAGACGCAGTTTTCCAAACTGATCCTGCAATTCTGCAAAGGCTGGCGAATGGCCGACTGGGACGACCTGCGCATCTTCCTCGCCGTGGCGCGCGGCGAAAGCCTGTCGGCGGCGGGCCGGCTGGTCAGGCTCGATCCGGCGACGGTCGGGCGCCGGATCGCCCGGCTGGAAGAGGCGCTGGGCGCACGGCTCTTCTTGCGCTCGCCGCAGGGTTACGGGCTGACCGCGGCGGGCGAGCGGCTGATGAGCCATGCCCTGCGCACCGAACAGGCGGTGATCGGCGCGCTGGAAGAGCTGCGCGGCGCCCCCGGCAGCCTTACCGGGCAGATCCGCATCGGCGCGCCGGACGGGGTGGCCAATTACCTCCTGCCGCAGGTGGTGGCGGCGATCTGCGACGCCAACCCCGGGCTCGAGGTGCAGATCGTCGCCCTGCCGCGGGTCTTCAACCTCTCCAAACGCGAGGCCGACATGGCGATCGCGGTGTCGCGCCCGGCGGCAGGCCGGCTGGTGGCGCAGAAGCTGACCGACTACCGGCTGCATCTCGCCGCCGCGCGCGACTATCTCGCGCGCCACCCGCCGATCCGCGACCTCGCCGACCTCGCCGGCCACCGGATGATCGGCTATATCCCCGACCTGATCTTCGACAGCGAGCTTGACTATCTGGCCGCGGCCGGGGTCGAGACGGTGGCGCTGGCCTCCAATTCGGTCTCGGTGCAGTTCAACTGGCTGCGGCTCGGCGCCGGGGTGGCGATCGTGCATGACTTCGCGCTGCCCGCCGCGCCCGACCTGGTGCGCATCCTGCCGGACGCGCTGTCGCTCAGCCGCAGCTTCTACCTGATCCGCCACGCCGACGACCGCCGCAACGAACGGCTCAACCGCTTTGCCGAATTGCTGGTCCTCGCCGTGCGCCGCGAAACGCAGCGTCTCGAAGCGCTGGCTTGACACGAAGTCGTGATCGGTGGACGCTGACCGCGATGGGGCTGGTCTTTCAGGAGGTTGCGATGCTGGTTCAGCAGATACTCAGGACCAAATCCGATGACGGGGTGATCACCATCGCCCCCGGCGAAAGCCTGGCAAAGGCGGCGGAACTTCTGTCGTCGCGCCGGATCGGCGCGGTGGTGGTCTCGACCGACGGGCGCATCCCGCTCGGCATCCTGTCGGAACGCGACATCGTGCGCGAGCTTGGCCGGCGCGGCACCGGCTGCCTGACCGACCGGGTCGAGGCGGTGATGACCCGCGCCCTGGTCGGCTGCACCAGTGCCGACAGCGCCGATGCGGTGATGGAAAAGATGACCGAGGGGCGGTTTCGCCACATGCCGGTGATGCAGGGCGAGGAAATGGTCGGGCTGATCTCGATCGGCGACGTGGTCAAGGCGCGGCTTTCCGAACTGGCGATGGAAAAGGACGCACTGACCGGGATGATCATGGGCAGCTGACCAGGCCCCGCGCCGCCCCCTTGCAATTGCATCCGCAATATTGTTGCGTGAGCCAAACGGAGGGATGCAATGCGCACAGGGCTCTATCCGGGCACCTTCGATCCGGTCACGCTGGGTCACGTCGACATCATCGGACGCGCCATGGCGCTGGTCGACCGGCTGGTGATCGGCGTCGCGATCAACCGCGACAAGTCACCGCTCTTCACCCTTGAAGAGCGGGTGGCGATGGTCCAGGCCGAATGCGCCGCGATCACCCTCAGGACCGGCGGCGAGATCGTCGTCCATCCGTTCGAGAATCTGCTGATCGACTGCGCCCGCGATGTCGGCGCCACGGTGATCCTGCGCGGGCTGCGCGCGGTCGCCGATTTCGAATACGAGTTCCAGATGGTCGGCATGAACCGCGCACTCGACGCCTCGATCGAGACGGTGTTCCTGATGGCCGATGCCCGGCGCCAGGCGATCGCCTCGAAACTGGTCAAGGAAATCGCCCGCCTCGGCGGCGACGTGTCGAAATTCGTCACCCCGCCGGTCGCCGCGGCGCTGGCCGCGCGCTACGCCAGGGCCGGCTGAGGCGCGCAGGCCGAAGATGGAAGGCCGGCCCCCGGTCGGCCGCCCGGCCCTTCGCGCTTCTTCGTTGCCGAAATACCCCCCCGCCGGAGGCGCTCCGCCGCCCGGCCGGCCTTTGACCGACCGGGCGGAAACGGCGTCAGATCAGCTTGCCCTTAGCAGACAGCCGAAAGAGTCACGCGCCCAGCGGTTTTCAACCTTGAGATCGGAAATCCGTTCCGCGCCACGCTCCCCACAATCTCGGGCCCGGGCGACCAGCCCGGGCCGCGCCCGACCCTCCCGGCGGGAGGGCGCATGGCACCGTCGGAAATAGCACAACGCTCGGAAGGGCGTGGCCGCCATAAAGCACCGCAGCCCCGGCGTGCCAAAGCGCCCCCCCAGGGTCGGGCGCCCCCTTCGGCGCCAGGATCAGATGGCGCGACAGGAAAGGTTTCCCCGCCAGACACTGCCCGAAGTCCTTTTTCAGCAGCCTGTCAGATCAGCTTGCCGATCGCCACCGCGGTATCGGCCATCCGGTTGGAAAAGCCCCATTCGTTGTCATACCACGACAGGATGCGCACCATGCGGCCGTCCAGCACCTTGGTCTGGTCCATGTGGAAGACCGACGAATGCGGGTCGTGGTTGAAATCCGAACTGACATTCGGCTGGTCGGTAAAGCCGAGGATGCCGCGCAGATGGCCCTGGGCGGCGGCGCGGATCGCGGCGTTGACCTCGTCGACGGATGTGTCGCGCGCCGCCTCGAAGACGAAATCCACCACCGAGACATTGGGCGTCGGCACCCGGATCGCCACCCCGTCCAGCTTGCCCTTCAGTTCCGGCAGCACCAGCCCCACCGCCTTGGCCGCCCCGGTCGAGGTCGGGATCATGCTCAGCGCCGCGGCGCGGCCGCGGTAAAGGTCCTTGTGCATGGTGTCCAGCGTCGGCTGGTCGCCGGTATAGCTGTGGATCGTGGTCATGAAGCCCTTGGTGATGCCGATCGCGTCATTCAGCACCTGCGCCACCGGGGCGAGGCAGTTGGTGGTGCAGGACGCGTTCGAGACGATGATGTCGCCGGCGGTCAGCGTCTTGTGGTTGACCCCGAAGACGATGGTCTTGTCGGCACCGTCGCCGGGCGCCGAGATCAGCACCCGACTGGCGCCGTTCTCCAGATGGGCCGCGCATTTCTCCTTCGAGGTGAAGATGCCGGTGCATTCCAGGACCACGTCGACATCGGCCCAGGGCAACTCGGCCGGGTTGCGCAGCGCGGTCACCGCGATCGGGCCGCGGCCGACATCGATGGTGGTGGCGGTGGTCGTCACCTCGGCCGGAAAGCGGCCGTGGACAGAATCGAAGCGCAGGAGATGGGCGTTGGTCTCGACCGGGCCGAGATCGTTGATCGCCACCACCTCGATATCCTTGCGCCCCGATTCCACGATCGCGCGCAGCACGTTCCGGCCGATCCGGCCAAAGCCGTTGATGGCTACCTTGACTGTCATCCTCGTCTCCTCAAGCACCATGGATCCGCACCGGCAAAGCACCGGTTCCCGTTACCGCTAACATCAAATTCCGCGGCAAAGGTCAACCGCAGAGTAGCGGCCTCAGCGCCAGAAGGCGAGATATTCGACAAGGGCGGCCAGCCGCCGGCCGGCCTGCAACGCCAGATCGAGGTGCAGCCAGAGGTGATCGGCCAGAAGCAGGGCCGCGATCATCGCGGCAAGGGCGAAGGCGATCCGGTTGGTCATGGGCCGGGCACCACGGCCCGCGGGTTCCTTATTGCAGGAGCCGCCCCATCGTGCCGGCGACATCGGCCATCCGGCAGGCAAAGCCCCATTCGTTGTCATACCAGGCCAGCACCCGCACGGTGCGCCCGCCGACCACCCTGGTCTGGTCGGGGGCGAAGATAGACGAATGGGCCGTGTGATTGAAGTCGATCGAGACCTTGGGTTCGGGGTCATAGGCAAGCACCATGCCCATGTAGCCCGCCGCGGCCTCGCGCACCACCGCGTTGACATCCTCGACACTGACCGACCTTGCCGCCTGAAAGGTCAGGTCCACCGCCGAGACATTCGGCGTCGGCACCCTTATCGCGCTGCCGTCAAGCCGGCCGGCGAGTTCGGGCAGCACCTCGCCCAGCGCCTTGGCCGCCCCGGTCGAGGTCGGGATCATCGCCATGGCGGCGGATCGGGCGCGGTAAAGGTCGTCGTGGCGGCGGTCCAGCGTCGGCTGGTCGCCGGTATAGCTGTGGATCGTGGTCATGATCCCGGCCTCGATGCCGATCGCGTCGTTCAGCACCTTGGCCAGGGGGGCCAGGCAGTTCGTCGTGCAGGACCCGTTCGAGACGACCAGATGGTCGGCGCGCAATTCGCGGTGATTGACGCCGTAGACCACGGTCTTGTCGGCGCCCCGCGCCGGCGCCGAGACCAGCACCCGCTGCGCCCCGCGCCGCAGGTGCACCGCCGCCCGGTCGCGGTCGTTGAACTTGCCGGTGCATTCGAGCACCACATCGACGCCGTCCCAGTCAAGCGCCTCGGGGTCGTAGGTCGACATCACCTCGATCGGTCCGCGCCCGAGGTCGAGCGTAGTGCCGGCGATCCGCACCGGCCCGCCGAAGCGGCCATGCACGCTGTCGTATTTCAGAAGATGCGCATTGGTCGCGATCGGGCCGGTGGCGTTGATCCGGACCACCTGCACGTCGTTGCGCGCCGCCTCGCTGATATGGGCCAGCGTGCAGCGCCCGATCCGGCCAAAGCCGTTGATGCCGATGGTCACGGTCATGAAAATCCCCTTCAGACTTGCCGGCGCCATGCCGCGGCCCCGCCTTAGCAAAGACGATTTGCGGTGAAAAGCCGCAAAAACAACATGTTAGCGGAAACAATGCCGGTTGGCGGAAACACCGACCGGCGCCGGGCGCCAACCTGCCGCGGGATTGCCGGCGCCGCGACGCCGGGCTATGGCAGGGGCCGGACAGGGCGGAGCGCGGGCATGAGCGGACTTCTGGCACTTCTCGACGACGTGGCGGCGATCGCCAAGGTTGCCGCGGCCAGCGTCGATGACGTGGCCGGGATGGCCGCCAAGGCCGGATCGAAGGCGGCCGGCGTGGTGATCGACGATGCCGCGGTGACGCCGAAATACGTCCACGGTTTCGAGGCCCGGCGCGAATTGCCGATCATCTGGAAGATCACCAAGGGATCGCTCTTCAACAAGCTGGTGATCCTCTTGCCGGCGGCGATGCTGCTCAATGCCTTCGCGCCCTGGCTGGTGACGCCGCTTCTGATGATCGGCGGGGCATACCTTTGCTTCGAGGGCGCCGAGAAGGTCTTTCACCGGCTGTTTCCGCATGGCGATCCCCATGTCGAGGCCGATCTCGATATCGGCGATCCGGTGCATCTGGAGGAGACGCGGGTGCGGGGTGCGATCAAGACCGATTTCATCCTGTCGGCCGAGATCATGACCATTGCGCTGGCGGCGATCCCGGCAAGTGCCCTGTGGATCGAGGCGCTGACCCTCGCCATTGTCGGCATCGGCATCACCGCGGCGGTCTACGGCACGGTGGCGCTGATCGTGAAGATGGACGATATCGGGCTTTACATGGCGGCGACGGCGCGGACCGGGTTTGGCCGGGTGATCGGCACCGGCCTGGTCAAGGGCATGCCGAAGCTGATGGCGCTTCTGTCGGCGGTGGGCACGCTGGCGATGCTCTGGGTCGGCGGCTCGATCATCATCCACGGCGCAGAGGGGCTGGGCTGGGCCTGGCCTTATGACGCCATCCACCATCTTGCCGTCGCGGCCGGGGCGGTTGCCGGCGATGCCGCGGCGGCGGTCGAATGGCTGGTCACCGCCGGGCTTGACGGGATCTTCGGGCTGGCGCTGGGGCTGGTGCTGATCCCGGCTGTCAGCCGCGTCTTCGTGCCGCTGGTCGCCGCGCTGCGCGGCTCCAGGCAGACCTGAGGCCGGGCGGGGCCGAGGGCCGGCGCACCCCGAACCGCCGCCAAGGGCGGCCCGCCCGGACCCGCTGCGACGGCGGGTCCGGGCGGTGCCGCCACCGGGATCACAGCAGCGCGCGGACCTTGGCGGCGACCGCTTCGGCGGTGATGCCGAACTCGGCGTAAAGCCGCTCGGACGGGGCCGAGGCGCCAAAGCCCTCCATGCCGACGAAGGCCGCCTTGGCCTCGCGCCCGCGCTCGCCGAGAAGCCAGCGGTCCCAGGGCTGGCGCACCGCCGCCTCGACCGCGACGCGGACCGGGCCGGCGGGCAGGACGCGCTTGCGCCAGGCCTCGGGCTGGGCGGCGAAAAGCTCCATGCAGGGCATCGAGACGACACGGGTGCCGATGCCCTCGGCCTCGAGGATCGCCCGCGCCGCCAGCGCGATCTCGACCTCCGATCCGGTCGCCATCAGGATCGCCCGGCGCCGCGCCTGCGCATCTGCCAGCACATAGGCGCCCTGCGCGGTCAGGTTCCGCGTCGAATGGCTGGTGCGCAGCGTCGGCAGGTTCTGCCGGCTCAGCGCCAGCACCGAGGGCGCATCGGTCGCGGTCAGCGCCAGTTCCCAGGCCTCGGCGGTCTCGACCAGGTCGGCGGGGCGGAAGACCCGGGTATTGGGGGTGGCGCGGCAGATCGCCAGATGCTCGACCGGCTGGTGGGTCGGCCCGTCCTCGCCCAGACCGATCGAATCATGGGTCATCACATAGGTCACCGGCAGCCCCATCAGTGCGGAAAGCCGCATCGCCGGGCGGGCGTAATCGGTGAAGCACAGGAAGGTGCCGCCATAGGGTCGGATGCCGCCATGCAGCGCCATGCCGTTCATCGCCGCCGCCATGCCGTGCTCGCGGATGCCGTAGTGGATGTGGCGGCCCTTCGGCGTCTCGGGCGTGCAGGTGCCGAGATCGGCGGTCCGGGTCAGGTTCGACCCGGTCAGGTCGGCCGAACCGCCGAGAAGTTCCGGCATCAAGGGCGTCACCACCTCCAGCACCATTTCCGAGGCCTTGCGGGTCGCGACCTTGGGTGCCTCGGCCGAGGCGCGCTTTTTCAGCGCGCGGATCGCTGCCGCCAGCCGGGCCGGGGCGGCGCCGCCGATCTGGCGGGCAAACTCGCCCTGGCGGCCGGCGGGCAGGGTCGCAAGGCGCGCCTGCCAGTCCTTGCGCGCCGCCGCACCCTGCGCCCCGGTCGCGCGCCAGGCAGAGAGGATCGGCGCCGGGATCACGAAGGGCTCGGCGCTCCAGCCATAGGCGGCGCGGGTGTCGGCAACCAGTGTCGCATCGGTCAGCGCGCCGTGGCCCTTGGCGGTGTCCTGCGCGGCAGAGCCAAGGGCGATATGGGTCTTGCAGGCGACAAGGGCCGGGCGGCTTGACGCCCGCGCGGCACTGATCGCGCGGTCGATGTCGATGGGATCATGGCCGTCGCAGGCGAAGACATCCCAGCCCGAGGCGGCGAAACGCGCCATCTGGTCGGTGCGGTCGGCGATCTCGACCTTGCCGTCGATGGTGATGCCGTTGTTGTCCCAAAGCACGATCAGCCTGGCGAGTTCCTGGCGCCCGGCCAGGGCGATCGCCTCCTGGCTGACGCCCTCCATCAGGCAGCCGTCGCCGGCGATGACATAGGTGGTGTGGTCAACCACCTTCGCCCCCCACTGGGCGCGCAAGCTCCGTTCGGCCAGCGCGAATCCGACCGCATTGGCCAAGCCCTGGCCAAGGGGGCCGGTCGTCGTCTCGATGCCGCCGGCATGGCCGCGCTCGGGGTGTCCGGCGGTGATCGAGCCCCATTGGCGGAAATTGCGGATCTGCTCCATCGTCATGTCGGCATAGCCGGTCAGGTGCAAGAGCCCGTAAAGCAGCATCGAGCCGTGCCCGGCCGACAGGATGAAGCGGTCGCGATCCGGCCAGTCGGGGCTGGCGGCATCGAATTTCAGGTGTTTCTCGAAGAGCACCGTGGCGACATCGGCCATGCCCATCGGCATGCCGGAATGGCCCGAGTTTGCCGCCCGCACCGCATCGAGTGCCAGAACCCGAAGGGCCGCGGCCTTCATCCAGTGGTCGGCGTGGGTGCTGCGCAAGGTCGCTATGTCCAAGGGCCCGGTCCTTTTCCTGCAAATGGTGTTTGGCGAGTGGTTTGGCCGGTTTGATAGCAGGCGCGCCGGCAATATCAAGCGCGCGACCCAAGCTGTTGCGGCGAAAGGGGAAGAAATCGCGGCGCGCTTTGCGCTAAACTCGGGCAGCGGGCCGGGCGGGGCGATTCGCCGGCGCCGTCGGGCGGCGAAGCTCAGGCCGGCCCGGACAGAACCAGGTCGACAATGCTCAGGGGGCAGGACCAGATGAACGAGATCGCCGAACTGGAACGCCGGATATCGGCCGCGCTGGCGCGGATCGGGCAGGGCATCGACGCGGTGCTGGCCGATCTGGCCGATGCCGGGCCGCTCGGCCCGGCGGCGCAGGACGGCGGCCCGGCGGCCGAGGCCGAGCTGCGCGAGGCGCTGGAGGCCGAGCGGGCCGCCAATGCGCAACTGACCGAGCGGGTCCGCGCCATCAAGGAAAAGCAGGAGACGATGGTCGGCGCGCTGGAACGCAAGGTGGCGCGGCTGAGCCAGCAACTGGATGCCGCCGGGGTCGAGTTGCAGCGCCACAAGCGGCTCAATGCCGAACTGACCGAGGCCAACCGGGCGCTGAGCGAGGCGGCGCGCGCGGGGGTGGCCGAGCCGCATCTGATCAACCGCTCGATGCTGACCGAGCTTGAGGCGCTGCGCGCCGCGCGCGCCACCGAGATCGCCGAGATGGACGAGATCCTGTCGGAACTGAAACCGCTGATCGGCGAGGTGGCCTGATGCCCGAGGTGCGCATTTCCGTCGGCGGCCGCAGTTTCGATGTCGCCTGCCAGGACGGCGAGGAACATTTCCTGCGCACCGCGGCGCATATCCTCGATGCCGAGGCGACCGCGCTGGTCGGCCAGATCGGCCGGATGCCCGAGACCCGGATGCTGCTGATGGCCGGGTTGATGCTGGCCGACAAGGCGGCCGGGCTGGAGGATCAGCTGCGCGTCGCCGAGGAGCGCGCGCTGGTCGCCGAGCGGGTGGCGGCCGATGCCCGCGCCAACCCCGAGCGGGTCGAGGTCGCGGTGATCCCGCCGATCGTCGCCGATACCTTCGCCGAGCTCGCGGCGCGCGCCGAGGCGCTGGCCGACCGGTTCGGGACGGGTTGATGCGCGGCGCGGCGATCATCGCGGCGGGGTTGCTGCTGCCGGCTGCGGCCGGCGCGCAGACCAGCCTGTCGAGCACGATCTACCGCTGCGAGCGCGGGGTCGAGATTGCCGCCAGCTTCATCGGTGCGGCGGGATCATCGGTCGCGGTGATCCAGGTCGAGGGGCGCCAGGTCACGCTGTTGCAGGAGCCCGCCGCCTCGGGCGCGCGCTATGGCTGGCCGAGCGACGGCGCCGGCTATGTGTTCTGGACCAAGGGGGCCGAGGCGACGGTGTCGTGGCGCAACGGCGCCGGCGGCGAACCGGTCACGCTTTACGCCGCCTGCCGGGCCGGCTGATCAGCCGTTCGCCTCGCGGATCTTCGCCGCCGCGGCGCTGTCGAAGGCGATGCCCTTGCCGGCGAAAAGACTGTCAAGCTCGCCCGACAGGGTCATCTCGATGATGATGTCGCAGCCGCCGACAAACTCGCCCTTGACGTAGAGCTGCGGGATCGTCGGCCAGTCGGAATAGTCCTTGATGCCCTGGCGGATATCGGCATCCTCAAGGACGTTCACATCCTTGTAATCGACGCCGATGAAGTTCAGCACCCCGGCGACATTGCGCGAAAAGCCGCATTGCGGCATGTCCCTTGTGCCCTTCATGTAAAGGACGACATCATTGCCGGCGACCGTCTCGCGGATCCGGTCGAGGGCGGCGGTGCTGGTCGGCTGGGGCGTGGTCATCGGGTCACTCCGGGGCTTTGGTGGTCAGGGCGAGGGCGTGCAATTCGCCATGCGGGCCGTCCATCTTGCCCTTGAGCGAGGCATAGACGGCGCGTTGCTGCTGCACGCGGTTCATGGTGCGAAAGCTTTCGTCGATCACTTCGGCGGCCCAGTGGTTGCCGTCGCCGGCCAGGTCGGTGATGGTGATCCGCGCCTGCGGGAAGGCGGCCCGGATCAGGGTCTCGATATCGCGTGCTTCCATCGCCATCGGGCGTCCTTTGTTTCGGGTCTCGGGGCCGGCGGTCCGGATCCCGGCAGCGCCGGTGCCGGCGGTTGTGCAGAATGTAGGACGTGGCGCCCGGGGCCGCAAGGCCGTGCCGGCGCAGAGGGCAGGGGCGCTCTGCGCGGAGGTATTTCGGCCAAGATGAAAGCCGGGGGTCTGACGGGTGGGGGTCAGAAGACCGTGGCGGCGAAGGCGGTCCGGTAGAGCCGCGAGAGATCGGCGAGGGGCGCGCTGGTGGCGCCGAAGCTGACAGTGTCGCCGCCGAAGACCCCGACCCGGGTCGCGGGCACGCCGGCTTCGGCGGCGGCGGCGAGAAGTGCCGCGGCGCGGTCCGGGGCGCAGGCGACGAGGTAGCGGGCCTGATCCTCGCCGAAAAGGCTGGCGGTATCGGCGCTGTCGAGGCGGATGCCGAGGCCGGCGGCCTCGGCCATCTCGAAGGCGGCCAGCGCGAGGCCGCCGTCGGAGAGGTCGGTGGCGGCGCGGATTTGCTTGCGGCTGGCGCGGATGAAGTCGCCGTTGCGGCGCTCGGCGGCAAGATCGACCAATGGTGCCTCGCCTTCCTCGCGGCCGAAGGCCTCGGCGAGCAGGGCGGACTGGCCGAGGTGGCCGAGGGTCGCGCCGACCAGGATGGCGGCGTCGCCGGCCTCGGGCAGGCCGGCGATGAGGTCGTCGAGCGATGCCAGCAGGCCGACCGCGCCGATGGTCGGCGTCGGCAGGATGCCCTTGCCGTCGGTCTCGTTGTAAAGCGAGACATTGCCCGAGACGATCGGCATGTCGAGGGCGAGGCAGGCCTCGGCGATGCCGCGGATCGCGCCGATGAGCTGGCCCATGATCTCGGGCTTTTCGGGGTTGCCGAAGTTGAGGTTGTCGGTGGCGGCGAGCGGCGTCGCCCCGACCGCGGTCAGGTTGCGCCAGGCCTCGGCCACCGCCTGTTTGCCGCCCTCAAAGGGGTTGGCCCTGACGTAGCGCGGCGTCACGTCGGCGGTGAAGGCCAGTGCCTTGGCGGTGCCATGGACCCTGACCACGCCGGCGCCAAGCCCCGGCGTGCGCACCGTATCGGCCATCACCTGGGTGTCGTATTGTTCCCAGACCCAGCCCTTGTGGGCATGGTTGGGCGAGCCGATCAGCGCCCGGAGGCCCGCGACCGGGTCGATCTCGGGCACCGGGCCAAGCGGCGCCGGCGCCGGGGTCGGGACATGCGGCCGGTCGTATTCCGGCGCGCTGGAGGAAAGTTTCGACAAGGGCAGGTCGGCCTTGACCTCGTTGCCGTGGACAATCACGAAACGGTCCTCGGCGATGGTCTCGCCGATGACGGCGAAGTCGAGATCCCATTTGTCGAAGATGGCGCGGGCGACCGCCTCGCGCTCGGGCTTCAGGACCATCAGCATGCGTTCCTGGGATTCCGACAGCATCATCTCATAGGCGCTCATCCCCGTCTCGCGCTGCGGCACGGCGTCAAGCGTCAGCTTGATGCCAAGCCCGCCCTTGTCGCCCATCTCGACCGCCGAACAGGTCAGCCCCGCCGCCCCCATGTCCTGGATCGAGATGACAGAGTCCGAGGCCATCAGTTCAAGGCAGGCCTCGAGCAGGCGCTTTTCGGTGAAGGGGTCGCCGACCTGCACGGTCGGGCGCTTTTCCTCGATCGTGTCGTCGAATTCCGCCGATGCCATGGTCGCGCCGCCGACCCCGTCGCGCCCGGTCCTGGCACCGAGATAGACCACCGGCATGCCGACGCCCGAGGCCGCCGAATAGAAGATCCGGTCGGTCTCGGCGAGGCCGGCGGCGAAGGCATTGACCAGGCAGTTGCCATTGTAACTGCTGTGAAAGCGCACCTCGCCGCCGACGTTGGGCACGCCGAAGCAGTTGCCGTAAGAGCCGACGCCCTCGACCACGCCGCGGACCAGATGGGCGGTCTTGGGGTGCGAGGGCAGGCCGAAGCTGAGCGAATCCATCGCCGCGATCGGGCGCGCGCCCATGGTGAAGACATCGCGCAGGATGCCCCCCACCCCGGTCGCGGCGCCCTGGTGCGGCTCGATATAGGAGGGGTGGTTGTGGCTTTCCATCTTGAAGATGACCGCCAGCCCGTCGCCGATATCGACGACGCCGGCGTTTTCGCCCGGCCCGCAGATCACCTGCGGCCCGGTGGTCGGCAGGGTGCGCAGCCATTTCTTCGAGGACTTGTAGGAACAATGCTCGTTCCACATCGCCGAGAAGATGCCGAGTTCGGTGAAGGTCGGCGCACGCCCGATGATTTCGAGGATGCGGGCATATTCGTCGGGTTTCAGCCCGTGCGCGGCGATCAACGCCTCGGTGATCTCAGGTTCGTGCATTCCATCCCCCGCGCCCGGTTCCGGCCTGCCGGCCGTCTTCGCCCGCGGTCCTCTTAGAACAAGGCCGGGGGGCGGGAAAGTCCGAATTGGACCGCCCCGCGCGGGGCCGGCGCGCCAAGGCCCGGCGCCCGGTCGCCGGGCAGGGCGGCGCGGCAGACCGGCGGCGAAAAAAAGAGGCCGAGACAAAGCTCGGCCCAAGTCCAACAGGGAGGTATGAAGACGGCGGCGAGTTGCCTCAACCATCGCCTTCAAGCCCGATTTATGGGCGGGATGCGAAGGGTTCAAGGGAAAATGCATGGCCGGGCGATCATGGCGGCCATGCGTTGCCGTCATGCCTCAGTGCAACGTCAGGTTGCGGGCTCGACCAGCTTGCGTTTGCGGTAGGCGATGATCTCTTCGGTGACGAAGTCGCGGAAGGCGGCGACCCGCTTGGACTGGCGCAATTCTTCCGGGTAGGCGAGGAACACCGGCACCTCGCCGGATTCGATATCCGGCAGCACCCGCACCAGATTGGGGAAATCCTCGGTCAGGTAATCGGGCAGCACGCCGATGCCGAGGTGATTGAGCACCGCCTGAAGCACGCCGAAGTAGTGGTTGACCGTCAGCCGCGAGCGGATTTCCTGGCTGATCAGGTGCTGCACCAGCGAGGCCCCGGCCGCAACCTGCGGCGCGCCCTCGTGCTGGCTGATCAGCCGGTGTTCGGCGATGTCGGACAGCCGCTCTGGCGTGCCATGGGCGGCAAGGTATTCCGAGGTCGCGTAAAGCCGGATGCGGATGTTCATCAGCCGCCGGCGGATCAGGTCGGCCTGGCTCGGCTCCTTCATCCGGATCGCCACGTCGGCCTCGCGCATCGGCAGGTCAAGCACCCGTTCCTCAAGCATCAGGTCGATCTTGAGGTCGGGGTAACGCTCGTAGAGCTTGGTCAGGCGCGGCGCCAGCCAGAGCGTGCCGAAGCCGGTGGTGGTGGTGACGCGCAATTCGCCGAAGACCTCGTCCTCGCTGTCGCGGATCCGGGCGGCGGCGGTTTCCAGCCGGCGGTTCATCGACGAGGTCGCCTCGAACAGCAATTCGCCCTGTTCGGTCAGAATCAGCCCGCGCGCATGGCGGTGGAAAAGCGTGCTGCCAAGGCTTTCCTCGAGCGAGCGGATCTGCCGGCTGACCGCCGATTGCGACAGGTGCAGCGTCTCGCCGGCATGGGTCAGGCTGCCGGCATCGGCAACCGCGTGGAAGATTCTGAGCTTGTCCCAGTCCATGACGACGCTTTCGGTCAAAATTCCTGTCCGCCTTATGTCGGAATTTCCGCGCCGCCGAAAGCGAAACAAATGCGACGGCGCCGGAGAAAAGGCTTTCTAGGTCAGCAATTTTGACCTATAATGCCGGCTATTCAGGCAGGGAGGCGCCGGATGGGAAAGTCAGGGATCACGCTGTCGGATCGCTATGATCTGGCGCGCTCGCCGGTGCTCTTGAACGGCACCCAGGCGCTGGTGCGGCTGATGCTGATGCAAAAGGCGCGCGACCGGCAGGCCGGGCTGAACACCGCCGGCTATGTCTCGGGCTATCGCGGCTCGCCGCTCGGCGGGGTCGACCTGAACATGGCGCGGGCGAAGACGCTGCTGGAAGCCAATGACATCCGCTTTCAGCCGGGGCTGAACGAGGATCTGGCCGCCACCGCGATCTGGGGCACCCAGCAGGCCGAACTCAGGGGCGAGGGCCGCTTCGACGGGGTTTTCGCGCTCTGGTATGGCAAGGGGCCGGGGGTTGACCGCACCGGCGACGTGATGCGCCATGCCAACCTTGCCGGCACTTCGCGCCATGGCGGCGTGCTGATGGCGATGGGCGATGACCATACCGGCGAATCCTCGCTGACGCTGCATCAGTCGGACTGGGCGCTGGTCGATGTCTACATGCCGGTGGTCAGCCCGGCCGGGGTGCAGGAGGTGCTGGATTTCGGCATCTACGGCTGGGCGCTCAGCCGCTATGCCGGGGTCTGGGTCGGGCTGAAGACGATGAAGGACACCGCCGAGGCAACCGCGGTGGTCGATGGCGACCCGTTTCGCATGGGTCTGATCCGGCCGGATTTTCCGCTGCCCGAGGGCGGGCTGAACATCCGGCTTGGCGATACGCCGGTGATCCAGGAAACCCGAATGATCGACCACAAGCGCCAGGCGGCCGAGGCCTTTGCCCGCGCCAACGGCATCGACCGGCGGGTCTGGGGCAAGCCGGGGGCCAAGATCGGCTTCGTCTCGGCCGGCAAGAACTGGCTTGATCTCTGCCATGCCTTCGAGATGCTCGGCATCGACGCGGCCGAGGCCGAAAGGCTCGGCCTGACCACCTACAAGATCGGCCAGACCTTCCCGCTCGACATGCACGGCTTTCACGACTGGGCCGAAGGGCTCGACCTGATCGTCGTGGTCGAGGAAAAGCGCAAGCTGATCGAGGTCCAGGTCAAGGAGGCGATCTTCGACGACCGCCGCGGCCGGCGGGTCTATGGCTGGCGCAAGGGCAATTTCGGCCCCGAACTGTTCCCGACCCGCTATGCGCTGGATCCGGCGATGATCGCCGAGAAGATCGGCGAGATCCTGACCGAGGAGGGCCGCGCCAGCGACCGGATGCGCGCCGCCCTCGCCGAGGTCAGCGAGGCGCGCCGCGCCGACAACGCCCCCGAGATCGCGCAGCGCACCCCCTATTTCTGCTCGGGCTGTCCGCACAACACCTCGACCAAGGTGCCCGAGGGCTCGGTCGCCTATTCCGGCATCGGCTGCCACTTCATGGCGGTCTGGATGGACCGCGACACGCTCTGGCCGACGCAGATGGGCGGCGAGGGGGTGAACTGGGTCGGGCAGGCGCCGTTCTCGACCCGGCCCCATGTCTTCCAGAACCTCGGCGACGGCACCTACAACCATTCCGGCATCCTCGCGATCCGTGCGGCGCTGGCGGCGGGCACCACCATCACCTACAAGATCCTCTTCAACGATGCGGTGGCGATGACCGGCGGCCAGCCCAACGAGGGCGGGCTGAACGCGCCGCAGATCGCCCGCGAGGTCCAGGCGATGGGGGTCCGCCACATCGCCCTTGTCTATGACGAGAAGGAGGATGTCGATCCGGCCGCTTTCCCGTCCGGGATCGAGGTGCATGAGCGCCGCGCGCTGCCAGATGTCCAGAAAAGGTTTCGCGACATCAGCGGCGTGTCGGTCATTCTTTATGTCCAGACCTGTGCCGCCGAAAAGCGCCGGCGGCGCAAGCGCGGCAGCTTCCCCGACCCCGACACCCGGATCTTCATCAACACCGATGTCTGCGAGGGCTGCGGCGATTGCGGGGTGCAGTCGAACTGCGTCTCGATCGTGCCGGTGGAAACCGAACTGGGGCGCAAGCGGGCGATCGACCAGTCGTCGTGCAACAAGGATTTCTCCTGCCTCGACGGCTTCTGCCCGTCCTTCGTGACCTTGCAGGGGGCGCGGCCGCGCAAGGCGGAGGCGGCGGAGTTCACCCTGCCCGACCTGTTTGAGCCGGTGTTGCCGGCGATCCGCGGCACCTGGAACATGCTGATCACCGGGGTCGGTGGCACCGGGGTGGTGACCATCGGCGCGGTGCTGGCGCAGGCCGCGCATCTCGACGGCAAGGGTGCGGGCATGATGGAGATGGCCGGCCTTGCCCAGAAGGGCGGCGCCGTCAACATCCATCTGCGTCTTGCGGAAAGCCCAAGCGATATCAACGCGATCCGGGTCGCGGCGGGCGAGGCCGACTGTGTGATCGGCGGCGATCTGGTCGTCACCGGCGGGGCGCGGACGCTGGGCCTGATGAAGACCGGGCGCACCGGGGCGGTGGTCAACGCGCATGAGATCGTCACCGGCGCCTTCACCCGCGACCGCGATTTCCGCCTGCCGGCCGAGGGGCTCAGGCTGTCGATCGAGGCGCGGCTGCGCGAGCGGGTGCGCTTTCTCGACGCAAGCGATCTGGCGCGGCGGCTGATGGGCGACGGGATCTATTCCAACATGGTGCTGCTGGGCGCCGCCTGGCAGTCCGGGCTGGTGCCCTTGCCGGCCGAGGCGATCCGGCAGGCGATCGAGCTGAACGGCGCCGCGGTCAAGGGCAACCTGAGCGCCTTCGAGATCGGCCGCTGGGCGATCACGCACCCCGACGATGTTGAGAAACTGCATCAGGAAGAGGTGCCAACGCCACTGTCCTTGCAGGAAAAGATTGAATACAGGGCGGCGCATCTGACCGCCTATCAGGACGCCGCCCTTGCCGCGCGCTACCGCCGCCTGGTCGAGCATGCGCCGGAGGCGCTGCGCGAGGCGGTGGCGCTTGGCTACCACAGGCTTCTGGCCTGCAAGGACGAATACGAGGTGGCGCGGCTGCATCTGGAAACGCTGAAGAAGGCGCGGGCCGAATTCGACGGCGACCTGCGCCCGGTCTTTCACCTTGCCCCGCCGTTCCTGGCGCGAATGGGCGCCAACGGGCGCCCGCAAAAGCGCGAATTCGGTCCCTGGGTGCTGCGGCTTTTCCGGGTGCTGGCGGCGATGAAGGACCTGCGCGGCGGGCCGCTCGACCTCTTCGGCCGCTCGGCCGAGCGGCGGATGGAACGCGCGCTGATCGCCGAATACGAGGCCGACATGGCCGAGACCCTCGGCAAGGTGACGCCGGCGACGCTGGATGCGGTGCGCGCGCTGGCCGCGCTGCCGCTTGAGATCCGCGGCTTCGGCCCGGTCAAGGCGGCCTCGGCGGCGGCGGCGGCAAAGCGGCGCGAGGCGCTGCTGGCGACGATCCGCGCCGGTGGCGCCCCGGTGCAGGCGGCGGCGGAGTAACGGCGCTGTCACCACGCCGTCATGCGAGGATGCGATACTGCCTGACCACCGGGGACATCGGATCGGGAGGGCAGTCAGGGACATGCAACGGGACATCGCGCGCGACATCTCCTATGCCTCTTCGGCGGCGACACGCGGCGGGCGCGCCATGGTGCGCGTGCTGGAAAACACCACC
>PHEC01000200.1 GCA_002841115.1 Alphaproteobacteria bacterium HGW-Alphaproteobacteria-6 | reverse complement strand
CGCTGCCACTGGCGCTGGCCGCCGCCGCCGGCCCGCATGCCCGCCGGATCGAGGTGCTGGCCATGCTGCCGCTCGCCACCTCGGCGCTGGTGATCGGCACCGGTCTTTTCCTGATGCTGCGCCCCTTTGTTCGCCCCGGCGATCTTGCCCTGCCGGTCACCACCCTGGTCAATGCGGTGCTGGCGCTGCCCTTCTGCCTGCGCGCCCTGATCCCGGCGGCGCGCGCGATCGAGGCCGACTACGGCCGCCTCGCCGCCAGCCTCGGTCTCGCCGGCATGGCCCGGCTCAGGCTCCTGATCCTGCCGCGCCTCGCCCGGCCTTTGCGCTTCGCCGCCGGGCTGACGGCAGCGCTGGCGATGGGCGACCTCGGCGTGGTGGCGCTTTTTGCCGATGCCGGCAATGCGACGCTGCCCTTGCAGGTCTACCGGCTGATGGGCGCCTACCGCACGGCCGATGCCGCCGGCGCGGCACTGCTTCTGGTGCTGATCAGCCTTGCCCTGTTTCGGGCCTTCGACCGCTTGGGGCAAGATGATGCTGACGCTTGAGAACCTGCGCATCGTTCAGGACGATTTCCGCCTCGCCGCCGATCTTTCGGTCGAGCCGGGCGCAAGGGTGGCGGTGATCGGCCCCTCGGGGGCGGGCAAGTCGACCCTCCTCGCGGCGATCGCCGGCTTTGTCACGCCGGCCTCGGGCCGCATCCTCTGGGCCGGGCGCGACCTCGCCGGCCTGGCACCGGGACAGCGACCACTGTCGATCCTGTTTCAGGACCAGAACCTCTTTCCCCACCTCGATGTCGCCCGGAATGTCGGCCTCGGCCTGCGCCCCGACCTGCGCCTGTCACCCGCCGAACAGGCCCAGACCGATGCAGCACTGGCCCGCGTCGGCCTTGCCGGCATGGGCGCGCGCCGCCCGGCGACGCTCTCGGGTGGCGAACAGGGTCGCGTCGCCCTGGCCCGTGCCCTTCTGCGATCCCGCCCGCTGATGCTGCTCGACGAACCCTTCGCCGCCCTCGGCCCGGCGCTCAAGGCCGACATGCTCGACCTCGTCGCCGCGATCGCCGCCGAGACCGCCGCCACCGTCCTGATCGTCAGCCACGACCCCGCCGATGCCCGCCGCTTCGCGCCGCAGACCATCCTGGTCGCCGAGGGCATCGCTCATCCGCCGGCGCCGACCGCGACCCTGCTCGACCATCCGCCCCCGGCCCTGGCCCGCTATCTCGGCACATGAAAACGCGCCCCCGAAGGGACGCGCATGGCCTCTGTGCATTTCTTCTGTTCGGAAATACCTCGCGGGGGTGCGGGGGCGCGAAGCCCCCGCCGCGCCAGAACGGTTCAGGCCGCCTTGCGGCCCTTGTGCGGCGCCCAGAGCCGCTTGTTGGTGAGATACAGCAGCACCGTCAGCAGCCCCAGAAACAGCACGCCGACAAAGCCGGCCTGTTTGCGCGCCATCATCTTCGGCTCGGCCGCCCACATCAGGAAGGCCGCGACATCCTCGGCCATGTGGCGCACGTCATTGGGCGAACCGTCGGCGTATTCGACCAGCTCGTCCGACAGCGGCGGGGCCATCTTGATCCAGCCGCCGGGGAAGGCGTGGTTCTCGTAGAAGGTCTCGCCGGCCTCTTCCTTTTCCTCGCCGGAATAGCCGTTCAGCACCGAGACGATGTATTCCGGCCCGCCGATGCCATTGACAAGCTGGCTCAGCCCGCTGCCGTAGGGCCCGTGATATCCGGCCCGCGCCTTGGCCATCAGGCTGAGGTCCGGGGCGTTCTCCAGTGCCGAATGCGGGAAATGGTCGGTCGGCGCGCCGGGCCGCTCCTCGCCGGTATCGGCGTCGAGAACCGAGAACTGGGCGGCATAGGCGCGCACCTGGTCGGCCGGCAGATGCGGCCCGCCCTCGTCGCCAAGCGAGCGGATCGCGACCTGCTTCATGCCGTGGCAGGCCGAGCAGACCTCGGTATAGACCTGCAACCCGCGCTGCAGCTGATGCTCGTCATAGGCGCCGAACGGCCCCTCGAACGGGAAGTCCACCGATTCGATGTGACCCTCGGCCCCGGCGGCCAGTGCCGCCCCGGCCGGCAGCATCAGCGCCAGGGTCGCGGCGATTGCGAAATGTCTCAGCATCTTGGTCTTCCTTTCGCTCACTCGGCCGCATGGGGCTTGGCGCCGTAATGCGCGTTGAAGTCATCCTCGATCGTCGCCGGACGCGGCGTCGGTTTCTCGATCACGCCGAGGATCGGCAGGATGACCAGGAAATAGGCGAACCAGTAGGCCGAGGCGATCAGCGAGATCCACGAGGTCACCTCGGTCGGCGTCTGGGCGCCGACCCACATCAGCACCACGAAGTCGATGATCAAGAGGTAGAACCACCAGCGGAACATCGGCCGGTACTGGCCCGAGCGCTCGGCCGAGGTATCAAGCCAGGGCGCCAGCGCCATCACCGCGATCGCGCCGAACATCGCGATCACGCCGAAGAACTTGGCGTCGACGATGCCGAAGGTGACGAACTGCACGATCTGCACCACCCAGACATCGGCGGTAAACGCCCGCAGGATCGCGTAGAACGGCAGGAAATACCATTCCGGCACGATATGGGCGGGTGTCACCAGCGGATCGGCCTCGATGTAGTTGTCCGGGTGGCCAAGATAGTTCGGCATGAAACCGACGACAGCGAAGAAGACCACCAGGATCAGCGCCAGCGCGAAAAGGTCCTTGATCACGAAATAGGGCCAGAAGGGCAGTGTGTCGCGCTCGGCCTCGGCCTTCGATCCGCGCCGCACCTCGACCCCGGTCGGGTTGTTGTTGCCGGTGGTGTGAAAGGCCCAGATATGCACCGCGACCAGGGCCGCGATGACGAAGGGCAGAAGGTAATGCAGGCTGAAGAAGCGGTTCAGCGTCGGGTTGTCGACCGCCGGCCCGCCCAGAAGCCAGGTCTGGATCGGCTCGCCGATGCCGGGGATCGCGCCGAAAAGGCCGGTGATCACCGTGGCGCCCCAGAACGACATCTGCCCCCAGGGCAGCACATAGCCCATGAAGGCGGTCGCCATCATCGCCAGATAGATCAGCATGCCGACGATCCAGGTCACCTCGCGCGGGGCCTTGTAGGAGCCGTAGAAAAGGCCGCGGAAGATGTGGATATAGACCGCGAGGAAGAACAGCGAGCCACCATTGGCATGCAGGTAGCGCAGCATGTGGCCGCCGTTGACGTTGCGCATGATATGCTCGACGCTGGCAAAGGCCATGTCGACATGCGGGGTGTAGTGCATCGCCAGCACGATGCCGGTGACGATCTGCAAGACCAGGCAGAAGGCCAGCACGATGCCCCAGATCCACCACCAGTTGAGGTTTCTCGGCGTCGGGATCATCAGCGCGTCATAGGCCAGGCTGACGATCGGCAGGCGCCGGTGCAGCCATTGCTCGAAGGCCGACTTGGGTTCGTAATGGTCGTGCGGAATTCCAGCCATGGTCAGCCCCCTCAGCCCAGCTTGATCGTCGTGTCGTCGGTGAAGGCCGCGACCGGAATGTCGAGATTGCGCGGCGCCGGTCCCTTGCGGATGCGCCCCGAGGTATCATAGTGCGAGCCGTGGCAGGGGCAGAACCAGCCGCCGAACTCGCCCGAGCCATTGCCGATCGGCACGCAGCCGAGATGGGTGCAGACCCCGATCATCACCAGCCATTCGCCGGCCTCGTCCATCGCCCGGTTCTGGTCGCTGGCGTCGGCCTCGGCGGGAAGGTTGGCGTTCTCGGCCTTCGAATCGATCAGGTCTCCCAGATCGACGGCGCGCGCCGCGTCGATCTCGTCCTGGCTGCGGCGGCGGACGAAGACCGGCTTGCCGCGCCACTTGACGGTCAACTGGGTGCCGGTCTCGACCCCGCCGATGTCGACGAAGATCGACGACAGCGCCTGCACATCCGCCGAGGGGTTCATCTGGTCGGCCAGCGTCCAGACCGCGGCACCGCCCGCGACCGCCCCGGCCCCTGCCGTGGCATAATAGAGGAAATCCCTCCGGCTGCCTGCGTGATCGTCTGCGTGGGACACGAGCAATTCTCCCTTCCTCGGCCGGCGGCCCGGCCCTGCAACAAACCGGCCACGGTTTCCCGCAGCCTTCAGCGCCGGTTATTAGCGGCCAAATCCGGGGCAGTCCAGCGGACATTGGCGCCGGCGTGGCGGCGACGAAGC
>PHEC01000199.1 GCA_002841115.1 Alphaproteobacteria bacterium HGW-Alphaproteobacteria-6 | reverse complement strand
GGGCGGCGGGTTGACCGGGCGCCGCGGTGTCGGGCTCGACGACCGTGCCGTCGCCGGCGAACCCCGGAGTGGCGCCCAGCGCCATGATCGCCGGTGCCTTGTCCTTCAGTTCCATCACCACCCGCTGGGCGAGTTTCGGCCCGACACCGGGGGCGGCCTTGATCGCCGACCAGTCGCCAAGGGTGATGGCGCGGCCGGTGCCCTCGGGGCCGAGCGTGCCGAGGATCGCCATCGAGGCCTTGGCGCCGACCCCCTGGACCGTGGTCAGCAGCCGGTGCCATTCGCGTTCGGCCATGGTGGCGAAGCCGAAAAGCTGCAGAAGATCCTCGCGCACCAGCAGGTCGGTATAGAGCACGCAGGCGCCGCCGGTCGCCGGCAGCGCGGCCATGGTGCGGGTCGAGACATGGACGACATAGCCGACCCCGCGCACGTCGATCAGCACCTGGTCGGACCCGCGATGGGCAAGGATGCCGGCCAGCCTCCCGATCATGCCGCCCCCCTCAGCGCCGCCGCCAGCCGGCCGCCGGCCTGCAGGTGATGGGCATGACAGATCGCCACCGCCAGCGCATCGGCCGCATCCGGCCCGGCCGGCCGGACGCCGGGCAGCAGGATCGCCACCATATGGGCGATCTGGCCCTTGTCGGCATGGCCGACCCCGACCACCGCCTTCTTGACCGCGTTCGGGGCATATTCCCCGACGCTGAGCCCGGCCATGGCCGGCACCAGAAGGGCGATGCCGCGGGCCTGGCCGAGCTTCAGCGTCCCCGCCCCGTCGCGGTTGACGAAGGTCTGTTCGACCGCCGCCGCATCGGGGGCAAATTCGGCCACCACCGCGCCGAGGCCGCGGTAAAGCGACAAAAGCCGCGCGGCAAGGTCGCCGCCTTCGGAGCGGATGGTGCCGTTGGCGACATGGGAAAGCCGGGTGCCCGTGACCGCGATCACGCCCCAGCCGAGGTTTCTCAGACCCGGATCGATTCCCAGAACGCGCATTGCCTGCCTGCCGGTTGTTGCTTTTCGGACACGACTAGCACGAAAAGCGAACATCGCAAAGGGTGATTGGCGTTTCCGTCCCTTGGGCCGGCCCCCTGGTCGCCCCGGCGCGGATCGGCCGACTGGGCCCGGTCATCGGCGAAATCCGCCTTTGCGGATGCGGAAAGCGACATTTTTCGCACTTGCAGAAACAACTTCATTACAAAGGGTTAAGCGCCGAATGACCCATGCAATGGCTGCATGACGGCTCTGCAGCGGCGTCTCTTGCCCAAGCTCGCCGACAAGCCTATCTGCCGGTTCAGAAGCGAGATGCCCATCAATGCGGCACTCGGCAAACCCCGAGGACAAGACCATGACCACCTTCGCCATCAACCGCGCCGCCACCGGTTCCGTCAGCGGCTTTTTCGCCAGCCTCCTGGCCGCCGTCGCCAACTGGAACGATGCCCGCGTGACCCGCAATGCGCTGTCGAAACTGTCGGACCGCGAGCTTGACGACATCGGCCTGTGCCGCGGCGACATCGACGGGATCGTTACCCGCGTCTGAGCCTTGCCTTCCGTAGGACGGATTGCGCGACGGATGTCGCCAAAGGCAGTTCGCGCGACGGATGTCGCCAAAGACCGTGCCGGCATCGCCGGCGCGGTCTTTCGATGTCTGAAGGGCGCGGTTGCAGCCAGCCTCTGCCCGGTTTACGCGATCAGGGCAGGAACTTGCCGACTTGCGCGGCCAGGGCCACGGTCAGCGGATCGGCCTGAAGCACATAGGCGCCGACGTGATCGGCGGTGCCGCCGGCCTGAAGCTGCGCGATCCGGTCCTGATAGGCATCGGCACCGATCGTCGCCAGCACCGCGGCCTTGATCGTGATCACCGCCATCAACACCAGTGCCAGCGGCCCCATCAGCCCGAAGCGGCGCGCGCGCGGCGCGGCGCGCTTGTAATGGCTCATCCCGAGCGTGCCATCGGCCTCGAACCCGCCGCCGGCGGCGTGGATATGCTCGATCCGGCCAAGGCGGCCGTAGAAATTCTGCAAGTTGCGATCGACCATGCCGATCCCCCGGGTTGCGGTTGTCCTGAATGACAAGGATGTGAAGGGATTGCGGCCGAAATGCGGCGAGCCGCCGCGTCGCCGCCGCAATCGCGCCTATTGGTTCCGGCGCAGAACCAGTATCGTCCATTCGCGGATTTCGTCGCGACCCGAAACACAAAACCCCGCCGCACGGTAGGCCGCAGCCACCGCATCGGCCTGTTCATTCAGGATACCGGACAGAATCGCATGGCCGCCGGGACCGACATGGGCGGCCATTGCCGGGGCCAGATCGATCAGCGGGCCCATCAGGATATTGGCGAAGACCAGATCATAGGGCGCGCCCGCCGCCAGATCGGGATGCGCGAAACCCGCCGCGGTGACGCAGCGCACCCGCCCGTCCAGCCGGTTGGCCGCGACATTGGCCGCCGCCACCTCGACCGCGACCGGATCGATGTCCGAGGCGATGACCGGCACCATTGCGGTCGCCTCGGGCCAGATCGCCGCGGCGGCCATCGCCAGCACCGCGGTGCCGCAGCCGATATCGGCGATGCGGGCGGCGCGAAGGCCGACCCGCTCCAGCCGGTCGAGCGCCACCAGACAGCCGAGCGTGGTGGCGTGATGGCCGGTGCCGAAGGCCATCGCCGCCTCGATCAGCAGCGCCACGCGCCCCTCGGGCACCCGGCCGGCGTCATGACTGCCGTAGACGAAGAAGCGCCCGGCCTCGACCGGCTGCAACTCGCGCCGAACATGGGCGACCCAGTCGGTTTCCGGCACCAGTGACACCGCAAAGGGCCGCGCGCCGTAGATCGCCGCCATCAGCGCCAGTTCGGTATCGTCGGGTTCGGCGTCGAAATAGATGCCGACCTCATAGCGCCCCGAGCCGTCCTCGATCTCGAAGACGCCGATGCCGGTCGGTTCGGGCAGGAAGTTCTCCATCGCCTCGGCCAACGCCTCGGCCGGTTCGCGGGCGTCAAGCGTGGTCAGGGCCGAATAGGTGGTCATGGGCTTCTCGCGGGGGGGCGCCTTGGTCGGGCGGGGCATATGCCGGGGCGGACCCGAGGTCAAGCGACTGCGGCGCCGGCCGGCTCTGGCGCTTGCGGCGCTTTTGCGCCATTCAGGGGCGATGCAGACGCGCGCCTTTCTCGATGTCACCTGTTCGGCGACCGGCCGGCGCTGGGTTGGCCCCAGTGCCGAGGCCGACCGGCTGGCCGAGAGGATGGCGCAAGAGACCGGCCTGCCGCCGGCGCTGGCCGGCGTGCTGGTGGCGCGCGGGGTGGCACCGGCCGAGGCCGCGCGGTTCCTCGAGCCGCAGTTGCGCGACCTGCTTCCCGATCCGCGCAGCCTCAAGGACATGGTGCCGGCCGCCGACCGCTTCCGCCGTGCCGCCGAAGCCGGCGAGCGGATCGCGATCTTTGCCGATTACGATGTCGATGGCGGCGCCTCGGCGGCGCTGCTGATCAGCTGGCTGCGCGCGCAGGGCCGGTCCGCCACGCTTTATGTTCCCGACCGGATCGAGGAAGGCTATGGCCCGAACCCGGCGGCGATGCGGCGGCTGGCGGCGGCGCATGACCTGATCGTCTGCGTCGATTGCGGCACCCTCGGCCACGAGGCGCTGGCGGCGGCGGCCGGGACCGACGTGATCGTTCTCGACCACCATCTCGGCGGCGAGGTGCTGCCGCCGGCGCTGGCAGTGGTCAACCCCAACCGCGCCGACGAGGATGGCGCGCTGGCGCATCTCTGTGCCGCCTCGGTGGTCTTCCTGATGCTGGTCGAGGTCAACCGGCAATGCCGCGAGGCCGGCCGTCAGGGACCCGACCTGATGGCGCTTCTCGATCTGGTGGCGCTGGCCACCGTCGCCGATGTCGCGCCCCTGACCGGGGTCAACCGCGCGCTGGTGCGCCAGGGCCTGCGGGTGATGGCGCGGCGCGAGCGTGTCGGGCTGACAGCCCTTGCCGATGTGGCGCGGCTCGACCGGGCGCCCGACGCCCACCACCTCGGCTTCGTCCTCGGGCCGCGGGTCAATGCCGGCGGGCGGATCGGGGCGGCCGATCTTGGCGCCCGGCTGCTGGCCACCGATGATCCGCACGAGGCGGCGGCGCTGGCCGAACGGCTTGACCGGCTGAACAGCGAGCGGCGCGAAATCGAGATGCGGGTGCGCGAGGCGGCGATGGCGCAGGCCGAGGCGCGCGGCCTCGATGC
>PHEC01000038.1 GCA_002841115.1 Alphaproteobacteria bacterium HGW-Alphaproteobacteria-6 | reverse complement strand
CTCGGCCTCGGGCAGCACCGCGACGGTCGCGGCCGAGGTATGGATGCGCCCGCCGGCCTCGGTCTCGGGCACCCGCTGGACCCGGTGAACGCCGCTCTCGAACTTCAGCCGGGCAAAGACCCCCTCGCCGTTGATCCGCGCCACCAGCTCGCGCAACCCGCCAAGATCGCTCTCGGTCATCTCCATGACCTCAAAGCGCCAGCCCTTCGCCTCGGCGTATTTCTGATACATCCGCATCAGGTCGGCGGCAAACAGCGCCGCCTCCTCGCCGCCGGTGCCGGGTCGGATCTCCAGTATCGCCGGGCGCGCATCGGCGGCATCCTTGGGCAGAAGTGCAAGGCGCAGCCGTTCCTCCATCGCCGGCAGGGCGGCGCCCAGCCGCGCCAGCTCTTCCTCGGCCAGGGCGCGCATCTCGGGATCGGCGCGCATCGCCTCGGCCTCGGCCAGATCGACCAGGGCGCGGGCATGTTCGGCGATCCCGGCCACCACCGGCTTCAACTCGGCATATTCCCGGCCGAGCGCCGCGATCTCGGCCGGCGGCGCCCCGGCCGAAAGCCGCGCCTCGATAAACTCGAAGCGGCGCCGGATCGCGTCAAGCTTGTCCATCGGCAACATGGCCGCTGATGTGCCCGCCCGCCGCGCCCCGGTCAAGGGCCCGCCGCCTGCCGGACCGCCACCCTGCCCTTCTTCTGTTCGAAAATACCTCGGGGGTCCGGGGGCAGCGCCCCCGGCTTCAGCCAAGCTTCGCCGCGCGCCGGTCCAGCATGTCCTGGGTGATCAGCACGATGCCCTGATCGGTCCTTCGGAACCATTTCGCGTCAAACAGCGGATCCTCGCCGACCACCAGCCCCTCGGGGATCTCGACGCCGCGGTCGATGACGCAGTTCTTCAGGCTCGCCTTCCGGTTGACCGTGGCATAGGGCAGCACCACCGCATGGTCGAGCACCGAGAAGGAATGCGCCCGGACCCCGGTGAACAACAGCGAATTGCGCACCTCCGAGCCCGAGATGATGCAGTCGCCCGAGACCAGCGAGGAGACCGCCATGCCGCGCCGGCCATCCTCGTCATGGATGAACTTGGCCGGCGGCACGATCTCGGCATAGGTCCAGATCGGCCAGGCGGTATCGTAGATGTCAAGCTTGGGGATGAAATCGGTCAGGTCGATATTGGCCTGCCAGAAGGCGTCGATGGTGCCGACATCGCGCCAGTAGGGCTCCTCCTCCAGCCCCGAGGTGACGCAGCTTTCCGAAAAGCGGTGCGCCATCGCCTTGCCGTCCTTCACGATCCCCGGGATCAGGTCGTTGCCGAAGTCATGGCTGGAATTGCTGTCCTCGGCGTCGCGGATCAGAAGGTCGCGCAGGAAGGCCCAGTCGAAGACATAGATCCCCATCGAGGCCAGCGCGTGGTCGGAATCGCCGGGGATCGCCGGCGGATCGGCGGGCTTTTCCAGAAACGCGGTGATCCGGCCCTGTCTGTCGACATCCATCACCCCGAAGGCCGAGGCCTCGGCCCGCGGCACGGTCAGGCAGCCGATGGTGACATCGGCGCCGGCCTCGACATGGGCGCGCAGCATCACCTCGTAATCCATCTTGTAGATGTGGTCGCCGGCCAGGATGATGACGTATTTCACGTCGTAGCTGTCGACGATGTCGATGTTCTGGGTCACCGCGTCGGCGGTGCCGAGATACCACTTGTTCTCCGCCACCCGCTGGCTGGCCGGCAGGATGTCGAGGTATTCGTTGCGCTCGGCCCGGAAAAAGCCCCAGCCGCGCTGCATGTGGCGGATCAGCGAATGGGCCTTGTATTGCGTGGCGATCGCCATCTTGCGGATGCCCGAGTTCAGCGCATTCGACAGCGCGAAATCGATGATCCGGGTCTTGCCGCCGAAATAGACCGCCGGTTTGGCGCGCTTGTCGGTCAGTTCCTTCAGCCGCGAGCCGCGCCCGCCGGCAAGGACGAAGGCCATGGCCTGCGACGAAAGTCGCGTCGAGGGTCCGGGTTTCATGCTTTTGCCTCCTCCTCGGCAGGACCGCCCTGCCTGAACATCACCGCCGACAGCGGCGGCAGACAGACCGGCGCCGATTGCGCCTGGCCGTGCAGCGGCCGGGCCTCGGTCGCGATCCCGCCGAGATTGCCGCGATTGGCGCCGCCGTAGGCGGCCGCGTCGGTGTTCATGACCTCGGCCCAGTGGCCGGGCGCCGGAAAGCCAAGCCGATAGCCCTCGCGCGCCACCGGGGTGAAATTCACCGCGACCACCACCGGCGCATCACCCGGCGCGCCGCGGCGGACGAAGGCCAGCACCGATTGCGCGGCGTCATCGACCACCAGCCACTCGAACCCCTCGGGCCGGCTGTCGTGGCGGTAAAGCGCCGGGGTCGCGCGGTAAAGCGCGTTGAGATCGCGCACCAGCCGCTGCACGCCGGCATGGGCGGGCAGATCGACGAGGTGCCAGTCAAGGCTCTGGCCGTGGTTCCATTCGGCGCCTTGGGCGAACTCCTGCCCCATGAACAGCAGCTTCTTGCCGGGATGGCCCCACATGAAGCCGTAATAGGCGCGCAAGTTGGCGAATTTCTCGGCCCCCTGCCCCGGCATCCGGGTCAGCATCGAGCCCTTGCCATGCACCACCTCGTCATGGCTTACGGCCAGGATGAAGTTCTCGGACCAGGCATAGGTCAGCGCGAAGGTCATCTGGTGATGATGATGGCGCCGGTGCACCGGATCGCGGGCCATATAGGCCAGCGTGTCGTTCATCCAGCCCATGTTCCACTTGAAGCCGAAGCCGAGCCCGCCACGATCGGCAGGCTGGGTGACGCCGGGAAAGGCGGTCGATTCCTCGGCCACGGTCATGATCCCGGCATCGGCGCCGTAGGCATCGGCATTGACCTGACGCAAGAGCGCCATCGCCTCGTAATTCTCGCGCCCGCCGTCGCGGTTGGGGATCCATTCGCCCTCGGGGCGCGAATAGTCGCGGTAGAGCATCGAGGCGACCGCATCGACCCTGAGCCCGTCGAGGTGGTATTCCTCCAGCCAGTAAAGCGCGTTGGCGGCGAGGTAATTGGCAACCTCGCGGCGGCCGTAGTTGTAGATGAGCGTGTTCCAGTCGCGGTGAAAGCCCTCGCGCGGGTCGGCGTGTTCGTAAAGATTGCTGCCGTCGAAGCCGGCCAGGCCATGCGCGTCCGAGGGAAAATGCGCCGGCACCCAGTCGAGGATCACCCCCAGCCCGGCGCGGTGGGCGGCGTCGATCAGGGCGGCGAATTCCTGCGGTGTGCCATGGCGGATGGTCGGCGCGTAAAGCCCGACCGGCTGATAGCCCCAGGAGCCGTCGAAGGGATGTTCGGAAAGCGGCAGGAACTCGATATGGGTAAAGCCCATGTCGCGGACATAGTCGACCAGATCCCCGGCCATCTCGGCATAAGACAGCATCCGCCCGGCCGCGGCGCGCTTCCACGACCCGGCATGGACCTCGTAGATCGAAATCGGCGCATCGACCGAGTTTCGCGCCGCCCGGCCGGCCATCCAGCCCGCGTCCTGCCAGTCGTGGCGGCCGAGTGCCCGCACCACCGATCCGGTCGCCGGCGGGTGTTCCGAGCCGAAGCCGACCGGGTCGGCCTTGAGCGGCACCAGCCCCTGCGGCCCGAGGATCTCGTATTTGTAGACCGTGCCCTCGGCGATGGCGGGCAGGAAGATCTCCCAGACCCCGGAGGCGCCGCGCCGGCGCATCGGCGCCGCCCGCCCGTTCCAGTGGTTGAAATCACCAACCACCGAGACCCGGCGCGCATTCGGTGCCCAGACCGCGAAATGGGTGCCGGCCATGCCCTCGTGACGGATCGGATGGGCGCCGAGCGCCTGCCAGAGCCTCCGGTGCGACCCCTCGCCCAGCAGGTATTCGTCGATCTCGCCCAGCACCGGGCCGAAGCGGTAGGGATCATCAAAGCTCCAGCCCTGCCCGTCCAAAGCCTCGGCCCGAAGCCGGTAGGGCGTGCCGGTGGCGAGGGGGGCTGAGAACAACTCCGGCACCGCCGGATGGGGCTGCATCGGCGTCTGCGCCGCACCGCCCCCGGTCACCAGCCACAGCCGGACCGCCCCCGGCACGAAGGCCGTCACCGTGGCGTCACGCCCCCGCCCATGCGGGCCGAGCACCGAAAAGGGATCGCCGTGCCGGCCCTCGGCCAGCGCCCGCGCCGCGCCCTCGTCGATCACCGGGGCCTGTCGGTCGGGTGTCCTGCGCGCCATCCTAACCCTTTCCCCGCCCGGCCAGGGCCGATTCCACTGACCAGATATCGGCCATGTAACCACGGATCGCCCGGTCCGAGGAGAAAAAGCCCATCCGCGCGGCATTCAGCACCGCCATCCGGGTCCAGCCCGCCGGATCGCGCCAGGCCGCATCGACCCGGGCCTGAGCCGCGTCATAATCGGCGAAATCGGCGGCGACCAGGAACCAGTCGTGGTTCCAGATCCGGTCGACCAGATCGCGGTAGCGGCCGGGCTCGCCGGGGCTGAAGCGGCCCTCGGCCAGTTCCTGCAGCACCCGGTGCAGATCGGGGCAGGCCTCGATCGCGGCGCGGGCCTGTCCGGGCACCTCGCGCCGGGTCGCGACCTCTTCGGCGGTCAGCCCGAAGAGAAAGAAGTTCTCGGCCCCGACCCTTTCGCGGATCTCGACATTGGCGCCGTCGAGGGTGCCGATGGTCAAGGCACCGTTCAGCGCGAACTTCATGTTGCCGGTGCCCGAGGCCTCCATCCCGGCGGTCGAGATCTGTTCGGACAGGTCGGCGGCCGGGATCAGCCGCTCGGCCATCGAGACGTTGTAATTGGCCGGGTAGACGACGCGCAGCATGTCGCGGGTGGCGGGATCGGCGTTGATCACCGCGCCGGCGTCATGGATCAGGCGGATGATCTCCTTGGCGACGCCGTAGCCGGGCGCCGCCTTGCCGGCGAAGATCCTGAGCCGCGGCACCGCATCGCCGATCTGCCCGTCGCGCAGCCGGTTCCACCGGGCGATGGTTTGCAGGATGTTCATCAACTGGCGCTTGTATTCGTGCAATCGCTTGACCTGCACGTCGAAAAGCGCGCCGGGGTCGATCGCGATGCCGCATTCGGCGCCAAGCCAGGTGGCGGTCGCCAGCTTGTTGGCGGCCTTCACCGCGCGGAAATCATCGGCGAAACCGGCGTCATCGGCCAGGGGTTCCAGGGCTGCCAGCCGGTCGAGGTCGGCCTCCCAGCCCGGACCGATGGCGCCGGTGATCAGGTCCGCCAGCCCCGGATTGGCCTGGCGGATCCAGCGCCGCGGGGTGACGCCGTTGGTCTGATTGATGATCCGCCCCGGGTGCAGGGCGTCAAGCTCGGGGAAAAGCGTGGTCCGGACCAGATCGGTATGCAGGGCCGAGACGCCGTTGACCCGGTGCGCCATGATGAAGGCCAGCTCTCCCATCCCGACCGAATCATCGCGCACGATCCGGCAGCGCTCGGGCCGGGCGGGATGGGCCCGCGCGTGCCAGGCGTCGATCCCCTCGATGATCTGCATGTGGCGCGGCAGCACCGTGCCCATGAGATAGGTCGACCATCGCTCCAGCGCCTCGGGCAGGAGCGTGTGGTTGGTATAGCCAAGGACCGCCTGCGCAATGCCGATCGCCGCGTCGAAACCGACACCATGGCCATCGACCAGAAGCCGGATCAGTTCCGGCCCGGCGATCGCCGGATGGGTGTCATTGAGCTGCACCGCGACCTTGTCGGGCAGCGCGTTGAGGTCGGCGTGGGTATCGCGGAAGCGCCGCAGGATGTCCTGCAACGCGGCCGAGGTCATGAAGAATTCCTGCTTCAGCCGCAATTCCTTGCCGGCGAAGGTGGTGTCGTCGGGGTAAAGCACCCGGGAGAGCGTGCGCGCCAGCGCCTCGGGCTCGGCGGCGGCGGCGAAATCGCCGCGGCTGAACCGGTCCAGGTCGAATTGCGCGGTCGGCTTGGCCGACCAGAGCCGAAGCGTATTGGCCCAGCGCCCCTGCCAGCCGATCACCGGCGTGTCATGCGCCGAGGCGATCACCGTCTCGCCCGGCACCCAGCGGCTTTGCCCGCCGGCGCTTTCGACATGGCCCTTGAAGCCGATCACATAGGCGGCCTCGGGGCGCTCGAACTCCCAGGGGTTGGGGGTGGAGAGCCAGTCCTCGGGCGCCTCGATCTGCCGGCCCCCTTTGAAACGCTGGCGAAAAAGCCCGTGCTCGTAGCGGATGCCGTAGCCATAGGCCGGACAGCCGAGCGTCGCCATGCTGTCCATGTAGCAGGCCGCCAGCCGGCCGAGCCCGCCATTGCCAAGCGCCGCGTCGGGCTCGTCCTCGATCAGCGCGCCGTAGTCCTGGCCAAGCTCGGCCATCGCGGTGCGCGCCACCTCCTGCAGGCCGAGGTTGATCGCCGCGTCGTCGAGGATGCGGCCGATCAGAAATTCCATCGACAGGTAATGCACCCGCTTGGCATCGCGCGCCCAGGTCGCCCGGGTCGCGGCGAACCAGGGGCCGATGATCGCATCGCGCAGGCCGTGGCAAAGCGCCATCCGCCAGTCGTGCAGCGTCGCATGGGCGGCGTCCTTGGCCAGCGTATAGGTCAGGTGGCGCAGCACCGCGTCGCGGAACTCGGCGGTTGTCAGGGACGGCGGGCTTTGGTCTTCGGGCATCGGCGGGCGGGCTCCTTGCGGGGGCCGGCACGCATCTGCATGGCCGGCTTTCCCCTCCCGTAACCATGCAAGGCCCGGTCCGGTCAAGCCGGCGGTGGCGGTTCAAAGGCTTTGGATCGCGGTTGTGGTAGCGCTAACACGCCCTTCCGACACATGCCCCCGGTTCAGCCGAGCGCCCGGCTCAGCCGAGCGCGTAGCCGGCGCCGCGCACGGTGCGCAGGGGATCCTCGCCGCCATGGGCGCAAAGCGCCTTTCGCAGCCGGCCGACATGGACATCGACGGTGCGGGTATCGACATAGATGTCGCGCCCCCAGACCCGGTCCAGCAGCTGCTCGCGGCTCCAGACCCGGCCGGGCTTTTCCATGAAGGTCGAGAGCAGGCGGAACTCGGTCGGGCCGAGTTTCAACAGATGACCGTCGCGGTGGACGCGGTGGGTCTCGCCGTCGAGCGTGATATCGAGGTATTCCAGCGTCGCGCCGATTGTCGACGGCCGGGTGCGGCGCAACTGGCTGCGCACCCGCGCCATCAGTTCGACCACCGAATAGGGCTTGATCATGTAGTCGTCGGCGCCGGTTTCCAGCCCGCGCACCAGATCGACCTCTTCGGAGCGCGCCGAAAGCATGATGATCGGCACCGCCCGGGTCTCGGCGCGCGACTTCAGCCGCCGGCAGACCTCGATCCCCGAGACATTGGGCAGCATCCAGTCGAGCACGATCAGGTCGGGGGTCTCTTCGGCGACCAGCAACAGCGCCTCTTCGCCGTTGTCGGCCTGGGCGACGCGAAAACCCTCGGCCTGAAGGTTGTAGGCCAGCACCTCGCGCTGGGCGGGCTCGTCCTCGACCACCAGGACGCTGGGCGGGGCGATCGCCATGATCAGCCCTCCCCGACGCCGATGGCGGTGACGCTTTCGGCCTTGGGCCGCACCTCCTCGGGCAGCGCGCCGGTGACCAGATAGATCACCTGTTCGGCGATGGTGGTGGCGTGGTCGCCCATCCGCTCGACGTTCTTGGCGATGAAATGCAGATGCATGCAGGCGGTGATGTTGCGCGGGTCTTCCATCATGTGGGTCAGGAACTCGCGAAACAGCGCGTTATACATCTGGTCGACCTCGCAGTCGCGCCGGCGCACGTCATGGGCCAGGTCGACATCGCGGTGGACATAGGCGTCCAGCGCATCCGACAGCATGTCGACCACCGCGCGGGCCATCCGCCGCAGCGCCCCGCCCGATCCGCCGACCGCCGTCATCTGGCCCAGCACATGGGCGCGCTTGGCCATGTTCTTGGCATAGTCGCCAACCCGCTCGAGGCTGCCGGCGATCTTCATCACGCTGAGGACCACGCGCAGGTCGGATGCCGCCGGCGCGCGCAGCGCGATCAGCCGCGCCGCCTCTTCGTTGATCCGCTCTTCCAGCGCGTCGATCGCCTTGTCGGCGCGGCGCACCTGATCGGCCAGTTCCTCGTCGCGGGTCTCCAGCGCCTTGGCGCCGTCGAGAATCGCGGTCTCGACCATGCCGCCCATCTTCATGACCATGGCCTGGATCGCCTCGAGGTCGCGATCGAAGGACTTGACGATATGCTCTTCGGACATTCGTGACCCTTCCTCAGCCGATCCGGCCGGTGATGTAGCTTTCGGTGCGCGGATCGCGCGGCTTGGTGAAGATCGTGCCGGTCTCGCCGTATTCGACCAGTTCGCCGAGGTGGAAGAAGGCGGTGCGCTGGCTGACCCTTGCGGCCTGCTGCATCGAATGGGTGACGATCACCACCGAAAAATTCGTCCTGAGCTCGTCGATCAGTTCCTCGACCTGCGCCGTGGCGATCGGGTCGAGCGCCGAGCAGGGCTCGTCCATCAGCAGCACCTCGGGGCCGGTCGCCACCGCGCGGGCGATGCACAGGCGCTGCTGCTGGCCGCCCGACAGGCCGGTGCCGGGCGAGGCGAGGCGGTCCTTGACCTCGTCCCAGAGGGCGGCGCGGCGCAGCGAGGATTCGACCACCTCGTCCAGTTCCGCCCGGCTCTGGGTCATGCCGTGGATCCGCGGCCCGTAGGCGACGTTGTCGAAGATCGACTTCGGAAACGGATTGGGCTTCTGGAACACCATGCCGACCCGGGCGCGCAGCTGCACCGGGTCGATCCGGCGGTCATAGATATCCTCGCCGTCGAGCATGATCCGGCCGCTCACCCGGCAGATGTCGATGGTGTCGTTCATCCGGTTCAGGCAGCGCAGGAAAGTCGACTTGCCGCAGCCCGAGGGGCCGATGAAGGCGGTCACCGTCTTGTCGAGGATGTCGACATCGACATCTTTGATCGCCTGCGTCGTGCCGTAATGGACCTGCACATCGCGGGCCGAGATCTTCACCACGTCGCTTGCCACGCTGCTTTCCGCCCGGGTCATCACATTCATCGGATCCACCTTCGCCTTACCACTTCCGCTCGAATTTCGAGCGCAGGAAAATCGCCAGCGCATTCATCGCCATCAGGAAGCACAACAGCACCAGGATCGCCGCCGAGGTGCGGCTGACAAAGCCGCGCTCCGGGCTGTCGGCCCAGATGAAGATCTGGGTCGGCAGCGCGGTGGCGCTGTCGAAGGGCGTTGCCGGGGCGGCGGTGATGAAGGCGTTCATCCCGATCAGCAACAGGGGCGCGGTCTCGCCCAGGGCCTGGGCCAGGCCGATGATCGTGCCGGTCAGGATGCCGGGCATCGCCAGCGGCAGGACATGGCCGAACACCACCTGCTGGCGCGAGGCGCCAAGCCCCATCGCCGCCTCGCGGATCGACGGCGGCACCGCCTTCAGGCTGGCGCGGGTGGCAATGATGATGGTCGGCAGCGTCATCAGGGCCAGCGTCAGGCCGCCGACGAAGGGTGCCGAGCGCGGCATCCCGAACCAGCCCAGAAACACCGCCAGCGCCAGCAGGCCGAAGACCACCGAGGGCACCGCCGCCAGATTGTTGATGTTGATCTCGATGATGTCGCTCAGCCGGTTCTTCGGCGCGAATTCCTCAAGATAGATCGCCGCGCCGATCGCCAGCGGGAAGGAGATGACAAAGCAGGTCATGAGCGCATAGAACGACCCGATCAGCGCGCCCTTCAGCCCGGCGATCTCGGGAAAGCGCGAATCGGCGTTGCTCAGCAGCGCGGTGTTCAGCGGGCGCGAGACCCGGCCCTCGGCGGCGAGACGGTCGAAGGCGGCGATCTCGGCATCGGTCAGGCGGCGCTCGGCCTCGGGCGTGTCGCGCCGGACCAGGCCCTTGGCCAGCTGGTCATAGGGGTCCGCGACCGGCACCGTCATCGTCACCACCTGCCCGATCAGCGCCGGATCGGCGACCACCCGGTCGCGCAGCGCGAACTGCGCCGAGTTCGACAGCATCGCGGCCAGCTTGCGCGCCGCCGCCGGATCGGCATCGGGCAGGGCCGCGACCATCGCATCCTGCATCAGCGCGCGGTAGTTGCCGGCCTCGGGCTTGTCGGACTTGACCCGCGCCTCGGTCACCGGGAAATCGATCCGCAGATGGGTCTGGGTGAAGGCCGGATAGCCGGTGATGATCAGCGAGCCGACCAGGGTGGCCAGCATCGCGAAGGCCAAGAGGATCGCGCCCAGCCCGAGGCCCTGCAGCACCCGCTCGCTGCGGCGGCGCCGGGCGATATTGGTGATGCCGGGGCGCCGGGGTGCTGCGGCCGGCCCGCCGATTGCGCTGATCTCGCTCATGCCCGGATGTCCTCAGTCATAGATTTCACGGTATTTGCGCACGATGCCAAGGGCGACGATGTTGATCCCCAGGGTGACCAGGAACAGCATCAGCCCCAGCGCGAAGGCGGCCAGCGTCTTGGGGTTGTCGAACGAGGTGTCGCCGATCAGCAGCGTCACGATCTGCACGGTGACCGTGGTCACGCTGTCGAGCGGATTGATCGTCAGCCGGGCGATCAGCCCCGCCGCCATCACCACGATCATCGTCTCGCCGATCGCCCGGCTGACCGCCAGGAGGACGCCGCCGACGATGCCGGGAATGGCGGCCGGGAACAGCACCTTCATCATCGTCTCGGCCCGCGTCGATCCCAGCGCCAGCGAGCCGTCGCGCAAACTGCGCGGCACCGCCGACAGGGCGTCATCGGCAAAGGACGAGATGAAGGGAATGAGCATGATCGCCATCACCCCGCCGGCCGCCAGCGCGGTATTGGGCGACATCGCGATCCCCAGCGCCGAGGCGCCCGAGCGCAGCGCCGGCGCCACGGTCAGGATGGCGAAGAAGCCGTAGACCACGGTCGGGATCCCGGCCAGCACCTCGAGCACCGGTTTGGCGACGGCGCGAAAGCGCGGGCTGGCGAATTCGTTGAGATAGATCGCGGCATAAAGCCCGACCGGCACCGCGACGGTCAGCGCGATCACGGTGATGACGAAGGTGCCAAGGATCACCGGCAGCCAGCCGAAGGCGCCGGCCCCGGCGATCTGGTCGGCGCGGATCGGGATCTGCGGCTCCCAGTTCAGGCCGAAGAGAAACTCGTGCACCGGCACCATCGCGAAGAACCGCCAGCTTTCGAAGACCAGCGACAGCACGATGCCGAGCGTGGTGAAGATCGCCACCAGCGAGCAGAAGATCATCAGCCCGAGGATGATCCGCTCGACCCCCTGGCGGGCGCGGAACGCCGCGCTGACCCGGCTGCGGGCAAAGGCGAAGCCGCCGGCGAGGATCGCGGCAAGCCCGATCAGCATCAGCTGGCGCGCGCCGCCATGAAGTGCGGTCATCCGCGCCGCCGCCTCGATCTTCCAGGCCTCGGGAGTGCCGAAGATCCGGCCCGAGGCGATCGAGCGGACCTCGGCCAGAACCAGCGCGCCGGCCGATCCGGCCCCGCCGGCCTCACTGACCGTGCCCTCGGGCAGGCCGGCCATCACCAGCGCATCGACCACCGGGCCCTGCAGCGCCAGCCAGGCCAGAAGGAAGATCAGCCCCGGCACCAGCATCATCAGCGCGGCATAGCCGCCATGGTAAAGCCCGAGCGAATGCAGCGGCGCGCCGCCGGCGCGGATCGCCCGGGCCGCCTGGCGATTGACCAGATAGCCGGCAAGCGCCGCCAGAAACAGAAGAAGAAAGGCAATGCCGGTCATAAGCGCGCCCCGATCGCGGTCTGGTCGAATGTCCCTGCCCCGGCCGCCACCCGGCGAAGGGGCCGGCCCGCCGCTCTTGTCGTCGTGGCTCAGCTTTGCGGCGCGGTCATCGTCGCCGCACCGGTCGCCTTGTCCTGCTGTTCGATCAGCAGATCGGGCGCCAGCACGGTCAGGCCGCGTTCCTGGGCATAGCCGCCGTCGCCGATCGCCGTGTCGGAGACATATTCCGCGATGAACTCGTCCAGCCCCGGAATGACGCCGCGATGGGCATTCTTGACGTAGAAGTAGATCGGCCGCGCCACCCCATAGGAAAAGTCGGCGATGGTCTCGGAGGACGGGGCCACGCCGTTGACCGGAATGCCGGTCAGCTTGTCCTGGTTCTCGTAGAGGAACGAATAGCCGAAGATGCCGATGGCATGCGGATCGGCCTCGAGGCGCTGCACGATCAGGTTGTCGTTCTCGCCGGCCTCGACGAAGGGACCGTCCTGGCGCATGCGCGAACAGCGCTCGGTCACGAAAGCGTCGAAGTCTTTCTTCTCAAGGGTTTCCTTGAGGTTCTTCACATAAGGCAGGGCCTTGCAGCCGTCATGCATCGCCAGTTCGACAAAGGCGTCGCGGGTGCCCGAGGTCGGCGGCGGCCCATAGGCGAGGATCGCCTCGTCGGGCAGGCCCGCGTCGATCTCGGACCACTTCTTGAAGGGGTTGGCGACCCAGTCGCCATTGACCTCGACCTCGGCGGCCAGCGCCTGGTAGATCTGCGTCTCGGTCAGTGCCCAGTCATGGGCGCTGGCGCGCGACACCGCGATCGACAGCCCGTCATAGCCGATCAGCACCTCGGTGATGTCGGTGACGCCGTTCTGGGCGCAAAGTTCGTATTCGGATTTCTTCATCGCCCGCGAGGCGCCGGTGATGTCGGCATGATCGACACCGACGCCGCCGCAGAAGATCTTCATGCCGCCGCCGGTGCCGGTCGATTCGACCACCGGGGCCGCCATGCCGGTCGCGTTGGCAAAGTTCTCGGCCGCGGCCTGGCTATAGGGAAACACCGTCGAGGATCCGACCACGCGGACCTGATCGCGCGCCGTGGCGGCACCGGCGGCAGCGAAAAGCGCCAGGGCGGAAATCGAAAGGGCAAGGCCCGGTTTCACGACTGTCATTGCATCACTCCTGCAAGTCGGGTTGCGACCAGCCCCCCCGGGCTGGCTCTGCCCCCGTCTAGGCATGGCCGGCTATGCTTTTGTGACGCTTGTGTAACAGTTTCATGACGCAGGCGGCGCCGCAGCGCCGGTCCGGCCCGCCCGCCGCTCAGCCCGCCGGCAGGATCACCCTGAAGGTGCTGCCTTTTCCGATCTCGCTGTCGATCCGGAGCCGGCCGCGATGGCGGTTGACGATATGCTTGACGATGGCAAGGCCAAGCCCGGTGCCGCCCTTCTCGCGCGACCGGTGGGTATCGACGCGGTAGAATCGCTCGGTCAGCCGCGGCAGGTGCAAGGGATCGATCCCCTCGCCGCGGTCGGTCACCGCGATCTCGACCGCCGGGCCGCGCAACACCGGCTCGCGCTCGATCCGGGTCAGACAGATCGTCACCGCGCCACCCGAGGCGCCGTATTTCAGCGCATTCTCGATCAGGTTGTGAAAGACCTGCACCAGTTGGTCGGCATCGGCGCGCAGCGTCACCGGACCATCGGGCGCATCGAGCGTCAGCGCCACCCCCGCCGCCGCCGCCGGATCGCGGTGCGAGGCCATGACCGAGCGCAGGAGCGCCGCCACCTCGACCCGATCGGCGGGGCGGCGGCGTTCCTCGGCCTCGACCCGGCTCAGCGACAGAAGGTCGCTGACCAGGCGAATCATCCGCCCGGCCTCGCGCTCCATGATGCCAAGGAAGCGTTCGCGCGCCGCCGGATCGTCGCGTGCCGCCCCGCGCAGCGTCTCGATGAAGCCGACAAGGGCGGTCAGGGGGGTGCGCAATTCGTGGCTGACATTGGCGACGAAATCGCGCCGCATCGAGACCGACTGTTCCAGCGCCGTCATGTCCTCGAAGCTGACCAGCGCCGCGCGCCCGCCCGCCGCGCCGCCCGCCTGGCCCGCAGCCGGGGCCGGGATGGCGGCGGAGCGGACTGCCAGATGGGTCTCGCCGCCCTTGTCGGGCAGGGTGACGCGCACGTCGCTGGCCCGGCCCTCGGCCAGGGTTTCCTCGATCGCGGCGACGAAGGCGGGGTGGCGCAGGACGGCGCTCAGGACCCGGCCCTCGATCCCCTCGCCCAGAAGCACGCGCGCCGCGGCATTGGCCAGGATCACCCGTTCCTGCGCATCGACCAGGATCACCGCCATCGGCAGCGCGCCGAGGATCGCGCGCAGGGCGCCCAGCGACACGGCCGGATCGTCGGCAAGATTGTCCATCGTCGTCCCCATGCCGATGCGCCAGCGCGCCGCCAGCCTGCCCGCGCCCGCGGAAAATGTAAACCACGGGGCCCCTTTGCGCTTTGATCATCCGCCAAGGCCGGATAAACCTTGACGCGAAAACCCGGCCGGTCGCACGTCCATCAAGCGATCAGATCGGCACCGTCAGGAACATTCGGCGCAAGAAGGCTCGGACGACATGACGATCGATTCGGACAGCGCCGCCGCGGGCCGCTCAGGGCACGGGGCCGAGCACGAACCACGCTGCCTTGCCGTCGAGGTCGGGCCGGCGATGCTGGCGCGGCTGACCGGGCAGGCCGGCCCGGCGCTGGTCCTGACCCGCTATGTCACGCTTGACGCATCGCTTCTGGCCCGGGTGATGCCGGATCTGGTGATTGCGCCGCTGTTCGGGCCGGGGTTCGACATTCTCGACCTTGCGCAGCGGCTGATGGTGCTGGGCTACCGCGGCCCGCTGCGCGCGCTGACCCGGCCGCTGCCCGACCCCGGCGCCGTCATCGCCGAGGTGCGCGGCCATTGCCGGGGCATCGACTTCGACCTGATCATTCTCGCGCCGCCGGCGCCCGGCGACTGAGCCGCGTTCAGACTGAGCCGCGATCAGCCCGCCGCCTCTTGCGCCGCGCCAACCCCGGCGGCGAAGTCGCGCTTCAGGACCGCGATATCCTCGACCCCGACCGAGACCCGGAAGAACCCCTCGGATATGCCAATCGCCGCCCGCCCGGCGCCGTCGAGCAAGCGGTGCGAGGACGAGGCCGGATGCGACAGCGTGGTGCCGATATCACCCAGCGTCGGGGCGAAGGCGACATCGGGCATGGCGCGGGTCAGCGCATTGGCCGCCGCCCGCCCGCCCCTGACCTCGAAAGACAGCATATGGCCGCCACGCGCGCCCAGGATGGCCCGCGCCCGGTTGTGGTCGGGATGATCGGCGCGGGTCGGATAGATCACCCGGGCCACGCCCGCCAGCCCGGCCAGATGATCGGCGAGCGCGGCGGCATTGGCCTCGGCCCGGTCATAGCGCAGATGGAACGACATCAGCCCGCGGTCGGCCAGCCAGCAGTCGAACGGGCTTGGCGTCATGCCCGTGGTCACCGCGAAGTCGCGGATCGCGCGGGACTGCGCGGGATCGCGCGTCGCGACATAGCCCAGCGTCACGTCGGAATGGCCGGCCAGCATCTTGGTCACCGAATGGATGACGATATCGGCGCCGTGCCCGAAGGGCCGGTAGCCGCGCGGGGTGGTGAAGGTGTTGTCGACCGCCACCGCGATGCCGCGCGCCCGCGCCAGCGCGATGATCCCTTCCATGTCGGCGACCCGCAGCGTCGGGTTCGACACCACCTCGACCAGGATCAGCCGGGTCTCGGGGCGGATCGCGGCGGCGAAGGCGGCCGCATCGGTCGGGTCGGCAAGGCTGGTGGCGATGCCGAGGCGCGGCAGGTCCTGCGCCATCAGCCTGAGTGTGCGGCCATAAAGCTGATCGCCGCCCAGCACATGGTCGCCCGCCTTCAAGAGCCCCAGCAGCACCGCCGAAACCGCCGCCATCCCCGAGCCGAGGATCAGCCCGCCGCCGCCGGCCGCCGGCGCGCCTTCCAGCGCGTCGATCCGGGCGGCAAGGACGCTGGCATTGGGATGGCCCTCGCGCGCATAGGTAAAGCCGGCGACCCGGCCCTCATACTGCGCGTCAAGCTGGTCGGGGTCGGCCGAGGCATAGACCACCGAGGGTTGCAGGGGCATCACCACCGCCCGGCTGACGCTGTCCGGCCAGGGGCTGCGGCGGACCAGGGTTTCGGGGATGCCGGGGGTTTCGGGGATGCCGGGGGTTTCGGTCGTCTCGCTCATGGGTCTGTCCTTCCCTGCCTTCATGCGTGACACCGCGCCTCGCGCGCGCCCCTCACAATGCCCGCAGCCCGGCGCGATAGCGCGCCGCTTTGGCCCGGTAGCCCTCGGCCGAGGCCAGCAGCCCGGCCCGCGCCGCGCCGTCGAGGCTGCGCACCACCCGGCCCGGCGCACCCGTCACCAGACTGCCGTCGGGAATGACCTTGCCCTCGGTGACCAGCGCGCCGGCCCCGATCAGGCAGCCCTGCCCGATCACCGCGCCATTGAGCACGGCGGCGCCCATGCCGACCAGGCTGCCGTCGCCGACCTGACAGCCATGCAGCATCGCCTTGTGGCCGATGGTGCAATCGGCGCCGATCATCAGCGGAAAGCCGATATCGGTGTGCAGAACGCAGTTTTCCTGGATGTTGGTGCCGCGCCCGACCCGGATCACCTCGTTGTCGCCGCGCAGCACCGCGCCGAACCAGATGCCGGCCTCGTCCTCCAGCACCACATCGCCGATCACATGGGCGCCGGGGGCGATCCAGACATCGCGGCCGATCACCGGTTCCCTGCCGTCCAGAGCGTAGATCATCGGCTCTCGAACTCCCGGTTCAGGCCGCGGACGAAATCGCTCAGGCCCGGCTGGCGGTCGCGGCGCATCCGCTCGGCGGCAAGGATGGTTTTCAGATCGGCCTCGGCGCGGTCGATGTCGTCATTGACCAGCACATAGTCATATTCCGCCCAGTGGCTGATCTCGGCCTGCGATTTCGCCATCCGCGCCGCGATCACCGCCTCGCTGTCCTGGTCGCGGCCGCGCAGGCGCCGTTCCAGTTCGCCGATCGAGGGCGGCAGCACGAAGACCGACACCACATCCTTGCCAAGGGCGGAATTGCGGATCTGCTGGCCGCCCTGCCAGTCGATGTCGAAAAGCGTGTCGCGCCCCGCGGCCATCGCCGCCTCGACCGGTCCCTTGGGCGAGCCGTAGCGGTTGCCGAAGACCTCGGCATGTTCCAGCATCTCGCCATTCGCCACCATCGCCTCGAACTCGGCCTTGGCCTTGAAGAAATACTCGACCCCGTCGCGCTCGCCGGGCCGCGGCGCGCGGGTGGTGGCCGAGACCGAGAAGCGCAGGGCGGGGTCTTGTGCCATCAGCCGGCGCGCCAGCGTCGACTTGCCCGCCCCCGAGGGCGACGACAGGATGATCAGCAGTCCGCGGCGCGTCATCGTTCCCCCGTCATTCCACGTTCTGGACCTGCTCGCGCATCTGGTCGATGACGGTCTTGAGGTCAAGCCCGATCCGGGTCAGGGCGGCATTGCCCGATTTGGAACAGAGCGTGTTGGCCTCGCGCATGAATTCCTGCATCAGGAAGTCGAGCTTGCGCCCGACCGATCCAGCCCCGACCGATCCCGCTTCGGCCAGGAGCGCGCGGGCGGCACCGATATGGGCGCCGAGCCGGTCGATCTCTTCGGTGACATCGGCCTTGACCACCATCAGCGCCAGTTCCTGGGCGATGCGCGAAGGCTCGGCCTCGGCGGCGCCGGCCAGCACCCGGGCCAGGTTGTCGCGCAAGGCGCGCTCGATCTCCGGCCGGCGGGCAAGGGCGGCGGCGGCGGCCTCGGCGGTCAGGCTGGCGATGCGGTCGATCTGGCCGGCGACCAGGCGCGCCAGCGCCGCCCCCTCGGCATCGCGCGCAGCCTTGAAATCGGTCATCAGCGGGCCGAGATCAGCCAGAAGGACTGCCAGCAGCGGTGCGGTATCCTCGATCTCGCCGCCCTGGTCGGTGACGCCGCGCAGGCCCATGATATCGGCCGGCGACGGGTCGGCAAGCGTCAGCCCAGCCGCCTCGGCCCGCGCCCGGATCAGCGACAGCGCCGCGAGCGCCGCGTCAAGGCCGGCCGGGTTGATCCGCATCGCCTCGCCGCCGGCGGCGCGGGCGAGCTTCAGGGACAGCGTGACATTGCCGCGCGCCGCGACCCGCGCCAGCGCCGCGCGCGCCGCCGGTTCCAGCCCCTCGATCCAGTCCGGCAGGCGCAGGCGCAGGTCCAGCCCCTTGCCGTTGACGCTGCGGACCTCCCAGGTCCAGTCATGGCCTTCGCCGGCGCCGCGGCGGGTGGCAAAGCCGGTCATCGAGACCAGGTGCGGTTTAACCATTTAAGACTTTTCCTTCCCCGCGCCGGCCCCGGAACGGCTATGTTAAGACTTGGGTAAGCATTCCGGCCCCAGAGTTAACAAAACCTGAGTGCCGCGGCAACGCGGCCTTGGGCGCGGGTCGGAACGGCTGTCGGGGGCGGCGGCGAAAGGGACGCGCGATGGACAGGATCAAGGCCGGGGGCGGGGTCGTCCCCTTCAGGAGAAGGTGCCAGGGCATGAAGGACGCAACCGGGACGGGCCTTGCCGCGGTGGCCGCGGTCCGGGCCTATTGGGAAGCCCTGCGCCAGGGGCGCCAGGTGCCGATGCGGGCCGAGATCGACCCGCGCGGCATCGAATGCGCGCTGGAATACGCCTTCATCCTTGAACGGATCGCGCCGCAGGTGGCGCGTTTCCGGCTGGCCGGGATGCATCTCAACGACCTGATGGGGATGGAGGTGCGTGGCATGCCACTCAGCGCCTTCTTCGCGCCGGCGGCGCGGCCGGCGGTGGCCGAGACGGTCGAGCGGGTCTTTGCCGGGCCCGAGATCGCCGAGATGACGCTGGGCGCCGAGTCCGGCTTCGGCAAGCCGGTGCTGAAGGCGACGATGCTGATCCTGCCCTTGCGCAGCGACCTTGGCGACATCAGCCGCGCGCTCGGCTGCCTGGTGACGCAAGGGCCGCTGGGCCGCGCACCGCGCCGCTTCGATCACGCCGCGATGCGCCTGACCGCGCTTGACGCCGGCCGGCCGACCGGGGCCGGCGGCCCGGTCCTGCCGGCCCCGGCGCGCGGCTTCGCCGAACCCGGGGCGGGCTTTGCCGGGGCAGGGTCTGACAGCGCAGGGTTTGCCGGATCCACGCCGGCCGCGCCACCGCGCAGCCGCGCCCATCTGCGGCTGGTCAGATCGGGCGACTGATCGCGGCCCGGCGCGCCGCCTTCCGCGCCGGCCCGGCCCACGCAGCATGGCGTCGGTAACGAGTGCCGGCGGCGGGCGTCAGAGCCCGCCGCCACGTTTTCGCACCCTGCCCGGCATGAGCCCTGCCTGATGCCGTCAGGCCCGGCGCTTCGCGCCCGGGATCAAAGCCCGGCGGCGCGGCGCAGGTCGCGCCGGTCTTGCAGTTCCTCGGCGACCAGGAATGCCAGTTCCAGCGACTGGCTGGCGTTCAGGCGCGGGTCGCAGGCGGTGTGGTAGCGATCCGAAAGGTCTTCATCGGTCACCGCGCGCACGCCGCCGGTGCATTCGGTCACGTCCTTGCCGGTCATCTCGAAATGCACGCCGCCGGGGATCGTGCCCTCGGCCTTGTGGACGGCGAAGAACTCGCGCACCTCGCGCAGCACGCTCTCGAAAGGCCGGGTCTTGTAGCCCGAGGCCGCCTTGATGGTGTTGCCGTGCATCGGATCGCAGGTCCAGACCACCTTGGCGCCCTCGTCCTCGACCGTGCGGATCAGCCGCGGCAGATGATCCCCGACCTTGCCGGCGCCGAAGCGCGCGATCAGCGTCAGCCGGCCGGCCTCGTTTTCCGGGTTGAGCCGCGCCAGCAGCCGCTTCAGATCGTCGCCCGACAGCGTGGGTCCGCATTTCAGCCCGACCGGGTTCTGCACGCCGCGGGCAAATTCGACATGCGCGCCGTCGGGCTGGCGGGTGCGATCACCGATCCAGATCATGTGGCCCGACCCGGCCACCGGCAGGCCGGAAGTGGAATCGATCCGGCACAGCGCCTCTTCGTATTCCAGCAGCAGCGCCTCGTGGCTGGTGTAGAAATCCACCGCCGCCATCGCATGGACGGTGTCCGAGGTGACCCCGGCCGCCGCCATGAAATCCATCGCGTCCTGGATCCGCAGCGCCACCTCGCGGTAGCGCTGGGCCTCGTCCTCGTCGGTGAAGCCCGAGATCCAGCTTTGCACCCGGTGCATGTCGGCATAGCCGCCGGTCGAGAAGGCGCGCAACAGGTTGAGCGAGGCCGCCGCCTGGGTATAGGCCTGCAGCATCCGCGCCGGGTCGGGCAGCCGCGCCGCGGCGGTGAAATCGAAGCCGTTGATGATGTCGCCGCGGTAGCTGGGCAGTTCGACCCCGCCGATCACCTCGGTCGGCGCCGAGCGCGGCTTGGCGAACTGCCCGGCCATGCGGCCGATCTTGACCACCGGCAGCTTGGCGCCCCAGGTCAGCACGATCGCCATCTGCAAGAGCACCTTGAAGGTATCGCGGATGTTGTCGGCCGAGAATTCGGCGAAGCTTTCGGCACAGTCGCCGCCCTGCAACAGGAAGGCCCGGCCCTCGGCGACCTGGCCAAGCGCGCGCTTGAGCTTGCGCACCTCGCCGGCGAAGACCAGCGGCGGATAGGCCGACAACTGCGCCTCGACCGCCGTCAGCGCCGCCGGATCGCGGTAATCCGGCATCTGCACCCGGGGTTTGCCGCGCCAGTCGGACTTGCTCCAGAGCTTGGTCATCTCGTCTCTCCTCACGGGCCCGTTGGCGGTAACGCGGGGCTTATAGCGGCGCCGGTTGGGGCATGCAAACCGTTTGCCCGGCGGCAGCGGTCGCAAAGGCGGCGCAGCGGGGGTGCAGAGCGGGCAGACCGGGCCACAGAGGGGCCGCAGGGGCGGCGCCGAATCCCGCTTGCGGGCGCGCTGCATTGATGGTTCTGTGCGCAAAGCGACAGATACAGGTCGGATAATGCACTCCCCTTCCGCGCGCGGCAAGAAGCCCACCGATGCGACGACGCGCCAGCGCCGCTTCGTCTTCCTGCTGCTCGACCGTTTCACGATGCTGTCATTCGCCGGCGCCATCGAACCCTTGCGCATCGCCAACCGGGTGATCGGGCGGCCGGCCTATGCCTGGGTGCTGGCCGGCGAGACCGGGGTCGAGAGCACCTGCTCGAACGGCGCCTCGTTCCGGCTTGACATGGGGCTGGGCGAGGTCGATCGCGAGGATACCGTGCTGGTCTGCGGTGGTATCGACGTGCAGGAGGCGACGACGCGGCCGATCCTCAACTGGCTCAGGCGCGAGGCGCGGCGCGGGGTGGCGATCGGCGGGCTCTGCACCGGCGCCTATACGGTGGCCAAGGCCGGGCTTCTGGACGGCAGGCGCGCCACCATCCACTGGGAAAACCAGGACAGTTTCCTCGAGGAATTCGAGGAGGTGAAGCTGACCAAGTCGGTCTTCGTCGTCGACGGCAACCGGATGTCGACCGCCGGCGGCACCGCCTCGATCGACATGATGCTGAAGATCATCGCCCAGGATCACGGCGAGGATGTCGCCAATACCGTCGCCGACCAGCTGATCTATTCGGCGATCCGCACCGACCAGGATACCCAGCGGCTGTCGATCCCGACCCGGATCGGGGTGCGCCATCCGAAGCTTTCCCAGGTCATCCAGATGATGGAAGGCAATATCGAGGACCCGGTCAGCCCGGCCCGGCTTGCCAGCGATGTCGGCATGTCGACGCGCCAGCTTGAACGGCTTTTCCGCCGCTACCTCAACCGCAGCCCCAAGCGCTATTACATGGAACTGCGCCTGGCCAAGGCGCGCAACCTCCTGATGCAGACCGACATGAGCGTGATCAACGTCGCCCTCGCCTGCGGTTTCGCCAGCCCGTCGCATTTTTCCAAATGTTACCGGGCGCATTACCAGACCACGCCCTACCGCGAGCGCGGCAGCCATGGCGCGGCGGCGATCGCGGTGCCGCGCCTGTCGATCTGAACCGCACCTGCCCCGCCCCGCCTGCCCCGCCTATTCCGCCGGGCTGATGCGGAAGACCGCGCCGCGGTCGACCGACAGGAACCAGATCGTGCCGTCCGGGGCCTCGCGGATGTCGCGCACCCGGCCGGTCTCGCGGGTGCGGATGACCTCCTCGCTCCAGCCCCTCGGCGCCGGCGTCCCGGGGTCGAGCCGGGCGATATGGTCGAACTTCAGGCTGCCGACGAAGTGATCGCCCGCCCACTCCGGCCAGAGCCGGCCGGAATAGATCATGTGGCCCGATGGCGCGATCGAGGGGTCCCAGTGATGGGCCGGGCCGGTCACGCCGGGGGCGCTGCTGCCGGTGCCGATCGGCAAGCCGCTGTAATGGCGCCCGAAGGCGACCTCGGGCCAGCCGTAATTGGCGCCCTTCTCGATCCGGTTGACCTCGTCGCCGCCGCGCGCGCCATGCTCGCTGGCCCAGAGCCGTCCCTGACGGTCGAAGGCCAGGCCCTGCGGATTGCGGTGGCCGTAGGACCAGATCACCCCCCCGGCGCGGTCGGGAAAGGGATTGCCGGGCGCCGCCGCCCCGTCGCGGGTCAGCCGGATGATCTTGCCATGCAGCGCGTCAAGATCCTGGGCCGGATCGAAGGCGCCGCGCTCGCCGATGGTCAGAAAGATCGTGCCGTCGCCGGCCTCGGCCAGCCTGCCACCGAAATGGCGCCCGCCGCTGCTGCCCGGCGGCATCTGCCAGATCAGCCGCAGATCGGCCAGCCGGTCGCCCTCGAGCCGCGCCGCGGCAATCGCGGTGCCGGCCCCCTGCCCGCCCTGCGGCTGGGCGAAACTCAGCAGGATGGCGCCGGTCGCGGCATGGTCGCGCGGCACCAGGATATCGAAAAGCCCGCCCTGCCCGCGGGCAAAGACCGCCGGCACCCCGGCAACCGCAACCCGCGCGCCATCCGCGCCGAAGCGCCACAGCCTGCCGCCGCGCTCGCTGACCAGAAAGCCGCCGCCGGGCAGGAACGCCAGGCTCCAGGGTTCGTCCAGCCCATCGGCGATCGGGCCGATGGCCAGCCTGCCGGCGCTGGTCGCGACCTCGCCCGTCGCCGCCGGCCCGGCAGGCAGCACCAGCACAAGGATGATCGCGATCGCCCTGAGCATCGTCTCACCCTCACATCGTTTCCCCGTCCTCGGCAATCGCCAGTCTAGCGCGCCTTTGCCATCCGTCCAACAACGCCAGCCGTCACGATCCCGTGCCGCCGGCGCAGCGAGTGCTTTTCTTTTGAACCGGGCCGATCTAGGTTGCCGGCAGGACAACGATCCAACATGGGAGCGAAAGCATGAAAAGACTTATGACCGCCACGGCGGCAATGGCCCTTCTGACCGGCATGGCCGGCGCGGAAGAGATCAAGATCGGCGTGATCCTCGGCTTCACCGGGCCGCTGGAATCGATCACCCCGGCGATGGGTGCCGGCGCCGAACTGGCGATGAAGGAAGTGACCGAGTCGGGCAAGCTCCTGGGCGGCTCGACGGTAACTTCGGTGCGCGGCGATTCGACCTGCGTCGATGCCGCCGCCGCCACCGCCGCGGCCGAACGGCTGGTCACCAACGACAAGGTCAACGCGATCATGGGCGCCGATTGCTCGGGCGTCACCGGCGCGATCCTCGCCAATGTCGCCATGCCGAACGGCATCGTGATGATCTCGCCCTCGGCAACCTCGCCGGGGCTGTCGACGGTCGAGGACAACGGGCTGTTCTTCCGCACCGCGCCCTCGGATGCGCGCCAGGGCGAGATCGTCCGCGACATCCTCAAGGACAAGGGCGTCAGCTCGATCGCGATCAGCTATACCAACAACGACTACGGCAAGGGCCTTGCCGAGGCGATCCAGCGCAACTGGGAAGCCTCGGGCGGCACGGTGACGATCAACTCGGCGCATGAGGACGGCAAGGCCGACTATTCGGCCGAGGTTGGCGCGCTGGCCTCGGCCGGCGGCGATACGCTGGTGGTTGCGGGCTACGTCGACCAGGGCGGCTCGGGCATCATACGCGCCGCGCTCGACACCGGTGCCTTCGACACGTTCTATTTCCCCGACGGCATGGTTGGCGCCAAGCTGAACGAGAATTTCGGTGCCGAACTGAACGGATCCTATGGCGCCTATCCCGGCACCGACAGCCCGGGTGCGGCGAAGTTCCAGGAAATGGCCACGGCGGCGGGCTTTGACGGCACCTCGGCCTTCGCACCCGAAAGCTATGATGCGGCGGCGCTGATCATGCTGGCGATGGCGGCGGCCGGGTCGTCGAAATCGACCGATTTCGCCGGCAAGGTGATGGATCTGGCCAATGCGCCGGGCGAGCAGATCTTCCCCGGCGAGCTTGCCAAGGCGCTTGACCTGATCGCGGCCGGCACCGACATCGACTATGTCGGCGCCACCGCGGTGGAACTGGTCGGGGCGGGCGAAAGCGCCGGCGCCTACCGCGAGATCGAGTTCAAGGACGGCAAATACGAGACGGTGAACTTCCGCTGAGCGATCGCGAAGCAACGGGCAGCCCGGCGTTGTCGGGCTGCTTTTCCATATAAGAACAAGACCTTGACGGATAAAATTCACGCAAGGCGATAACAGGGGGTGCGCATGATCGTCGTCGAGGATCTGCACAAGCATTTCGGCGGCTTCCGCGCCGTCGACGGGGCATCGATCACCATTGCCACCGGCTCGATCACCGGGCTGATCGGCCCGAACGGGGCGGGAAAGTCGACGCTTTTCAACGTCATCGCCGGGGTCCACCCGCCGACCTCGGGCCGTGTCACCATGGACGGCGAGGATATCACCGGCCTGCCGCCGCATGACCTCTTTCACAAGGGCCTCTTGCGCACCTTCCAGATCGCGCACGAGTTCTCCTCGATGACGGTGCGCGAGAACCTGATGATGGTGCCCGCCGGCCAGTCGGGCGAGACCCTGTGGAACACCTGGTTTGCCCGCGCCCGGATCCGCGAGGAAGACGCGGCGCTTGCGAAGAAAGCCGACGATGTCCTTGACTTCCTGACGATTTCCCATCTGGCGGATGAACGCGCCGGCAACCTGTCCGGCGGCCAGAAAAAGCTGCTGGAACTGGGCCGCACGATGATGGTCGATGCCAAGGTGGTGTTTCTCGACGAGGTCGGCGCCGGGGTCAACCGCACGCTTCTGAACACCATCGGCGACGCCATCGTGCGGCTGAACAAGGAGCGCGGCTATACCTTCTGCGTGATCGAGCACGACATGGATTTCATCGGCCGGCTTTGCGATCCGGTGATCGTGATGGCCGAGGGCAAGGTTCTGGCCCAGGGTTCGGCCGGCAGCATCATGCAGAACGAGGCGGTGATCGAGGCCTACCTGGGGCGCGGGCTGAAGAACAAGGTCAAGGCCGAGGCAGCAGCGGAGGCGGGCGCATGACGCGGTCCCCCAACCCCTATCAGGACGACCGCGGCAACAAGGACCGCTCGATCACCCGGGCCGGCGGCGCCGGGCTCGACTTTCCCGAGCGCGGCGGCAGCGCCCTGCCCGATCCGGGCGGCCCCTTCCTTGCGGCCGAGGCGATGACCGGCGGTTACGGCGCCGCCGACATCCTGCACGACTGCACGCTCAGGGTGGAAAAGGGCCAGATCGCGGTCATCGTCGGCCCCAACGGCGCCGGCAAGTCGACCGCGATGAAGGCGGTCTTCGGCATGCTGAAGCTGCGCGGCGGCCATGTGACGCTCGACGGCGAGGACATCACCGCACTTTCCCCGCAGGACCGGGTGGCCAAGGGCATGGGCTTCGTGCCGCAGGTCGCCAATGTCTTCCCCTCGATGTCGGTCGAGGAAAACCTCGAGATGGGCGCCTTCCTGCGCCGCGACGACTTCCGCACCACGATGGAGCAGGTCTTTGACCTCTTTCCGATCCTGCGCGACAAGCGCCGCCAGGCGGCCGGAGAGCTGTCGGGCGGCCAGCGCCAGCAGGTCGCGGTCGGCCGGGCGCTGATGACCCAGCCGAAGCTGCTGATGCTGGACGAGCCGACCGCCGGGGTCTCGCCGATCGTGATGGACGAGCTTTTCGACCGGATCATCGAGGTCGCCCGCACCGGCATCTCGATCCTGATGGTCGAGCAGAACGCCCGCCAGGCGCTGGAGATCGCCGATCAGGGCTATGTCCTGGTGCAGGGCGCCAACCGCTACACGGACACCGGCGCGGCGCTGCTTGCCGACCCTGATGTCCGCCGCACCTTCCTTGGGGGCTGAGGCATGGACCTTCTGAACGCGATCGTCGCCCTTCTGAACTTCGTCATCATCCCGGCCACCGCCTATGGTGCGCAACTGGCGCTGGGGGCGCTTGGGGTGACGCTGATCTACGGCATCCTGAGGTTCTCGAACTTCGCCCATGGTGACACCATGGCCTTCGGCACCGCGATGGTGATCCTGATCACCTGGGCGATGCAGGGCATCGGCATCAGCCTTGGCCCGCTGCCGACCGCGCTTCTGGCGCTGCCCTTCGGCATCGCGCTGACCGCCGGGCTGGTGCTTCTGACCGACCGGGGGATCTATCGCTTCTACCGCAGGCAGAAGGCGGCGCCGGTGATCCTGGTCATCGTCTCGATGGGGGTGATGTTCGTGATGAACGGTGTCACCCGCTTCGTCATCGGCGTCGACGAGATCCGCTTTGACGACGGCGCGCGGTTCCTGGTCACCGCCAACGGCTTCAAGGCGGCGACCGGGCTGAACGAGGGGCTGGCCTTCCGCTCGACCCAGGCGCTGACCATCGTCACCGCGGTCGTCGTGGTGGCGGTGCTCTTCTGGTTCCTGAACCGCACCCGCACCGGCAAGTCGATGCGGGCCTTTTCCGACAACGAGGATCTGGCGCTGCTGTCGGGGATCAGCCCCGAACGGGTGGTCGCGGTGACCTGGATCATCGCCGCCGGTCTCGCGACCATCGCCGGCACGCTCTACGGGCTCGACAAGGCATTCAAGGCCTTCAACTACTTCCAGCTTCTGCTGCCGATCTTCGCAAGCGCGATCGTCGGCGGCCTCGGCAGTCCGCTGGGCGCGATCGCCGGCGGCTTCCTGATCGCCTATTCCGAGGTCGGCTTCACCTATGCCTGGAAGAAGGTCGCCACCTATGTCCTGCCCGACAGCCTGGCGCCCGAGGGTCTGGCACAGCTTCTGTCCACCGACTACAAGTTCGCGGTCTCCTTCGCGATCCTGATCGTGGTGCTTCTGTTCAAGCCCACCGGCCTTTTCAGGGGGAAATCGGTATGAACCTGCGCAACGTCGCACTTTTCGCCCTGGTCGCCGCGCTGATCATCGGCGAGGGCATGACCGCAAGCTGGAACACCGCGCTCGGCATCCTCAACATGGGGCTGATCTCGGCGATCCTGGCGCTCGGGGTCAACATGCAATGGGGCTATGCCGGGCTGTTCAACGTCGGCATCGTCGGTTTCGTGGCGCTTGGCGGGCTGGCGCCAGTGCTGATCGCCACCCCGCCGGTGACCGAGGTCTGGACCGCGCAAGGCGGCTTTCGGCTGATCGCGGGGCTGATCCTCGGCGCCGGCGTCATCGCGCTGGCGGTGGTGCTGAACCGAAGGCTGGCCGGGGCGGCGCGGGTGCTGGGGCTGCTGGTCGTGCTGATCGGTGGCTTTTTCCTTTACCGCGCGGTCTTCGATCCGGCCGCCGAGGTGGTCGAGGCGTTCCGCCCGGCGACCTATTCCAACCTCGGCGGGCTTGGCCTGCCGGTGCTTCTGGCCTGGCCGGTCGGCGGGCTGATGGCGGCGGGTGCGGCCTGGGTGATCGGCAAGACCGCGCTTGGCCTGCGCTCGGACTACCTGGCCATCGCCACGCTGGGGATCGGCGAGATCATCATCGCGGTGATGAAGAACGAGGACTGGCTGGCGCGCGGCGTCAAGAACGTCATCTCGATCCCGCGCCCGGTGCCCTACGAGGTCGATCTTCAGCAAAGCGCCGCCTTTGTCGACTGGGCGGCAGGGTTTGGCGCCGATCCGGTCACCGCCTCGACGGTTCTGGTGAAGCTGCTTTACGCCGGCCTTTTCACCGTGGTCCTTTTGACGCTGATCTGGGCCTCGCAGATGGCGCTGAATTCGCCCTGGGGGCGGATGATGCGGGCGATCCGCGACAACGAGACGGCGGCCGAGGCGATGGGCAAGGACGTGACCCGGCGGCATCTGCAGATCTTCATCCTGGGCTCGGCGGTCTGCGGGCTTGCCGGCGCGATGATCGTCACGCTCGACAGCCAGCTGACGCCGGGCACCTACAACCCTTTGCGCTTCACCTTCCTGGTCTGGGTCATGGTGATTGTCGGCGGCTCGGGCAACAACTGGGGCGCGGTCCTTGGCGGCTTCCTGATCTGGTTCCTCTGGATCAAGGTCGAGCCCTGGGGTCAGGGGCTGATGAACCTGATCACCGCCGGCATGGCCGATGGCACGCTGAAGACCCATCTGCAGGACAGCGCCGCCCATATGCGGCTTCTGACCATGGGTCTGGTGCTGCTCGCGGTCCTGCGCTTCAGCCCGCGCGGCCTCATTCCGGAAAAGTGACCGGGGCCCCGGGGCGGGCGGGGACGCCGCGCGCCGCGCACGGACAGCGACATTTCCTGTCGCGATTCGACATGAAGCGGCCGCTGATCGCCCCTTGACTGGCGCAAGGCCAAGGGAGGCGTTCATGAAATCGCATGTGCAGGTTCTGGTCATCGGCGGTGGAGTCGTCGGCTGTTCGGTGCTTTACCACCTGACCCGATACGGCTGGAAAGACGTGATGCTGGTCGAGCGGTCGGAGCTCACATCGGGCTCGACCTGGCATGCGGCGGGCGGGTTCCACACGCTGAACGGCGATACCAACATGGCGGCGCTTCAGGGCTACACCATCCAGCTTTACAAGGAGCTTGAGGCGATCACCGGCATGTCCTGCGGGCTGCACCATGTCGGCGGCATCACCCTTGCCGACAACCAGGCGCGGTTCGAGATGCTGAAGGCCGAGCGTGCCAAGCACCGCTACATGGGCCTGCACACGGAAATCCTCGGGCCTGACGAGATCGCGAAGTTCACCTATGGCCAGGTCAACCTCGAAGGGGTCATCGGCGCGCTTTACGATCCGCTCGACGGCCACCTCGACCCTTCCGGCACCACCCATGCCTATGCCAAGGCCGCAAGGATGGGCGGCGCCGAGATCGTGCTCCATAACCGGGTGATCGCGACCACCCCGCGGCCCGACGGCACATGGGACGTGGTGACCGAAAAAGGCACCATCCATGCCGAACATGTCGTCAACGCCGGCGGCCTCTGGGCGCGCGAGGTCGGCGCGATGGCCGGCGTCTATCTGCCGCTTCTGCCGATGGCGCACCAGTATCTGGTCACCGACGACATCCCCGAGATCGTCGAGATCCTGAAATCGGGGCGCGAATTTCCCCATGTCATGGACCCCGGCGGCGAAAGCTATCTGCGCCAGGAGGGCCGCGGCCTGGTCATCGGCTTTTACGAGCAACCCTGCGAGCCCTGGGCGCTGGACGGCACGCCCTGGACCTTCGGCCATGAGCTTTTGCAAGAGGATTTCACCAAGATCGAGGACAGCGTCGCCTTCGCCTATCGTCGCTTCCCGGTGCTGGAGCGCGCCGGGGTCAAACGGGTGATCCACGGCCCCTTCACCTTCGCCCCCGACGGTAACCCGCTGATCGGCCCGGTGCCGGGCCTGCGCAACTACTGGTCGGCCTGCGCGGTGATGGCCGGCTTTTCGCAGGGCGGTGGCATGGGCAAATCCTTGGCCGAATGGATGATCCACGGCGAGACCGAAGTCGATCCGCGCGGCTTCGATGTTGCCCGCTTCGGCCGCTGGACCAGCCCCGGCTATACCGTGCCGAAGGTGGTCGAGAATTACCGGATGCGGTTTTCGGTCAGCTACCCGAACGAGGAACGCCCGGCCGCGCGGCCTTACCGGACGACGCCGATGTATGACATCTTCGATGGCATGGGGGCGGTCTGGGGCGCGCAATACGGGCTGGAAGTCGTCAACTATTTCGCGACCGAGGGTGAGCCGCGCTATGAGACACCCAGCTTCAAGCGCTCGAACGCCTGGGCGGCGACGGCGCGCGAGGTGCGTGCGGTGCGCGAGGGCGTCGCCATCAACGAGGTGCAGAACTTCGGTAAGTTCCGGGTGAAGGGCTCCGGCGCGCGGGCCTGGCTTGACCGGATCATGGCCGGCGCGATCCCGAAGCCGGGCCGGCTGTCGCTGACCCCGATGCTCAGCCCCAAGGGCCGGATCATCGGCGATTTCACCGTGACCTGCCTGTCGGAAACGGAATTCCAGATCACCGGCAGCTACGGCGCGCAGGATCAGCACCTGCGCTGGTTTCAGGCCAACCTTGATGCCGGCGTGACGGTCGGGAATGTCTCGGACCGGCTGACCGGCTTCCAGATCGCCGGGCCGAAGGCGCGCGACCTTCTGGCACGGGTGACGCGCGCCGATGTCTCTGGGGCTGCCTTCAAATTCATGGATGCGAAACAGTTGACGGTCGGGATGGTCGATTGTCTCGTCCAGCGCGTCAGTTATACCGGCGATCTCGGCTATGAGATCTATTGCGATGCGATGGCGCAGCGCGCGCTCTGGCACGCCCTCTGGGAGGCCGGGCAGGATCTGGGGCTCAAGCCCTTCGGGATGCGGGCGATGATGAGCCTCAGGCTCGACAAGCTCTTCGGTTCCTGGGGCCGCGAATTCAGCCCCGACTATTTCCCCGGCGAGACCGGCATCGACCGGTTCATCCGCTGGAACAAGGAGGCGGACTGGATCGGCAAGGCGGCGGCGCTGAAGGAGAAGGCCGAGGGGCCGAAGCGGCGGCTTTGCGCCTTCGTGGTCGAGACCGAAGACGCCGATGTCGTCGCCTACGAGCCGATCTGGATCGGCGACCGGGTGGTGGGGTTCTGCACCAGCGGCGGCTATTCGCACTGGACCGGGCAGTCGGTGGCGCTGGGCTTCCTGCCGGCCGACCTGGCAGAGACGCGCGCGGTCGAGATCGAGATCCTCGGGGTCAGGCGCCCGGCCCGGCGCATCGACGGCCCGCTCTGGGATGCCGCCAGCGCGCGGATGCGCGCATGATCAGGCCAGCGCGCGGATGCGCGCATGAGGCCACCCGCGCGCGGATGCGCGCCCGAACGCCAGCGCGCGGATGCGCGCATGAGGCCATCCCGCGCCTGATGAGGCCAGCGCCCTGCCATCTTGGCGCGATCACGACTTCGCGATAGGCTGGGGCCATGGCGAAGGTCGATATCCTGATCCCGGCGGCAGGGGCGGCGCGGCGGATGCGCGGCGCCGACAAGCTGATGGAGCGGATCGACGGCGAGCCACAGCTGCGCCGCATCGCCGGGATGGCGGCCCGTGTCGCCGCCGAGACCGCCGGCAGCCGGGTGGCGCATGTCTTCGTCACCCTGCCGCAGACCGGCCCCTTCGCGCCCGGGCGGCGCGCCGCCCTTGCCGGCCTGTCGCTGCGCATCCTCGCCATTGCCGACGCGCATGAGGGCATGGCCGCCAGCCTGCGCGCCGGCGCCCATGCCGCGGTCGATGCCGAGGGGCTGATGGTGGTGCCGGCCGACATGCCGGACCTGACCGGCGCCGATCTGGCGCTGATGGTCGAGCGGTTTCGCACCGATCCTTCGCGGGTGCTGCGCGCCACCGCCGCGGCCGGCGCGCCGGGCCATCCGGTGATCTTCCCGCGCCGGCTGTTCGGCGCACTTCAGGTGCTGTCGGGCGAGGAAGGCGGCCGCAAGGTGCTGGCGGGCGAGGATGTCGCAACCTGCACCCTGCCGGACGAGCATGCGGTTTGCGACCTCGACACCCCCGAGGACTGGGCCGAATGGCGGGCCCGGCGCGGCACGCGCCCCGCCTGATCCGGGGGGCAAGGCTCAGGCGGCGCGACGCACCGGCGCCGGGGCCTCGGGCGGGCCGCTGCGGGCGGCGGCAAAGCCGGCCTGGCCCTGATCCGTCGCCAGTTCGGGAAAGATCGCCAGGATCTCGGCGCGCTGCGCCTCGTGCATGCCGCCCAGCGTCGCCGCCGCCGGCAGGAAGCTTTCGCTCCAGCAGCCGTCGGCCCAGATCACCTCATGGGCGTCGAACATCACATGGACATAGGTCACGGCGGACTGCACCTCGCGGGTGACGCCGGGCAGGTAATCCAGCGTGACCGCCGGGACCAGCATTTCGGTCTCGCCACTCCAGGCCCGGGCAAGGATGCCGAAGAGCAGGACCTGATGCTGCGGGCTGACCAGCATGTCGCGCGACGGCATCCCCTCGCCAAGCGCGCCGGCGGCGATCCGCAGGGGCTGCAACTGCGGATAACGCCGCAGCTCCGCCGCGTCGAAGCTGCGCGCGCCGATCCAGCGCAGCGGCCGATAGCCGTTGTCGCGGGTCAGGACCAGATCGCCGAGCCGCAGATCCTCGATCGCGACCGCGCCCTTGTCGGTCGCGACCCGGGTGCCGACGGTGAAGCACGGGGTATGGGGGGGGTGATCGGTCGCCCTGGCCGTGGCAGGGCGCGGGGTGGGTGCTTCGAGGACAGCCGTCATAACAGATCACCTTCTATCGGCACGGGCGGGGCACGGGCGGGGCACCGTCCGGCCCGAAATAGCCGTGGAATTCGGCACCAATGCGACCGCAGAATGGCAAGACGCGACCGCCTGACCGATGTCGGCGTGCCGCCCCGCAACCCCAGGGAGAAACCTGCCTTGCCGGCCCGGCCTGAAGGCGAAATATCCCGCAATCCTGCAGTCTTGGCCGCCATTTTGCAGACTGGCCGGCCGCCCGGCACTCAGCAGGTCAGGGCAGCGACCGCTTCGGCCGGGACCGTGTCGCGCACGGCGGCGAAACCTTGCGAATCATCGGCGCCAAGCCCCGGCAGCGCCTGGTCCAGCGCCCGGCGCGCGCCGGGATCAAGCGCGGCCAGGCTGTGCCGATCGGGCTGGTAGCTTTCGCTCCAGCAGCCCTCGGCCAGCACCGCCTCGTGACGGGCAAAGAGGATCTGCAGGTAGCTGACCGCGCCGGGGGTATCGCGACCAATCCCGGGCCGGCCGACCAGGGCTGCCGCCGCCACCAGCGCCTCGGTCGCGGCCCGGTCCGGGTCGGGGCGGGCGCTGACCAGCAGCCGGTGATTGGGCGACAAGAGAAGGTCGCGCTCGGGCAGGCCCTGCCCCAGCGCCCCGGCGCGGATCCGCACCGGGCGCAGGATCGGGTTGAGCCCGAGCATCCGCCAGTCGAAATCGCGCCGCCCGATCCAGGCGATCGGGCAAAGCCCGTGGTCGCGGGTGGCGATGCGGTCGCCAGGCCGCAGCGTCCCGGCCTGGCGCGGGCCCTCGGCCGTGGCGATGGCGGTGTCGGGGGTGAAGCAGGGCAGCGCCTGCACGAGCCGGGCCATCGCCATCCGGCCAGTGACCCGGCCGGCGTCGTCCAGCGTCTCGATCCGCCCGCCGGTGTCGGTCTCGGCCCCGGTCTCTGCCCCGGTCAAGCCCCCGGTCTCGGCCCCGATCCCGGTCCAGGCATCCGCCGCCGCGCCATAGACCAGCTTCAGCCGCCCGCCGCAGCGCCCGGGCAGGCCGGGGTCGAGAAGCGCCGCGGCATCGAGCCCGCCCGCCTTCGCCATCCCCTCGCCCTGTCCCGTGATCGCGATCATCGGCCCCATCCGCCTGACATTTCCCCGGCCCCTGCCCTCAGCCCTGCTGGTTCAGCAGCCGCACCTCGTGCCGCTTCAGTGTCCGGCGCGCCGCCTTGTAGTCCGCCCGCCCGGCGACACGTCTGAGGTCGGGGAAGATCTCGAAGATCTCGTTTCGCTGGGCATTGCCCATGCCGTTCAGCGACTGATCGCCGGGCTGGAAGCTTTCGGTCCAGGCGCCATTGGCCAGCACCACTTCGTGGCGGTCGCAGAGAAAATGCACATAGGTCGTGCCCAGGGCCTCGACCGGCCGCACCCCCTTGTGATCGACCAGATGCTTGGCGGCGACCAGAACCTCGTGATCCTCGAAGTAAAGCGCGGTGCGCTCGTTGGCGACCAGCATCCGGTGGTTGGGGCTGACCAGCATGTCCTGTTCGGGCAGGTCCTCGCCCAGGCTGCCGCGGGCGATCAGGATCGGCTTCAGATGCGGTGCCGCGGCAAGCTGGCCATAGTCCAGGCTGCGCGCCCCGGTCCAGCGGATCTGCTGCAATCCGTTGTCGCGGGTCACCACCCGGTCGCCGGGTTGCAGGTCTTCGACGGGGATCTCGCCTCTCGGCGTGGCGATCCGGGTTCCGGGGGTAAAGCAGGGCACGATGTTCTCGATATTGCTGAAGGTGAGGGTTCCGGTGATGTTTCCCTGGGCATCGAGGAACTCGACGATGCCGTTCTCGGGATTTGTCGGGTCGAGGATGATATTGGTCGCCGCCCGGCCCCAGTCGCGCAGATCGAGCGTGTCGAAGTCGTCGCCACCCTCGCCGCCGTCGATGACATCACCGGCGGTGGTGGCGAAGAAGGTGTCGCGGTCATCGCCGCCGGACATGACGTCGGCGCCGGCGCCGCCGAGGATGCGGTCGTTGCCGTTGCCGCCGAACAGGGTGTCGTCGCCATCCTCGCCGTGGATCTCGTCGTCGCCGCCGCCGCCCTCGATCGCGTCATCGCCGTCGCCGCCGAACAGGGTGTCCTGCCCGGCCCAGCCGTCCAGCGTGTCATTGCCGGCGCCGCCGAAGACCAGATCATTGCCGTCCCCGGCGCGGACGAAATCGTTGCCGGCCCCGGCCAGGATGGTGTCGTTGCCGGCCCCGGCGATGACGAAGTCGTCGTCGGGCGCCGCCCCCGGCAACAGCGCATCGCCGGCATCGATGCGGTCGCCCTCGGGGTCGCCGGTATAGGCGATGTCGATCAGGTCGTCGCCGGCGGTGCCCTCGACCAGGCCGTTGCCGCCGCCACCGCCACCGCCACCACCGGCCGGGGCGTCATCGGCAAAGCTCAGCCGCTCGACCGAGCCCTCGAAGAATTCGCGCAGCCGGTCGCCCTGCCCGGCATGGGCGCGTTCGGCGCTGGCGCCGATGATCCAGGGCTCGTTCGGCGCATCGCCGAGATCCATCGTCAGGGCGGCGCCGATCGCTTCGGAATGGACCGCCCCCGTGGTCTCATTCGTGGCGATCAAGGCGCCGCCCCTGCCCGAGGCGTCCCAGGCATAGCGGACCGTGATCCGGTCGCCATCCGAAAGGAAGCCTGCGGGGGTCGCGAAAGTCCGGCTGTCGGTGGCGTCGCCGTGATGGACCAGGACCGCGCCATCCGCCGAGGTGGCCAGGCTGAAATGCCCGCCCTCGCCGGTCCCGGCACTGTCGCGCGACAGCACCGTGGTCTCGCCCTGGCGCGGATGAGCGTCGCGGGTAAAGCTGATGGTCAGGCTGCCGGCCGCGATCTGGAAGGCCTCGGATGCGGCGATCCTTGCATGGTCGTCGCAACCGTCGAGATGCAGCGCGCCGCCGGCCTGATGGGCGCCGTTCAAGAGGATGCCGCCCTGCGCCCCGGCCGCCGGCGCGCCATCGCCCAGCGTCGTCCCGGTCCCGTCGAAATCGTAATCGGCAATGATCGCCATGCACCCGTTCCCCTGCCCCGCGCCCTCAGACATCGCGGTCCACTCGCACCCGGTCGGCCGCAAGGCGACCGGCGTCGCGGAAACGATCTGTTTCCGCGTCCGTGTTGCACAGGCGGTCAGGCCTGCGCGCCGTCACTGTCATCCTGACTGTCGGTTCCCGGAGGGCCCCGCGATTCGATCGCGGGCACCCCGGTCCCCTTCACCCCAGCCACCAGACGTCACCCCCCCAAAGGGCAATCCCAGAAATACCCTCGCGCCGGCAGGGGCGGAAGAACAAAATGGCTGCAATGGGGCGAAAGCAGGGCCGAGTGACTGTTGCGCCGGCTGGCCGTTGCCCGGGGCTTCGGCTCGCGCAGCGGGCCATTGTTTCCGCCGCTGCCTCTCAACATATGGTTGTATTTCCGCCGCTCG
>PHEC01000037.1 GCA_002841115.1 Alphaproteobacteria bacterium HGW-Alphaproteobacteria-6 | reverse complement strand
GATCGCCATGCCTGATAACTGGGGCATCGCGACGCCATCCGCAAGGGCCGTCCCTGCCCGGCAGATCAGCCTTTCCACCCCTGTTAGGCAATAACATCGCGAATTTCCGGCGGATTTCCGCAAGAAAAGGGGGGCAGGTCGCCCTGCCCCCGAGGTTCGCCGTTCAGGCTCGTCCTTGGTACCGCCCGGTATTCTTGCCTGCGGCCTGAACGTCGTCAGGGGCGAGCGCACCCGCCCCGGAACCCATCACCGGAGTGACCGGCATTCTTAGAGTCGGCGCCGCCAAAATTCATCTGAGCGGCGCCTGATGACTTCAATAGATACATTGAAGAGCCCGGCCGCTTCGGCATACGACGCTCGCCCTTGAACCAAAATGCGCTCGAACTCGTCAAACGGAACCAAGAGGTTCGCTGCAAAACCGTCCGCTTCATTTTCCTCTAGATCGTCGTCATCGGTGAGGAAAACAGCGCCCCCCATTCGGTTAGTGGTGAAAGATTCAGCGAAGAAGTCCTCGCGTCGATGCAGAAGGTAGTGACCAAGTTCATGAGCAGCAGTGAAACGCTGCCTCGCCCGTGAATGCGTCGTGTTGACTACAATCCGGTATCCGGTCTTAGAGCCGCAATCAGGTGAATACTCCAAGGAACCTGAATATTCGTTCGGCAGCGGCTTCAGATCAATCTTGATCCCAAATGCCTCGATGAGAGGTATGATCTTCGAGCCCGGCTTCTTCTGAAAATCCAAGATCTTTCTTAGATCTTCGGGAAAAAGCCTCTCGACAAGCGAACTTCGCATCGAACTCCTAGCGCGCTCCAACAGTTGCTCGTGTTCTGGGATCAACTGCATCCTGAGGTTCCCCCACAGGTGTTGCACTTCATGCAGGTGCCGTTCCTGACCAGCGTGTAGTTGCCGCATTCGCCGCAGGCCTCGCCCTCGTAGCCCTGCATCCGCGCCCTGGTGCGCAGGTCCATCACGACCGTGCCCGAGGCCAGCGCGGTGGCGCCGGCGATGCCGCCGCCCTGCATCGTCTCCGGCACCAGCGTGTTCAGCACCGCCAGCGGGTCGACCCCGGCCAGCGCGGTGGCGCCGATGCCGCCCTGCAGCACCACCAATTCCTGCGGCAGGCGCTTTCTCATGTAGCCGGTCGAGGCGACCTGACGCAGCACCTCCAGCGATTTCGACGCCGCCCGCTCGCCCGGCTCGCTGATATTGGCCCGGCTTTCCTGCGAACCGCCGCCGAGGTCGTCGAAGCTGGCGCCGATCGGCTGGACATGGGCAAGGTCGGTGCGGTCGAGATAGCTGACCGCCAGTTCGCGGAAGATGTAGTCGAGGATCGAGGTCGCCGACTTGATCGTCTCGTTGCCCTGGACCATGCCGGCCGGCTCGAACTTGGTGAAGGTGAAGGCATCGACGAATTCTTCAAGCGGCACACCGTATTGCAGCCCGACGCTGACGGCGATGGCGAAGTTGTTCATCATCGCGCGAAAGCCCGCACCTTCCTTGTGCATGTCGATGAAGATCTCGCCCAGCTGGCCGTCCTTGTATTCGCCGGTGCGCAGATAGACCTTGTGGCCGCCGACGATCGCCTTCTGGGTATAGCCCTTGCGCCGTTCGGGCAGCTTCTCGCGGTGGCTGCGCACGATCTCCTTGACGATCACCTTCTCGACGATCTTCTCGGCCAGCACCCGGGCCTTTTCCTGCGCCGAGCCGCTGGCGAGGATCTCCTCGGCCTCCTCGTCGTCCTCGACCAGGCTTGCCGCCAGCGGCTGGCTGAGTTTCGATCCGTCGCGGTAAAGCGCGTTGGCCTTGATGCCGAGCGACCACGACAGCTCATAAGCCGCCAGCGTGTCGGCGATGGTGGCGTCGTTGGGCATGTTGATGGTCTTCGAGATCGCGCCCGAGATGAAGGACTGCGCCGCCGCCATCATGGTGATGTGGCTTTCGACCGACAGGAACCGCTTGCCGGTCTTGCCGCAGGCATTGGCGCAGTCAAAGACGCTGTAATGCGCCGGGTCGAGATGCGGCGCGCCTTCCAGCGTCATCGTCCCGCAGACATGGTCGTTGGCGGCCTCGACCTGCGCCTTGGTGAAGCCGAGGTGACGCAGCAGGTCAAAGGTCGGGTCGGCAAGCCTTTCGGCCGGGATACCAAGGGTTTCGCGGCAGAACCTCTCGCCCAGGGTCCACTGGTTGAAGACAAAGCGGATATCAAAGGCCGAGGGCAGCGCCGCCTCGATCTTGTCCAGTTCGGCCCGGCCGAAGCCATGGCCGATCAGCGCGGTGTGGTTGATGCCGGGGCAGTTGCCCAAGGAGGCGTGACCGACGGCATGGGCGATGATCTCCTCGATCACCGCGGGGCCGTAGCCGAGGGTTTCCAGCGCCGCCGGAACCGAGCGGTTGATGATCTTGAAATAGCCGCCGCCGGCGAGTTTCTTGAACTTGACCAGGGCAAAGTCGGGCTCGATCCCGGTGGTATCGCAGTCCATCACCAGACCGATCGTGCCGGTCGGCGCGATCACCGTCGTCTGGGCGTTGCGGAAGCCGTGTTTCTCGCCCAGTTCCAGCGCCTCGTCCCAGGCGGATTTCGCCAGTTCGCCAAGGCTTTGCACCGGGATATTCGGGTGATCGAGCGGCACCGGCCTTACCGCCAGCGCCTCATAGCCATCGGCCCTGCCATGGGCGGCGTTGCGGTGATTGCGGATCACCCTGAGCATGTGCCCGGCGTTGCGCGCATGGCCCGGAAAGGCGCCAAGCTCGCCGGCCATCTCGGCCGAGGTGGCATAGGCGACCCCGGTCATCAGCGCGGTCAGCGCCCCGCAAAGCGCCCTTCCCGCGTCCGAATCGTAGCCCAGCCCCATGGTCATCAAGAGCCCGCCGATATTGGCATAGCCAAGCCCGAGGGTGCGGAAATCATAGGACCGCTGGGCGATCTCCTTCGACGGAAACTGCGCCATCAGCACCGAGATTTCCAGCGTCACGGTCCAGAGCCTTGTCGCGTGGACATAGGCCTCGGCGTCGAAGCCGCCCGCCTTGTGGAAGGTCAGAAGGTTCATCGAGGCGAGGTTGCAGGCGGTGTCGTCGAGGAACATGTATTCCGAACAGGGGTTCGATCCGCGGATCGCGCCATCTTCGGGGCAGGTGTGCCAGGCGTTCACCGTGTCGTGGAACTGGATGCCGGGATCGGCGCAGGCCCAGGCGGCATGGCCGACCTGCGCCCAGAGGTCGCGCGCCTTCACGGTCTTGGCGATCTTGCCATCGGTGCGGCGGATCAACTCCCAGTCGGCGTCATCGCGGACCGCCTTCAGGAAGGCATCGGTGACGCGGACCGAGTTGTTGGAGTTCTGGCCCGAGACCGAGGCATAGGCATCCGAATCCCAGTCGGTGTCATAGGTCGGAAACTCGATCGAGCCGAAGCCCTGGCGCGCATAATCGAGCACCCGCTTGACATAGGTCTCGGGGATCATCGCCCGCTTGGCGCCGCGGATCGCCGCCTTCAGGCTTTCGTTCTTCGCCGGGTCCACCGCATCCTCGGTCGCACCGTCCCAGGTGCGGATCGCCGCGAAGATCTCGTTGAGCTGCCGCTCATGCGCCTTGGAACCCGCGACAAGGCTGGCGACCTTCTGCTCCTCGATGACCTTCCAGTTGATGAACTGCTCGATATCGGGGTGATCCATGTCGCAGATCACCATCTTGGCGGCGCGCCTTGTGGTGCCGCCCGACTTGATCGCACCCGCCGCGCGGTCGCCGATCTTGAGAAACCCCATCAGCCCGCTGGACTTGCCGCCACCCGACAGCCGCTCGCCCTCGCCCCTGAGCGAGGAAAAGTTGGTGCCGGTGCCCGAGCCATACTTGAAAAGCCGCGCCTCGCGAACCCACAGATCCATGATGCCGCCGTCGCCGACAAGGTCGTCCCGGACCGACTGGATGAAGCAGGCATGCGGCTGGGGGTGTTCATAGGCGCTGTCGGATCTGGTCAGCGTGCCGGTCTTGTGGTCGACATAGAAATGGCCCTGCGACGGTCCGTCGATGCCGTAGGCCCAGTGCAGGCCGGTGTTGAACCACTGCGGCGAATTGGGCGCCGCCATCTGTTCGGCAAGCATGAAGCGCATTTCGTCGTAATAGGCGCGCGCATCCGATTCGGTGGTGAAATAGCCGCCCTTCCAGCCCCAGTAGGCCCAGGCGCCGGCCAGGCGGTCGAACACCTGCCTGGCCGAGGTTTCGCCGACAAACCGCTGGTCCTGCGGCAGTTTTTCCAGTTCGTCCTGATCGGTGACCGAGCGCCACAGAAACTCCGGCATGCCTTTTTCGCGCAGCCGCTTCAGCCGCGCCGGAACCCCGGCCTTGCGGAAATACTTCTGCGCCAGCACGTCCGAGGCGACCTGGCTCCAGCCTTGCGGCACCTCGACACTGTCGTTGCGAAACACGATCGTCCCGTCGGGATTGCGAATCTCCGACACCGTGGTGGCAAAGGCGATGCCGTCATAGGCGTCCTTGCCGGCCTGCGTGAATTTGCGTTCGATCTTCATCTCTGCCCCGTCTTCTCTTTATGGTGTCATCCTGCGGCAGTCCCCTTGCAAAGGACCTTGTCCGCCTGTCCTGCGCTGGCCGAAGGCACCGGATCCGGGCGGCGGGGAAGACCACGGCGCTCATCGCAGCGCCTTGGGCGCGGCAATCTGGACGGGATAACCCGGCCGGCCGTGGTATTTTCTGTCCCCCGCTGCGCCGCCACTAAATCTGGTAGTGTTTCGGTCAGCCCATACAAACTGACGTATCCGGACGCCTCCGGTCAACCGTTTTTTCACGCATTCGCGAGGATAAACCGGCTTGACCGCTGCCATCTCCGGCAGGGTGAAACGGCCGTGATGATTCACCCACAGCGGGCCGGCCGGCGCGGCGCGGCGATTTGTCGTGGCGCGGCACGGCCTTGGGCGAGCCTGCTCAGCGGCGGTGGCAATCTTCTCCACAGGCCGGCGGGCAGCCTGCCGGCTCCGCGGCCATGGCAGATTTGTGACAGCGCCGCCCGCAGCGTGGCCGTTGCGGCGGGCCGCGGCCCTGATGGCGATGAAATCTGGTCGGGGAAAGCTGGTCGGGGAAAGCTGATCGGGGAAAGCTGGTCGGGGAAAACTGGTCGCGCATCATTGGTCGGGGCGACAGGATTCGAACCTGCGACCTACGGTTCCCAAAACCGTCGCGCTACCAGGCTGCGCTACGCCCCGTGCCCCTGTCCTAGCCGGTTCCGCGGCGCGGGGAAAGTCCCCCGGACCCGCCCCCCCGGTGGCCACGCTCAGGGTGCCGCGCAGGGCCAGAGCGCGGCGCCCTGATCCAGCGCCGGGTGGCGCAGCTCGGCGCCCGCGTCCAGACCGAGCCGCCCGGCAAGGCCGCCGTTGATCTCCAGCACCATCAGCGTGTCGTCGGGACCGGCAATCGCTGTCTCGTCGCCCGGCACCGCCATGGCATGGACCGCGCCGACCCGGCCATCGGCGCCGATGAAGATCATGTCGAGCGGGATCAGTGTGTTCTTCATCCAGAAGGCGACCGGCTGCGGGTGCTCGTAGACAAAGAGCATCCCGGCCCCGCGCGGCAGCGATGCGCGATTCATCAGACCTTGCGCCCGCTCCTCGGCGTCATCGGCGATCTCGACCGCGAATCGCGCGGCCCCGCCGGGCCAGCGGATCTCGGCCACATCGGGCGAACAGGTGGCGGTGGCCGGGCCGGCGAGCAGCAGCGCCAGCGGCACGACGGCGCCAAGCCTCACCGCGCCTCCCGCATCGCGGCCTCCCAGGCGGCGACCTGGGCGGCCATCCGCCCGCGCTTGCCGTCGATCACGCGCAGGCTGATTGCCTCGCCGGGGGCGAGATCGGCGAAGCCGGACCGCCGCAGCACCTCGATATGGATGAAGACATCCTCGGGCCGGCCATGGACATTGGCGAAACCGAATCCCTTGGCCTTGTCGAACCACTTGACGCGGGCCGGTTCCAGCGGCAGCGCGGCGATCGTCGCCGCGTCATTGTCGCCGAATTCCTCGATCGGGGTCAGGCTTTCGCCCTCGGGCGGCTCGATCGCCACGACTTCGGTGGCCTGGGCACCGCGGGCGGTGTTCTGCACCATCACCGTGATGCGCGAGCCGTCCGCCACCGATCCCTGGCCGAAATTGCGCAAGACATTGGCGTGCAGCAGGATGTCGCCGCCGCTGTCATCGGCAACGATGAATCCGAATCCCTTGCCCGGATCGAACCATTTTACCCGTCCCAGCACCCTGTGCTGTTCGGGTTCTTCTTCGGCCATGGCTCGTCACTTCCCATTCGCGGTCCCCGGCGTGAAATGTCATCATTCAGAGGCCGGACACAAGCCCAAAAGTATGGAATTCCTTACCCTGAATCCTTCCCGTTGTCGTGAGACTCAGGGATTCAATCGCACGATGTCCCAGCCCGCCCCCGGCGCGCTGCGGCGCCAGCGGAACCGGTCATGCAGCCGGAACGCGCCATCCGCCCAGAACTCGATCTCCAGCGGCTCGATGCGGATACCGCCCCAGAACGGCGGGCGGGTCGGTGCCATGCCGTGGCGCGCGGTCATCCGCGCCACCTCGGCCATCAGCGCGCCCCGCGAGGCCAGCGGCGCGGACTGGCGCGAGGACCAGGCCCCGAGCCGGCTTTGCAAGGACCGCGAGGCATAATAGGCATCCGCCTGCGGACCCTCCTCGCGGCTGGTGATCCCGCGCACCCGGATCTGGCGGCGCAGGCTTTTCCAGTGCATCACGAAGGCGGCCTTGCCGGCCGCGGCGATCTCGGCCGCCTTGGCCGAGCCGTAGTTGGTGTAAAAGACAAAGGCCGCCGCCTCGATCTCTTTCAGCAGGACCATGCGGACATTGGGCATGCCGGTCTCGTCCACGGTTGCAAGCGCGATCGCATTCGGATCGTTCGGCTCGACCGCCTCGGCCTCGGTCAGCCAGGACCGGGCGATGGCGAAGGGATCGTCGCCGGCGAATATACCGCTTCTGTCGGCCACAGGCCACCTCCAACGATTCGCTCGCGCCTTGGTTGAGGCGCGCCGCCGGCCCTCGCGCTGGGATAAAACCGTCGGCCCTGGCCGAGGTAAGGCAGCCGGACCCTCGGCGCAAGGGCCGCCAACCGTTCCACGGCCGGTTTGCGGCACCGGCCTGCCCTTGAAGCGGTTCCGAAACTGCCCTAAAGCTGATCATCTCGAACGAGGGCTGCGTGGGGACAGATATGGCAACCGGATTTATGGCAGGCAAGCGCGGCCTGATCATGGGGCTTGCGAATGACAAGTCCATCGCCTGGGGCATTGCCAGGGCGATTGCCGGCCAGGGGGCCGAGATCGCCTTTTCCTATCAGGGCGAAGCGCTGAAAAAGCGCGTCGAGCCCCTGATCGGCTCGATCGGCATGACCGAGATGATCGAATGCGATGTCTCCGACGAGGCCTCGCTCGACCGGCTTTTCGCCCATCTCGGGAAGATCTGGGGCAAGCTCGATTTCGTCGTCCATGCCATCGGCTTTTCCGACAAGAACGAGTTGCGCGGCCGCTATGTCGATACCGGGCTGGCGAATTTCCGCATGACCATGGATATTTCGGTCTATTCCTTCACCGCGGTCTGCCGGCGCGCCGCGGCGATCATGCCCGATGGCGGCAGCCTGTTGACGCTGACCTATTTCGGCGCCGAACGGGTGATGCCACATTACAACGTCATGGGTGTCGCCAAGGCCGCGCTCGAGGCTTCGGTGCGCTATATCGCCGAGGATCTGGGCAAGGACGGCATCCGCTGCAATGCGATCTCGGCCGGGCCGATCAAGACGCTGGCGGCCAGCGGCATCGGCGATTTCCGCTATATCCTGAAGTGGAACGAGCTGAATTCGCCGCTGCGCCGCAACATCGATCAGGACGAGGTCGGCAAATCGGCGCTTTACCTGCTGTCGGACCTCGGCTCGGGGGTCACCGGCGAGGTTCATCACGTCGACGGCGGCTATCACATCGTCGGCATGAAGGCGGTCGATGCGCCCGATATCGACGTGGTCAGCGGCCGCGCCGAGCGGGCGAACGGCAATGGTGGCGGTGGCAGTGGTGGCGGTGGCGGCGCGACCGAGGCGTCGCAGAAGGAAGCCGCGCAATGAACGACCGGCTGCCGCATGAAAAGGGTTTTCATGTCAGCTGGGACCAGATCCACCGCGATGCGCGGGCGCTGGCCTGGCGGCTGGACGGCAAGGGGCCGGACAATGGCGCCTGGCGGGCGGTGGTGGCGATCACGCGGGGCGGCATGGCCCCGGCGATGATCGTCAGCCGCGAGCTTGACATCCGCGTCGTCGACACGATCTCGGTGAAATCCTACAACCATCAGGAACAGACCCTGCCGCGGGTGATCAAGGAGCCGCAGGCGGCGATCATGGGCGAGGACGGCGAGGGCGTGCTGATCGTCGATGATCTGGTCGATACCGGCCGCACGCTGGACCTGGTGCGCCGGCTCTACCCACGCGCCCATTTCGCCACCGTCTATGCCAAGCCCGAGGGCCGGGCGATGGTCGACACCTATATCACCGAAGTGAGCCAGGACACCTGGATCTTCTTTCCCTGGGACATGGCGCTGCAATATGTCGAGCCCTATCGTGGCACCGACTGAACGCCTGGCCGCGGCGGGCGCGGTTTGCGCGGGGCGCCGGATTTCCATGCTCGACCGTCGTCGGGGGTATTTTCGCAACGAAGAAGCCCGGGGTTCGGGGTGCCGGCGATGACGCTGCCGCTGTCCCCGGCCATGGCCGCCACCTTCGCCCCCCCGGTGATGGAGGCGCGGCGCTGGCTTGACGGGGTGCGCTTTGCGCCCGGCCGGCCCTTGATCAACGTCAGCCAGGCCGCCCCGATGGAGGCGCCGCCCGAGGGGCTGCGGCGGGCGCTGGCCGAGGCGGCGCTGAACGATCCGGCGGCGCATCTTTACGGCCCGGTGCTGGGCCTGCCGGCGCTGCGCGCCGAGATCGCGGCGCAGTGGTCGGCGGCCTATGGCGGCAGGGTCGAGCCGGGCGAGGTCGCGATCACCCAGGGCTGCAACCAGGCCTTCTGCGCGGCGATCGCCACGCTGGCCGGTCCGGGCGACGAGGTGATCCTGCCGGTGCCGTGGTATTTCAACCACAAGATGTGGCTGGACATGACCGGGGTGACGGCGGTGCCGCTGGCGACCGGCGACCGGCTGATCCCGGAGGTGGATGCGGCGGCGGCGCTGATCACGCCGCGGACCCGAGCGATCGTTCTGGTCACCCCGAACAACCCCGGCGGCGTCGAATATCCGGCCGAGACCCTGCGCGGCTTTTACGACCTGGCCCGCGCCCGGGGGATCGCGCTGATCCTTGACGAGACCTACCGCGATTTCGCCGCCCGGCCCGGCCCGGCCCATGATCTTTTCGCGTTGCCCGGCTGGCAGGGCACGCTGATCCAGCTTTATTCCTTTTCCAAGGCCTACCGGCTGACCGGCCACCGGGTCGGTGCGATCACCGCCGATGCGGCGCGGCTGGCCGAGGTCGAGAAGTTCCTCGACACGGTGGCGATCTGTCCCGGCCAGCTTGGCCAGATCGGCGCACTCTGGGGGATGCGCAACCTCGGCCAGTGGCTGGCCGGCGAGCGTGACGAGACGTTGGCGCGGCGCGCCGCGATGGTGGCTGGCATCGCCCGGCTGCCGGGCTGGCGGCTGCTCGGCTGCGGCGCCTTCTTTGCCTATGTCGAGCATCCCTTTGCCGGGCATCCCTTTGCCATCGCCTCGTCCGATCTGGCCCGACGGCTGGTGGCCGAGGCCGGGGTGCTGCTCTTGCCGGGCACGATGTTCATGCCCGAGGGCGATGCGGCCGGCGCGCGCCAGTTGCGCATCGCCTTTGCCAATATCGACCGGGACGGCATCGGACGGCTGATCGAGCGGCTGGGCGCCTTCCGGCCCTGATCGCCGGTCTTGCCCCGCCCTTGCCGCTGCCCTAAACACCGATCAACCGATCCTCGGGGAGGAGCCAGCCCATGTCGACGCCCTTGCGCAAGAAGCGCGCCAATACCGTCGTCTGGATCCTGATGGCATTGCTGATCCTTGGCCTCGGCGGCTTCGGCGCCACCAACTTCGGCGGCAGCCTGCGCACGATCGGATCGGTCGGCGACCAGGAGATCGGGCTGAACGACTATGCCCGCGCCCTGAACGCCGAGATCGACCGCGTCTCGCGCCAGATCGGCCAGCCGGTCAGCCTGGCGATGGCGCAGGCCCTCGGCATCGACCGCGTGGTGCAGGCCCAGCTTCTGGCCGGGGCGGCGCTTGATCACGAGGCCGGCCGGCTGGGCATCTCGGTCGGCGACGACGAGGTGCGCCGGCGCATCCTGGCGCTCTCGGCCTTCCAGGGCATCGACGGCAGCTTTGACCGCGACACCTACCGCCTGGCGCTGCGCCAGCAGGGCCTGAGCGAGGGCGCCTTCGAGGCGCAGTTGCGCGCCGAGGCGGCGCGGGCGATCCTGCAAGGTGCCGTGCAGGGTGGCATGGCAGCCCCCGAGGCCCTGGTCGCGCGGCTGGCCGACTGGGTCACCGAGACCCGCAGCGTCACCATCGCCGAACTGACCGCCGCCGATCTGCCCGAGCCGGTCGGCAGCCCCGACGAGGCGGCGCTGATGGCCCATTACGCCGCCCATCCGGCCGATTTCACCCGCCCCGAGAGCCGCCGCATCAGCTATGTCTGGCTGTCGCCCGATGACCTGCTGGGCAGCGTGCCGCTGGATGAGGAGGCGCTGAAGGCGGCCTATCAGGCGCGCATCGACGAATTCGTCACCCCCGAGCGCCGCCTGGTCGAGCGGCTGACCTATCCGACGCGCGCCGAGGCCGAGGCGGCGAAGGCGCGCGTCGATGCCGGCACCGCCGATTTTGCCGATCTGGCCGCCGAGCGCGGGCTGACGCTGGCCGATGTCGATCTCGGCGAGGTGTCGCGCGACGACCTCGGTGCCGCCGCCGATGCGGTCTTCGCGCTTTCCGCCCCCGGCGTCGCCGGCCCGGTCGAGACCGACCTCGGTCCGGCGCTCTTTGCCATGAACGGCATCCTGGAGGCGCAGGAAATCAGCCTGGACGAGGCCCGCGAGGCGCTGTCGGGCGAGGTGGCGATGGACCGGGCGCGGCGCATGGTGGCCGAGCGGGCCGAAGCGATCGAGGATCAGCTTGCCGGCGGCGCGACCCTCGAAGAGGTCGCCGAGGCCGAAGGAATGACTTTCGGCAGCATCGCCTTCAGCGCCGGCACCGAAGAGGGCATCGCCGCCTATCCGGCCTTTCGCGACACCGCCCGCAGCGTGACCGCCGAGGATTTCCCGACGCTCGCCGCCCTCGACGACGGCGGCGTCTTCGCGCTGCGCCTCGACGCGGTCGAGCCGGCCATGGTCGAGCCCTTCGAGGCGGTCCGCGACCGGGTCGCGGCGGCCTGGACCACGGCCGAGACCGCGAGCCGGCTTGCCGCCCTTGGCGCCGAGATCGCGGCACAACTGGCCAACGGCGCGACCCTGGCCTCGACCGGCCTCGTCACCACCCGCCATGACCGGATCGGCCGCGATGCCTTCCTTGACGGCGTGCCGGCCGCGGTGATCACCGAGGCCTTCGCCATCGACGCCCCCGGCACCGCGCGCGTGGTCAGTGCCGAAGGCCGGGTCCATGTCGTGGCGCTGGACGCGGTCCACCCGGCCGCGGCCGGGGACGAGGACCATGACCGCGCGACCGCCGCCTTCGCGGCGCAGATCGCCCAGTCGATCGCCGGCGATCTCTTCGAATCCTTCACCCGCGGGATCGAGGCCGAGGCCGGGATTTCGCTGAACCCGGTGGCGCTCGACGCCGTTCATGTGCAGATGCAATAGGACAGGCGCCCTTCCCCGTGCAACTGACCCCCACCTTCGCCGAATTCGAGGCCGGCTGGAATGCCGGGCAGAACCAGCTGGTCTTTGCCCGGCTCGCCGCCGACCTCGACACCCCGGTCAGCCTGATGCTGAAACTCGCCGGCGCCCAGCCGATGAGCTTCATGCTGGAAAGCGTCACCGGCGGCGAGGTGCGCGGCCGCTATTCGGTGGTCGGGATGAAGCCCGACCTGATCTGGGAGTGCCGCGGCACCACCAGCCGGATCAACCGCCAGGCCCGCTATGACGCCGAGGCCTTCGAGCCGCTCGACGGCCATCCCCTGCAGACCCTGCGCGCCCTGATCGGCGAAAGCCGCATCGCCATGCCCGAAGGCCTGCCGGCGATCGCGGCGGGGCTCTTCGGCTATCTCGGCTATGACATGATCCGCCTGGTCGAGGACCTGCCCGACGATCGCCCCGACCCGATCGGCGTGCCCGACGCGATGCTGATCCGCCCGACCATCGTCGCCGTCCTCGACGGGGTCAAGGGCGAGGTCACGGTCTGCTCGCCGGCCTGGGCGGGATCGGGGCTCACGGCGCGCGCCGCCTATGCCCAGGCGGCCGAGCGGGTGATGGACGCGGTGCGCGACCTCGACCGGGCGCCTGCCGGCGAGACCCGCAGCTTCGGCGAGGCGGCGCACTTGGGCGAATTCCGCTCCAACTTCACCCCCGAGGCCTACCGCGCCGCGGTCGGGCGTGCCCGCGACTACATCCGCGCCGGCGACATCTTCCAGGTGGTGCCCTCGCAACGCTGGAGCGCCGACTTCACCCTGCCGCCCTTCGCGCTCTACCGCAGCCTGCGCCGCACCAACCCCTCGCCCTTCCTGACCTTCTTCAACTTCGCCAGCTTCCACATCGTCGGCGCCTCGCCCGAGATCCTGGTGCGGCTGCGCGACGGCACGGTGACGATCCGCCCGATCGCCGGCACCCGGCCGCGCGGACGCACCCCCGAAGAGGACCGCGCGCTCGAGGCCGAACTGCTGGCCGACCCCAAGGAATGCGCCGAACACCTGATGCTGCTCGATCTGGGGCGCAACGATGTCGGCCGGGTCGCGAAGATCGGCACGGTGCGCCCGACCGAACAGTTCATCATCGAGCGCTATTCCCACGTCATGCATATCGTCTCGAACGTGACAGGCGAGATCCGCGACGACCAGGACGCGCTCGGCGCATTGCTTGCCGGCCTGCCCGCCGGCACCGTCTCGGGCGCGCCCAAGGTCCGGGCGATGCAGATCATCGACGAACTGGAACCCGAAAGGCGCGGCATCTACGGCGGCGGCGTCGGCTATTTCGCCGCCAACGGCGAGATGGACATGTGCATCGCGCTCAGGACTGCGGTGGTCAAGGACGGCAGGCTCCATATCCAGGCCGGCGGCGGCGTGGTCTTCGACAGCGACCCCGAGGCCGAATACCAGGAGACCGTCAACAAGTCGCGCGCCCTGAAGAAGGCGGCCGAGGATGCCGGTCTCTTCGCCGGCCGCGGCAACGGCTGACCCCGCCAGCGCCGCGCCCAACCCCCGAACCCGTCCCGCCGGCTTCTTCGTTGCGAAAATACCCCCCGCGCGGAGCGCCCGCGCGCCCGCCGCCGGCACGCCCGCGCCTAGAGCGGATCGCGTTCATTCGCATTCACGCGACCCACTCTGACCTTTTGATTTCGCATGTCCGAGTAGCGCAAAACCGGTTCCCACTTTTGCGCGACATGCTCTAGCCGCGCGCCAGCACCGCGGCATGGCCGGCGCGGATCACCGCCTCGCAATGCGCCGCCAGATCCTTGCGTGAGGCAAAGCCGTCGACCGCCACCGGCTCGTGAAAGATCACCGTCACCCGGCCCTGGCGCAGCACCGCCAGGGTCTTGAGAAGATGCGGGCCGAAACTCATCTCGCCCCACCAGCCATAGAACCGTGGCTCGCGCCCCGGCGGCGCGCGGTAGACCAGGCTGACCGGCTGGATCCGCAGCAGCCCGTCGCCGGCCGCCTCGTGGAAGGCGGCAAACAGCGTCGGCTTGAACGCCAGCACCCGCAGCCCGTCGGTCGAGGTCCCCTCGGGAAAGAACAACAATCGGTGACCGGCGCGGATCCGCCCGGCCATCAGCTCTTTCTGCGCCGCCGCCGCGCGCCGGTCGCGGGCGATGAAGACGGTGCCGGTGGCCCGCGCCAGCCAGCCGATCGCCGGCCAGCGCGCAACCTCGGCCTTCGAGACGAAACAGACCTCATGGCAGGCATTCAGGGTGAAGATGTCCAGCCAGGATGCGTGATTGGCCACCACCGCGCCCATGCCCCGCATCGGCTGGCCTTCGATGCGCAGGCCAAGCCCGATGATCCCCACCGCCGCCCGGCAGACTGCGCGGGTGATCTGCGGCGTCAGCGGCCGGCGGGCACCGCAGAGCGGCCGCTCGACCAGCCGCACCCCCAGAAGGACCGCAAGCCCGCCATAGGTCACCGCCGCCAGCGCGCCGCCCCGCAACAGCGCCAGCCCCAGCCCCAGGGGCGTCAGGCCAAGCCCGCCGGCCGGGGCCTCGGCGCGCCAGGTCGTCACGCCCTGACCGCGTGCTTGCGGGTATAGAACTGCTTGTGGCGCGCACTCATCGCCGCGGTATCCATCAGCAGACAGACATCGGTGGTGTTGAAGGCATGGTCGATGAAGGCGCCGTCGCCGACAAACCCGCCGAGCCGCAGATAGGCCTTGATCAGCGCCGGCATCGCCACCATCGCCGCGCGCCGGTCCAGCACCTCGGGCGCCACCAGGTCCATGCGCTGATACTGCCCCTCCAGTGCCCGCACCCGCAGCGCCTCGGGCGCCATCGCATGGTGATGCAGCCATGACAGCGGCCCTTTCAGCGCCGCGATATCGGTGCCGTGGAAACTCGCCACCCCGAACAGCACCTCGATCCGGTGCTCGAGGACATAATCGGCCAGCCCGTTCCACAGCAGGAACATCGCCGGCCCACCGCGATGGCCGGCCTCGACACAGGACCGGCCCAGTTCCAGAAGCCGGCGGCCCGAGCGCCGCAGCGGACCAAGGTCGTATTCGTCGTCGCAATAGAACCGCCCGAACCGCGCCGCCCGGTCGCCCGGCATCAGCCGGTAGACCGCGACGACATGGTCAAGCCCGCGGCGGTCGCGGCGGCTGTCGACCAGGACCAGATGATCATTGACCGGATCGAAGGCGTCGCGCTCGAAACGGCCGGCATGATCGACCAGCGGCCCGTCGCCGCCCAGTTCCTCGACAAAGACCCGATAGCGCAGCCGCTGCGCGGCCAGAAGATCGGCCTCGTCTCGGGCCAGGCGGATCTGGAACCTGTTCGGATCGGAAAGCATCGGTACCGCCAGTTCTCTCGCGTCACGGGGACGTGATCGGGGTTTTATGCCCGCATCCGCGCCAAATCAACAGCGCTGCCGGCCCGGACGCCCGGCGGCCCGGCCGGACGATCCGTTGACACGACCTGCGGTTGTGCTAGCCTTCCGGCAATCAGGCACAGGTCGTCCGGCCGCGCCCTCGCCCCTCATTGCGGACCCGCGCCGATGACCAGCACCAGATCGACCTTCGATCCATCGATCACCACCTTGCCGGCATGCTCGAAATTCACCGTGATGCGGTGGCCGACATGCGACTGAACCTGGCCCAGGCCCCAGTCCGGACAGGCCGGATGGCGCACGATCATCCCGGGAACCAGGATCGCGTTCATCGCGGCGCACCGCTTGCGCCCCGCCCACCACTTGCGCCGGCCCGCTCCGGCGCGGCCCGCCGGCGATGACCAGGCCGCCCGACGACATCGCCGCCGAGACGCTGGCCGCGCTGGTCGGCTCGCGCATCTGTCACGACCTTGTCAGCCCGCTCGGCGCGATCGGCAACGGGGTCGAGCTTTTGATGATGTCGGGCACCACCGCCGGCCCCGAGATCGCGCTGATCGCCGAAAGCGTCACCAATGCCAATGCCCGCATCCGCTTTTTTCGAATCGCCTTCGGGGCCGCCGCCGCCGGCCAAAGCGTCGCCCGGGCCGAGATCCGCTCGATCCTCGACGACATGACCCGCGGCGGACGGCTGATGATCGACTGGCAGGTCGCCGGCGATCCGCCGCGCCCGGCGGTCAAGCTGGCCTTTCTGGCGCTGCAATGCCTCGAGACCGCCCTGCCCTTCGGCGGCCGGGTCCGCGTCACCGCCACCGAGGACCGCTGGCTGATCGCGGCCGATTCGCCGCGGCTGCGCGACCTGCCCGACCTCTGGGCGCAGCTGCGCCAGGAACCCGCCGCCGCCCCGCTTGCCGCCGCCCCCCTCGCCGCCGCTCAGGTCCAGTTCGCGCTGCTGCCGCGCGAGGCGCATCACCAGGACCGCCGGATCAGCCTCGATCTCGGCCCGACCACCATCGCCATCGGCTTCTGACCCCGCTGCCGCCCGCCGATGCCGCACCGCGTTCATCGCCGGACCGTGCCGTTGCCGGTGACGAGATACTTGAAACTGGTCAGTTGTTCGGCCCCGACCGGCCCGCGCGCATGCAGCTTGCCGGTGGCGATGCCGATCTCGGCGCCCATGCCGAACTCGCCACCATCGGCGAACTGGGTCGAGGCATTGCGCATCAGGATCGCACTGTCGAGCCGCGCGAAGAACCGCGCCGCGGTCGCGTCATCCTCGGTCAGGATCGCCTCGGTATGGCCGGACCCATGGGCGCGGATATGGGCGATCGCCGCGTCGACATCCTCCACGACCTTCGCCGCGATGATCATGTCGAGAAACTCGCGCCCGAAATCATCGGCCTCGGCCGGGCGCGACCCGCGCAGCCCCTCGGCCCTGACCTCGACCCCGGCGGCAATCAGATCGTCGACGATCCGCTGGCCAAGCGTCGCCGCGACATCGCGGTGCACCAGCAGACACTCGGCCGCACCGCAGATGCCGGGGCGCCGGGTCTTGGCATTCAGCACCACCGCCCGCGCCTTTTCGGGGTCGGCGTCGCGATCGACATAGACATGGCAGATGCCCTCGAGATGGGCAAAGACCGGCACCCGCGCCTCGGCCTGCACCAGCCCGACCAGACCCCTGCCGCCCCTCGGCACGATCACGTCGACATGCTCGACCATGCGCAACATCTCGCTCACCGCCGCCCGGTCGCGGACCGGCACCAGCTGGATCGCCGCCTCGGGCAAGCCGGCCGCCTTCAGCCCCGCCACCAGACAGAAATGCAGCGCCCGGCTGGAATGAAAGCTTTCCGATCCGCCGCGCAGGATCACCGCATTGCCCGACTTCAGGCACAAAGCCCCGGCATCGGCGGTGACATTGGGCCGGCTCTCATAGATCACCCCGATGACCCCCAGGGGGGTGCGCACCCGTTCGATATGCAGCCCCGAGGGCATCTCCCATTCGGCGATCACCGCACCCAGCGGATCGGGCTGCGCCGCCACCGCCTCCAGCCCCGCGGCAATGGCACCCACCCGCCCCTCGTCCAGCATCAGCCGATCGGTCATCGCCGCCGACAGGCCGCGCTCGGCGCCAAAGGCCAGATCGCGGGCATTCGCCTCGAGGATCGCCCGCCGGTCGGCCCGGACCGCCCCGGCCGCCGCCTCAAGCGCCTGCCGCCGCTGCCGCGCGGGGGCCACGGCCAGATCCGCCGCCGCCGCCCGCGCCGCCCGCCCGATCGCCTCCATCATCGCAGGAATATCGCCCATAGCCTTCATGGTCCCGACTTTTCATCTTGGCAGAAATACCTCCGCCGGAGGCAGCGCGCGACAGCGCGCTTCGCCTAGATCGCCATGTCGTCGCGGTGCACCACCGGCCCCCGCCCGGCATAGCCGAGGATCGCGGCAATGTCACCCGACCGCTTGCCGGCGATCGCCCGCGCCTCGGCCGCCGAATAGCGCACCAGCCCCTTGGCCAGCGTGCCCCCCCCCGGCCCGAGGATCGCCACCGGATCGCCGCGCCCGAAACTGCCGCCCACCGCCGTCACCCCGGCGGCGAGCAGCGACCTGCCCTGACCCAATGCCGCGACCGCGCCGGCATCAAGCCGGACCTCGCCGCGCGGCTTCATCGCCGCGATCCAGCGCTTGCGCGCCAGTTGCGGCGTGCCCTCGGCCAGAAACCAGGTCGCCGCCGCCCCGGCCGCCAGCGCCGCCAGGGGCCGCATCACCGAGCCCTCGGTGATCGCCAGCGCGCAGCCGCCGGCCACGGCGGTCTTGGCCGCCAGAAGCTTGGTCTTCATCCCGCCCTTGGACAGCCCCGACAGCGGATCGCCCGCCATCGCCTCGATCTCGGCGGTGATCCTCTCCACGATGTCAAAGCGTCGCGCGCCGGCGTCCAGCTTCGGGTTGGCCGAATAAAAGCCGTCGACATCGCTCAGCAACACCAGCTGGTCGGCACCCACCGTCACCGCGATCTGCGCCGCCAGCCGGTCATTGTCGCCAAAGCGGATCTCGTCGGTCGCCACCGTGTCGTTCTCGTTGACGATCGGCACGACGCCGAGCGCCAGCAGCGTCTGCAGCGTCGCCCGGCTGTTGAGATAGCGGCGCCGGTCCTCGGTATCCTCCAGCGTCACCAGCACCTGCCCGGCGGTCAGCGCGTGCGGCGCCAGCACCTCCTCATAGGCCCGCGCCAGGCGGATCTGGCCGACCGCGGCCGCGGCCTGGCTCTGATCAAGCGTCAGTGCCCCGGCCGGCAGGCCAAGTGCCCGCCGCCCGAGCGCGATCGAACCCGACGAGACCAGGATCACATCGGCGCCGCGCGCCTTGGCCGCCGCCACATCGGCGGCCAGCCCGGCCAGCCAGTCGCGCCTGAGCCCGCCGGCCGGATCGACCAGAAGCGCCGAACCGATCTTGACCACCAGCCGGCGGGCGGCGGAAATGTCGGGCGTCACGGCCGCCATGCCTCGGCCCCGGGTGCGACCCCCTGCCGGCCCTCGACGATCACCGCCCTGAGCGCGCGCAAGAGATCCTGCATGCCCTGACCGCTGACCGCCGAGACCGCATGGACCGGCCCGCCCGCGGCCTTTTCCAGGCTGCGCTTGCGGCTGGCCAGGGTCTTTGCGTCCAGCGCATCGGCCTTGGACAGGGCGGTGATCCGCGGCTTCGTCGAAAGCGCGCCGGAATAGGCCTCGAGCTCTCGCAGGATCGTCCGGTAATCCTTTGCGATCGTTGAGGATGTGCCATCGACGAGATGCAACAGCACCGAACAGCGCTCGACATGGCCGAGGAACGTGTCGCCCAGCCCCCGGCCCTCGCTTGCCCCCTCGATCAGGCCGGGGATGTCGGCCATGACGAATTCCTTGCCATCGATGCCGACCACCCCGAGGTTGGGCACCAGGGTGGTAAAGGGATAATCGGCGATCTTCGGCCGCGCGTTCGACACCGCGGCGAGGAAGGTCGACTTGCCGGCATTGGGCAGGCCGAGAAGCCCGGCATCGGCGATCAGCTTGAGGCGCAGCCAGATCGCCCGCTCGACCCCTTCCTGCCCGGGATTGGCGCGCGAGGGCGCGCGGTTGGTCGCCGACTTGAAGCGCAGGTTGCCCCAGCCGCCATTGCCGCCCCGGGCCAGAAGCACCCGTTGCCCGACCGTCGTCAGGTCGGCGATCATCGTCTCCTGGTCCTCGTCGAGGATCTCGGTGCCGACCGGCACCTTCAGCACGATGTCCTCGCCGGTCTTGCCGGTCCTCTGGCTACCCATGCCATGCTGGCCGCTTTTTGCGAAGAAATGCTGCTGGTAGCGAAAGTCGATCAGCGTGTTCAACCCCTCCACCGCCTCGGCCCAGACCGAGCCGCCATTGCCGCCGTCGCCGCCGTCCGGGCCGCCGAACTCGATGAATTTCTCGCGCCGGAACGACACGCAGCCCGCACCGCCGCCGCCCGAGCGGATATGGACTTTGGCAAGGTCGAGGAATTTCATGATGCGGGCCTTCGCGACTGGGTTGCGCTGGCGATAGCCGCAGACGCAGGCCCGCGCAAGGGGCCGGCCCCCGGGGCGGGGCGGATCATGGCGGCCAAGGGGGCCTTCTGCCCCCTCTTCGCGCCGGGGCGCGAATTCACCCCCGAGGGTATTGCGGCAACGAAGAAGCAGCCCTGCGGTCTTGTGGCGGGAGGGGTGGTCGCAGGGGCGGGGTCAGGCCATCTTGCGCAGGTAGGTCCAGGTCGCGACGCTGGCGTTGCGGGCGACCGAGAAGGCCTCGGCATCGCCGAGATAGTCGAAGCCGCAATTGGTCAGGACCCGGGCCGAGCCGGGATTGTCCTGGAAGACCTCGGCAAAGAGGGTGCGCGCCTTGTGCGGGTTGGCAGCGACCAGGGTCGCGACCGCCTCGGAGGCGAAGCCGGTGTTCCAGAAGGCCGGCGCCACCCAGTAGCCGACCTCGCTCTGATCGCGGTCGATGCGGGTCAGGCTGACCACGCCCAGGACCTCGGCCAGGCCATGGGCGGTGCCGTCGATGGCCCAGACATCCTCGGCCCGGCCGGCGGCCAGGGCGCGGGCGACATAGGCCTCGGTCGCGCCGGGGGGCAGCGGATGGGGGATGGCACGGGTGCCTTCGGCGAGGCGGCGGTCGGCGGTGTAGAGCGCGATCAGCCCGGCGTCCGAGCGGCGCAGCGGCCGCAAGCTGACGCGCTCGCCGGCCAGCACCGGCTGGGTGACGATCGGTTCCTGGATCATGCCTTCCCTCCTCCCGCTGGCGGCGGTGCCGCCCTGTCTTGGTCCGCTGGCGGCGGTGCCGCCCTGTCTTGGTCCGCTGGCGGCGGTGCCGCCCTGTCTTGGTCCGCTGGCGGCTGTGCCGCACTGTCTTGGTCCGCTGGCGGCGGTGCCGCACTGGCCTTCATCGATATCTGCCACCGACCGGCGATACGCCATCGCCCTCTCTGCGGCGTCCCGGGCTCTCTGCGGCGCGGCCTAGGGTAAAAATGGGGCAGCGCAATGGCGGCTTCAACGGTTCGGCCGCCTGCGCCGGGTGACATTTGCTTGATCCTGCGGTCCGCAAGGCCGAAGGGGACCGGCCCCCGGCCGATCCCCTCCTACAACCGGATTGTAAAGGATCGGCTTATTCCGCGGCTTTCGTCGCCGGCAGCACCGAAATGAAGGTGCGGCCCTTGAGGCCCTTGCGGAAGGTCACATGGCCCTCGGTCACGGCGAAGATCGTGTGGTCGCGGCCCATGCCGACGCCGGTTCCCGGCCACCAGGTGGTGCCGCGCTGGCGCACGATGATGTTGCCGGGGATCGCGGCCTGGCCACCGAAGAGTTTCACGCCGAGACGGCGGCCGGCACTGTCGCGGCCGTTGCGGGACGAACCGCCTGCTTTCTTGTGTGCCATGCGCTGTTACTCCTTCGTCACGGCCGCTTCGGCCGTCTTGGCCGCGGGCTTTTTCGGGGCGGCTTTCGTCGGGGCGGCCTTCGCAACCTTCGCGACGGGCTTCGCGGCGGCCTTCACCTCGGCCGGCGCCGCGTCATGGGCGGCGACCCGTGCGGCATGGGTGCCGATCGCGGCGGCGACGCCGGATGTCTCGGCGCCCGAGGCGAGGATGTCGGTCACCCGCAGCAGCGTCAGCTTCTGGCGGTGGCCGCGGGTGCGCTGCGACGAATGCTTGCGCCGGCGCTTGTGGAAGGTGATGACCTTGTCGGCCTTGATCTCGTCGATGATCTCGGCCTGGACGGCCGCACCCTTGACGAAGGGCGCGCCGAGAATCGGGGCATCTCCGCCAAGCATCAGGATCTCGTTGAACTGGACCTTGGCACCAGCGCTGGCCGCAATCAGTTCCACGCGCAGCACGTCGCCCGCCTGGACCTTGTATTGCTTGCCACCGGTCTTGAGGACCGCGAACATGGGTCTTTCCTTCACATCTGCCGCGCCCTGTGGCCCCGGACCTGCCGGCGTTCAGGGGGTTTCCCCCGCCTCGGGCAGCGCGCCCCGGTCGGGGCGACATTGCCAAATCAAAACCCCGGCCGGGCCAGAGACCCGCCGGGATGCGGGCTTATCGGGCAGCGGCGCGGGAAAGTCAAGATGCCGGGGGACGGCCGGGGCCGAATGGCGGTGCGGTTGCGGCGCCGGCGGCCGGGGCCCGCCTCAGACCCCGAGGTAGCGCGCCGCCAGGGTGTCATCAAGCCCGGCCATGGCGCCGGACCAGACCGTGGCGCCGCGCTCGAGGATGGTGGCGCGGTCGGCCACCCCGGCCAGTTCGGCCAGCGACTTGTCGACCAGCAGGATCGCCATGCCCTGCGCCTTGAGTGCCCGGATCGCCGCCCAGATCTCGTGGCGGACCACCGGCGCCAGCCCCTCGGTCGCCTCGTCGAGGATCAGGAGCCGCGGATTGGTCATCAGCGCCCGCCCGATCGCCAGCATCTGCTGTTCGCCGCCCGAAAGCGTCGCCGCCCGCTGGCCCATCCGCTCGCCGAGCCGGGGGAAAAGCGCCACCACCCGCGCCTGCGTCCACTCGCCGGGCCGGGCGGCGACGCTCAGGTTCTCGGCCACCGTCAGGGGCGCGAAACAGCGCCGGCCCTCGGGCACCAGGCCAAGACCGGCGCGCGCGGCATGATGCGGGGCCAGCCTGGAAAGGTCGCACCCGTCAAGGCGGATGGTGCCGGCGCGACAGGGCAGAAGCCGCATGATGGTGCGGATCGTCGTGGTCTTGCCCATGCCGTTGCGCCCCATCAGCGCCAGCACCTCGCCCGGCGCCATCCGCAGGGTGACACCGAAAAGCGCCTGCACCGGCCCGTAATGCGCGCAGACCCCGTCAAGCTCCAGAAGCCGGCTCATGCGCCCTCTCCGAGATAGGCGCGGCGCACCTCGGGGTCGGCGCGGATCTCGGCGACGCTGCCCTGCGCGATGATCCGCCCGTAGACCAGGACCGAGATCCGGTCGGCCAGGGCAAAGACCGCGTCCATGTCATGTTCGACCAGAAGGATCGGCGCCTCGGTCTTCAACTCGGCCAGAACCGCGGTCAGATCGCGCGCGCCCTCGGTGCCCATGCCGGCCATCGGCTCGTCGAGAAGGAAGGCGCAAGGCCGCATCGCCAGCGCCATCGCGATCTCCAGCCGGCGCCGCTCGCCATGCGACAGCGCCGCCGCCGCCACCGGCTCGCGCCCGCCAAGCCCGGCATGGGCGATATGGAACAGGGCCGGATCGACCAGCGCGCGATCGCGAAGGGCGGCGCCGAAGAAGCGCATGGTCGCGCCGCTCGCCCCCTGCACCGCCAGCATGACGTTTTCCAAGACCGAGAAATCGGCGATCACCGAGGAAACCTGAAACGACCGCGCCAGGCCAAGCCGGGCCCGCGCCGCCGGATCGAGCCGGTCGATCGGCTGGCCGTTGAGGTGGACGGTGCCGGCATCGGGGCGGATCTCGCCGGTGATCTGGCGGATCAACGTCGACTTGCCGGCGCCGTTCGGCCCGATCAGGGCGTGGATCTCGCCGGGGAAAAGCGCAAGGCTGACATCGTCGGTGGCCTTCAGCGCGCCGAAGGACTTCACCAGCCCGCGGACCGAGAGGATTGCGGTAGCGCTCATGTCGCCGCCGCCTTGCGCGGGCGCGTCACCAGCCCGATCAGCCCGCCCGGCGCAAACAGCACAATTGCCAAGAGGATCAGCCCCAGAAGCGCCTGCCAATAGTCGCTGACCCCGCCGAGAAGATGTTCCAGCAGCACATAGACCGCCGCCCCGGCCAGGGGGCCGGCCAGCCGCCCGACCCCGCCGAGGATGACGAAGATCATGATCTCGCCCGACAGGTGCCAGGACAGCATCGCCGGGCTGACGAAGCGGTTCAGCTCGGCGAAAAGCGCACCGGCAAGGCCGGTGACCATCCCCGAGAGGACGAAGGCCACCAGCCGCACCCGGTAGGGCCGGATGCCGACCGCGGTCGCCCGCTCGGGGTTGCGGCGAACCGCCCGCAGCGCCAGCCCGAAGCGCGAGCGCACGATCAGCGCGCTCAGCCCCAGCGCCAGCCCCAGCAGGGTGGCCACGATGGCGAAGAACTGGATCGGCACCAGGGTGTTCAGGCCGGGAAAGCGGTTGCGCACATAGAACGACAGCCCGTCCTCGCCGCCATAGCCGGGCCAGGAGATCGCCAGATAGTAAAGCATCTGCGCGAAGGCCAGCGTCACCATGATGAAATAGACCCCCGAGGTGCGCAAGGAAAGCGCCCCGATCACCAGCGCCGCCAGCCCCGGCACCGCCAGCGCGAAGGGCCAGATCGCCAGCATCTCGTTGGTGCCGGCGATGGTGAAGGGCAGGGTAATCACCGGGGTGCCGGCCGCAGCATGGCTGGCAAAGATCGCGGTGACATAGCCGCCAAGCCCGAAGAAGGC
>PHEC01000198.1 GCA_002841115.1 Alphaproteobacteria bacterium HGW-Alphaproteobacteria-6 | reverse complement strand
CGGACGCCCGCTCAGGCCCCGGCCTTGGCCGGCGGCGGCGGCGGCCGTATCGCCTCGAACATGCCCTCGGCGCCGCCCTCGCCGGTGCGGAAGGGATGGCGCAGCACCACGGTGCCGCCACTGGCCTCGGCCTCGGCCTCGGCCCGCAGCAGCGCCTCGGCCGCGGCGCGCGACCAGGGCAGCGCATAGGCCCGCGGCGCCTCGGCCCCGGGCAAGAGCAGCCACAGATAAAGCGCCTCGCCCTCGATGTAATGCGAGGCGATGACGGTGGCGCTGGCGGCGGTCCGCTCGACCACGGCCAGGCGCACCGGCTTCGGCCGCCCCAGCAGTTCCGAGCCCGCGCCATAGCCGTAGCCGAGCAGGATCACCGCGAGGCCGAAACCCACCGCCAGGCCGCGCCGCGAGGGCGCCGAGGCGAGGGCGGCCAGCGTCACCACCAGCCCGGCCAAGGGCGCGAAGGCGGCGAAAAGCGTCAGCGTCATCATCCCGTCCCCCTTTCAGCCCCGCAGCGACTTCGGCAGGCGGCCGAGGCTGCCGGCCACCAGCCGCGCCGCGCCGTCCAGCCGGAACCGCGCCACCGTCACCTCCTCGCCGCGCCGGCGCAGCGTGACCTTGCGGCTGACCACCTCGCGCAGATGGCCGCTTGACGGATCGCGCAGCGAGACCGTGACCAGGACCTCGACCGGCAGCGGGTCGGCGCCGGGATTGAAGAGATGCAGGTTGACCACATATTCCCCCGCCGGCGCCCCGCGGCTGAAGGCAAACTCGTGGTTCAGCGCCGTCGCATCGCGCCGCGCGCCAAGATCGTCGCGCAGAAGATCGAAAACCGCGCCGCTCTTGCGCGAATAGCCGACCGGCGCATCGCCCGGCGCCTCGACCCAGAGATCGACATCGCTTTGCAGCCCGTCCGCCCAGCGCGCCTCGACGATGACATGGCCGGCGGGCTTCGCCTCGGCCCGCGCCGCCGGCGGGTTGAGATGCGGGATCATCAGGATCACCATGGTCACGAACCCCATCAAGGTCAGCATGATCAGGTCGCGAAAGACCGTGTCGCCGGCCTCGTCGCCGGAATCCGGGGCGAAGGGATCAGGATCGTGCATCGCGCTCGCCCAGCATGACCAGCCCGCTGACCAGCCGGGCCGCCCCGGCGCCGAGGATCTGGTGGTTGACCGTCAGCCACAGGCTGAGAACCGAGCCTTCGAGCGTGGTGTAAAGCGCCACCGACATGCCGGCGATCAGCCGCGAGATCATCCCCGAGACCGCGCCGACATCGGGTGTCATCGAGGCGCTGATGCCGGAGAGCGCCAGGATGAAGCCGAGGACCGTGCCGATCAGGCCGAGCATGACCAGGCTCGCGGCGAAATGGCGGACCGGGGCGATCCGGGCGGCGACCTGGCCGCGCAGCGCCGAGGCGGCGATCGCACGCGCCCCCGCCCCGCGCCCGTCGACCGCGCCCAGATAGGCGCCGCTCCAGCTGCCGTCGCAGCCGCCGCCGGCACGGGCCCAGCCGGCACGGGTCCAGCCGGAACGGGCACAGTCGATCTCGCGGGCGATGCGGCCGCCACGGACCAGCCCGAAGACCAGGCCGGTCACGAAGACAGCGGCGATCACATAGGTCAGCCCGGTGCTGTCGGCGGCAAAGAGCCGCTGCACCCAGCCCTCGCCGAAGGCCGCCGCCAGAAGCGCCACGGCGCCGAGGTTGAAAAGCCCCAGCCGCAACAAGAACCCCCGGCCCGATCCGCGCAACGCCGCGATCGCGCCGGCCGCCGGCCCAGTCTCGCCCGCCACCGTCTCGCCCGCCACCGCCTCGCCCGCCACCGTCCCGCCAGCCGCCGCCTCGCCAGCCGCCGCCTCGCCAGCCGCCGCTACCGCCTTCATCATCCGCATCGTCGCCTCCGCTCATGGCCCTGAAGGCGATATCGGGGGCCGGAGGCCGCCGCGAAAGCGATCTGCCCGAGTTGTGAGCCGTCGTGAACCGCCGGCCACCGCGCCGGTGGCGCACAACCCTTGCGCGATCATCGCGGACAACCGACGCTTGACCCCGCGCCGGTCGCTCGGGAACACTGGCCGCACCGACCCGCGCCGATGTCTCTGCGCGCGCCCTTCATCCTCGGGGCACCTGATCGCCCGACCAAAGGAACCACCGATGACCGAAACCCCGAAGATCGCCCGCACCAGCCCCTATCCGACCGAGGTCGAGGCCGGCAAATCCTACTTCTGGTGCGCCTGCGGCCGCTCGCAGAACCAGCCCTTCTGCGACGGCAGCCACAAGGGATCGGGCCTTGCCCCGGTAAAATACCAGGCGACCGAAGACCGGACGGTGTATTTCTGCGGCTGCAAGCAGAGCGCCGCCAGCCCGCTGTGCGACGGCAGCCACAAGACGCTCTGACCACCCGGCCGGCCGGCGGTCCTGCCGGCCGGATCCCGGCCCGGCCCCGCCTGCCCGCCCCCGCCTGAACGCCCCCGCCTGCCCGGGACCCGCCTGTCCGGCCGCACTTCCCCGACCCGGCTTTCCCGGCCATTCTTCGTTGGCGAAATACCCCCGGGGTCCGGGGCGGCGCCCCGGCGCCCGCCACCGGCCGGCTCAGCCGAGCAGGATCACCAGCCAGGCCAGGCCCCCGGCGATCGCGCAAAGCGCGACCCCGGCGCTGCCGCAATCCTTGGCCTTCTCTGCACGCGGATCGGGCCCCGGCGCGACCATGTCGACGACCCCCTCGATCGCGGTGTTGAACAGTTCCGCCGCCAGGACCACAAGCCCCAGCCCGAGGATCACCGCGCGCTCCGCCGGCGCCAGGTCAAGCGCGAAGGCCGCAGCCGCCGAGACCAGGTTGACCAGGCTCCACTGGCGCAGCGACTTCTCGCTGGCCCAGGCCGCGCGCCAGCCGGCCCAGGACCAGCGGCAGGTATTGGCGAAGCGCCGGCACTCGCCAACCAGAAATTCCCGCACCGATCCCTCCTGTCCCGCCCGCCGCCCTTCGGCCTGACCTCGCCCGCCATCCCGCCGCGCCGGTGCCGCGGCGTCAACGGATTGCGGCTCGCGGCCGACCGGTCGTGAAAAGCTGTTGCGCGATTGCCCGCCCGCCGGCGCCGAGACGCCGTGGTCAGCCCCGGATCGGCCCCAGGGGCCGACAGCCCCGGGACCGGCGGGCCCAGACCGGCGGGCCCAGACCGGCGGGCCCAGACCGGCGGGCCCAGACCAGCGGGCCCAGACCGGCGGGCCCAGACCAGCGGGCCCAGACCGGCGCGGGACGGGCAGTGCAGCGCCCCGATGCCTGCTTCAGACCAGGCCGCGCAGGCCTTCCAGAATCGTGCGGTTGGCGCACCAGTCGGGTGCCACCGCGGCGGCGTCGTGATCCTCGATAAGGTCCCGGCAGCGCTCGGGCGCGCCGGGGCAGACCCGGCAATTGCTGACCATGTCGGCAAAGTCGGCACGCGCAAGGATGCCCTGCCGCATCGCCTGCGACAGGCTGACGCCGTGGCGCAGCGCCATCCGCCGGGTCAGGTAGAGATGCAGCGCGATCGCCCCCGGCGGACCGGCACGCCCGGCCCCCTGCGCAGTTTCGCCGCCGCCGCCGGAATCATCCCCCGCCTGCGGTCCCGCACCGCCCAAGCCCATCACCGCGTCCATCGCCGTCTCCCTTGCCGCCTGCCGGCACTGTCAGCATCGCTGCCCGCCGGGGTCACCACCTTGACCCAGATCAAACCGCCTGCGCATCGCGCGGCGGGGCATCGCGCGGCGGGACGGGGATTCCCCGCCCGAATGGCTGGAGCCGATCGCGTTCATTCGCATCCACACGACCCACGCCAACCGGTTGATTTTGCATGTCCTGGACGCGCAAAACCGGTTGACACTTTTGCGCGACAGACTCCGGCAGGCTGCTGAAAAAGTCACGCCTCCAGCCGCTTTCAACCACCAGATCGGAAACCTGCTCCTCGCCACGCTCCCCACAATCGCGGGCCCGGGCGACCAGCCCGGGCCGCGCCCGACCCTCCCCCCGGGAGGGCGCATGGCACTGTCGCAGATTGCTCAACGGTTGGAACGACTTGGCTACCATAAAGCGCCCCAGCCCCGGCGTGGCAAAGCGCCCCCCCCAGGGTCGGGCGCGCCCCTCGGCGCCGGGATCCGAGGGCAGGACAGGAAAAGTTTCCCCGCCTGGCACTGGCCGAAATCCTTCTTCAACAGCCTGCTAGAGCATGTCGCGCAAAAGTGGGAACCGGTTTTGCGCTATTCGGACATGCGAAATCAGAAGGTTAGAGTGGGTCGCGTGAATGCGAATGAACG
>PHEC01000036.1 GCA_002841115.1 Alphaproteobacteria bacterium HGW-Alphaproteobacteria-6 | reverse complement strand
GGATGGCTGCGCAGCACCCGCAGAAAATCGAGCCGCTCATAATCGGCGGCAAGCCGCACCCGCAGACGGCGGTCACTGCCCTGCGCCACCTGGCCCACCAGGATCCCGGCGGGGAACACGCCGCCGTCGCCAGAGCTGACCACCCGGTCGCCGGGGCGGACCATTTCGGGGCTTTCGAGAAACTCGACCAGCGGCAGGGTCGAGTTGTCGCCTGACAAGAGCGCGCGCTGGCCCGAAGGCTGGATCGTCACCGGAATCCGGCTGGAGCTGTCGGTCAGCAGCACGACGCGCGCGGTGGTGCGCCCGACACCCGAGATCCGCCCGACCAGCCCCAGACCGTCCATCGTCGCCCAGCCGTCGATGATGCCGTCGCGCGCGCCGACGTTCAGCAGCACCGACTGGCGAAAGGGCGAGCCGGCATCGGCCAGCACCACGCCCGAGACCGAGGTCAGCTTGGGGTCAAGCCGCACCAGGTTCTGCGCCAGAAGCTTGGCGTTTTGCTGTTCCAGCTGCACGGCCGCCTCTTTCCAGGCCTTCATCTGCTGCAACTCGCGCCGGAGTTCCTGGTTCTGCTCGTGGATGCGGGCATAGGACTGAAACCCTTCGAGCAGCCCGACCAGCCGGGTAACCGGCACCAGCGCCCAGTCGAAGGACGGCACGACCCGGTCGACAAAGGCGGCGCGGAAGCGTTCGACCCGCGGGCTGTCGATCCGCCAGATCAGGAAGATCGCGGTCAGCATGACGATCAGCACCGCGATCAGGATACGGCGCACCGGTCCTTGATAGTCGATGTCGGCGTTGCGGTCCCGCGCCACTTCCGGCCTCGCTTACCCTGCCGAGGCGCTGCCTCAGCTGTCGTAGTCTATCACATGGCGCAGCTGCTTTTCATATTCCAGCGCCTTGCCGGTGCCAAGCGCCACGCAGTTCAGCGACTGGTCGGCGATGGAAATGGAAAGCCCGGTCTGCTCGCGCAGCGCCAGGTCGAGATCACCGAGAAGCGCGCCGCCCCCGGTCAGCATCACGCCGCGGTCGACGATGTCGGCGGCAAGATCGGGCGGTGTCGCTTCCAGCGCGGTCATCACCGCCTCGGTGATCTGCTGCACCGGTTCGGCCAGCGCCTCGGCGACCTGGGCCTGGTTGATCTCGATCTCCTTCGGCACGCCGTTCAGCAGGTCGCGGCCGCGGATATGCATCGCCGCGCCGCGCCCGTCGTCGGGCATCCGGGCGGTGCCGATCGAGGTCTTGATCCGCTCGGCGGTCGATTCGCCGATCAGCAGGTTCTGCTGGCGGCGCAGGTAGCTGATGATCGCCTCGTCCATGCGGTCGCCGCCGACCCGGACCGAGCGGGCATAGACGATGTCGCCGAGGCTGATCACCGCGACCTCGGTGGTGCCGCCGCCGATATCGACGATCATGCTGCCGGTCGGGTCGGTGATCGGCATGCCGGCGCCGATTGCCGCGGCGATCGGTTCCGAGATCAGCCCGGCGCGGCGCGCACCGGCCGACAGCACCGACTGGCGGATCGCGCGCTTTTCCACCGGGGTGGCGCCGTAGGGCACGCAGACGATGATCTTCGGCTTCGAGAAGGTGGTGCGGCGGTGGACCTTGCGGATGAAATGCTTGATCATCTCCTCGGCGACATCGAAATCGGCGATGACGCCTTCGCGCATCGGCCGGATTGCCTGGATCGAGCCGGGGGTGCGGCCAAGCATCAGCTTGGCATCCTCGCCGACCGCCAGCACCTGTTTCTTGCCGTCCTTGACGTGATAGGCGACGACCGAAGGCTCGTTCAGCACGATGCCCTTGCCGCGGACATAGACCAGCGTGTTGGCCGTGCCGAGGTCGATTGCCATATCCGACGAAAACAACCCGCCAAGCCATGCCATGATGCTGATCCGTTCCCCAAAGCGTCACGGCCCGGCGACTCGATGTCGTCCGGGCCGGCATCCCTTATAGGCCGGCGCCGATGCCAGCGGAAGGGGCAGGGCGCTGAATTCGCGCGACTTTTCGCCAGTTGCAGAATTCGAACATCCTGCGGCACAAAACTGGGCTGCGCCGCAGGAAGACTGTCACGAAACCGATTTTATCGCCGGTTCCGGCCGGGTCTTCTCGCGCCGCACGATGAGATTGTTCAGGGCGTTGACATAGGCCTTGGCGCTGGCGACCACGGTATCGGTATCGGCCGACTGGCCGGTGACGATCTTGCCGTCCTCTTCCAGCCGCACGGTGACGGTGGCCTGGGCGTCGGTGCCCTCGGTCACCGCATGGACCTGATAGAGCGCCAGCCGCGCCTCATGCGGAAAGAGCATGCGGACCGCCTTGAAGGTCGCATCGACCGGCCCGTCGCCCTCGGCGGTGACCCGCTGATCGACGCCGTCCACGGCCAGGATCAGGTCGGCCGACTGCGGTGCCTCGGTGCCGCAGATCACCCGCAGGAAGCGGACCTGAAGGTGATCGCCGGCGCCGGTCGCCGCGGTGTCGCGCATCAGCGCCAGAAGGTCGTCGTCATAGATCTCCTTCTTGCGGTCGGCGAGCGCCTTGAAGCGCACGAAGACATCGCCGAGCTGGTTGTCGGCCAGCTCATAGCCCAGTTCGCGCAGCTTGGCGCGCAAGGCGGCGCGGCCCGAATGTTTGCCCATGACCAGGTTGGTCGCGGCCAGGCCGACATCCTCGGGGCGCATGATCTCGAAGGTCTCGGCGTTCTTCAGCATGCCGTCCTGGTGGATGCCGCTTTCGTGGGCAAAGGCGTTCTTGCCGACGATCGCCTTGTTGAACTGCACCGCAAAGCCCGAGACGGCGGCGACGCGCTGCGAGATGTTCATGATCTTCCTGGTGTCGATGCCGGTGCGGTAGGGCAGGATGTCGTTGCGCACCTTCAGCGCCATCACCACCTCTTCCAGCGCGGTGTTGCCGGCCCGTTCGCCCAGCCCGTTGATCGTGCATTCGATCTGCCGCGCCCCGGCCTCGACCGCGGCCAGCGCATTGGCCGTCGCCATGCCGAGGTCGTTGTGGCAATGGGTGGCAAAGACGATCCGGTCCGCCCCCGGCACCCGTTCCAGCAGCATCGCGATCAGCGCCGCACTTTCGCGCGGCGCGGTATAGCCGACGGTATCGGGGATGTTGATCGTCGTCGCACCCGCCCTGATCGCGGTCTCGACCACCCGGCAGAGATAGTCATGCTCGGTCCGGGTCGCGTCCATCGGCGACCATTGCACGTTGTCGCACAGGTTGCGCGCATGGGTCACGGTGTCGTGGATGCGGGCGGCCATCTGGTCCATGTCGAGACTGGGGATGGCGCGGTGCAGCGGCGAGGTGCCGATGAAGGTATGGATGCGCGGGCGCTTCGCGTGTTTCACCGCCTCCCAGCAGCGGTCGATATCCTTGATATTGGCCCGCGCCAGACCGCAGATCACCGCGTTGCGGGCCACTTTCGCGATCGCGCTGACGGCGGCGAAATCGCCCTCCGAGGCGATCGGAAAGCCGGCCTCGATGATGTCGACGCCCATCTCGTCGAGCAGGCCGGCGATCTCGAGCTTTTCCTCATGGGTCATCGTCGCGCCGGGCGATTGCTCGCCGTCGCGCAGCGTGGTGTCGAAGATCACCACGCGGTCCTGGGCCTCGCGGGGTTTTCGGGCATGGTCTTGTCTTGTCGGGTCGCTCATCGGTTTGTCCTTCTCTTCGGATCCTCAGCACAGGTCCGGCACTGGATACCCCTGAGCGGTCGCGCCGGAAGGCTCGCTCAGAGGCAGCTAAGGAGAAGAAGCACACGGAGGCCGCGGGCGCATGGCGCAGCGCGGGGCACGAGGATATGCTGGTTCCGTGTCATGGGCCGGACTATAGGCGGCCGGTCGCAAAAGAAAAGCCGAAAATTGCGCCGTCGGGGCGGGGCTGATGCGCGGTTGGCTTCAGTTGCCGCTGTCGGTCGCTTCGGTCGGCGCCTCCCCGGCCGGAGCTGCATCCGATGGTGCCGCATCCGCCGGGGTGCCGACCGTGGCGTCAGGGGCCGCCTCGCGCAGGATGCCGTCATCCCAGCGTCCCGCCGCGGTCTCGCCGGTGGCATAGCGCATCACCCCTTCGCCCTGCCGGCGCCCGGCGACAAAGCTGCCCTCGTAGACATCGCCGCCGGGATAGGTGGCCACGCCCGTGCCGTCGATCTCGCCGGCCTTCCAGCCACCCTTGTAGCGAAAGCCGTCCGGCATCACGATCTCGCCCTCGCCCTCGCGCTGGCCGGCCTTGAAGCCGCCGGTATAGACGGTGCCGTCGGCATAGGTCGCCACCCCTTGGCCCTCGCGCGCGCCGTCCTGCCAGTCGCCCTCATAGGAATAACCGTCGGGATAGGTCATCTTGCCCTTGCCGTGGTTCTTGCCGGCAAGAAAGGCGCCCTCGTAGACCAGGCCATTGGCATAGCGGGCAACGCCCTGGCCCTCGATCACCCCGTCCTTCCACTCGCCCTCATAGGTGGCGCCGTCGGGATAGGTGATCTTGCCGGTGCCATTGGCCAGATCATTGGCCAGCCGTCCCTCGTAGACCGCGCCATCGGGATAGGTGACCTTGCCGTTGCCCTCGATCCGTCCGGCCACCCAGTCGCCGTCATAGACATAGCCGTCGGTGCCGCGAAAGGCGCCCTTGCCCTGGCGCTGGTCGGCGACGAAACCGCCCTCGTAGACATCGCCATTGGCATAGGTGACCTTGCCCTGGCCGTCGCGCTTGCCGGCCTTGAAGCCGCCCTCGTAAAGATCGCCGCCCGGCTGTGTCAGCGTGCCGGTGCCCGACATCTCGCCCGCCGCCCAGCCGCCCTCGTAGACCAGCCCGTCGGCCAGCGTCAGCCTGCCCTGGCCGGCGCGCTCGCCGCGCAGCACGTCGCCCGCGTAAACCGCGCCGTCGGGATAGGTGATCCGCGCCTTGCCTTCCTTGACGCCCAGGTTCCAGTCGCCGTCATAGACATAGCCGCCGGGGCTTTCCATCCGGCCGCGGCCGTGGTGCAGCGCCCGGCGGAACTGGCCGGTATAGACCGCGCCATTGGCATAGCGCGCGGTGCCCTCGCCCTCGATCTCGCCGGCCTTCCAGTCGCCCTCGTAGGTGCCGCCATCGGCGAAGGTGATCTTGCCCTTGCCCTCGGGCTTGCCGTCGGCAAAGCCGCCCTCGTAGATCGAGCCGTTGGGATAGCGCGCGGTGCCCTGGCCGAGGATTTCGCCCTCGACCCAGTCGCCGGAATATTCATAGCCGTTGGGCAGGCGGTAGATGCCGCGGCCGTGCTGCTTGCCGTCCTTGAAGGTGCCCTCGTAGATGCCGCCATCCTCGTATTGCTTGGTGACGACCTCCTGTGCCGCCGCGCCGCTGCTGGTGATGACAACCGCCGCGCCGATCGCCCCGCCCATGATCGCCCCGCCCATGATCGCCCCGCCGATCAGCCCGCGAAATCCTGCCCCGATGATACCCGTCATGATCGTCCGCCCCATCTCGTGCACCGCCCGCGCCGGCGGCAACGCCACCCGGCGCGCCGGACTCGGTGTCCGGGTTCTTGCCTGCGGCGACATTAAGTCCCGCAGCGACGTCAGGCAAGCCGCGAGCGGCGGGGGGTGGCCGCAGCACTTCGGTTGCGGCCACTTTCCCTTGTCGGCAGTTGTGCTTAAGACAGGCGAAGGCCGGCCGGCGATGGCGAGCGACCAAAGCCGGCGCAGCACGGGGACCGACGCCATGTCCGACAGATTCCGCCTGACCCTGGCGCAGATGAACCCGACGGTCGGCGATATCGCCGGCAATGCCGCCCTGGCCCGCGCCGCCTGGGATCAGGGCCGCGCTGCCGGCGCCGACATGGTCGCGCTGAGCGAGATGTTCATCACCGGCTACCAGACCCAGGACCTGGTGCTGAAGCCCGCCTTCGCCGAGGCCGCGATGGCGGCGATCATGGCGCTGGCACGCGACTGCGCCGAGGGGCCGGCGCTGGGCATCGGCGGGCCGTGGCGCGAGGGTGGCGCGCTTTACAACGCCTTCTGGGTGCTGCACGGCGGCCGGGTCGTGGCCCGCGTGCTGAAGCATCACCTGCCCAATGACACCGTCTTTGACGAGGTCCGCATCTTCACCCCCGGCCCGGTCAGCGGCCCCTACCGGATCGGCCCGCTGCGCATCGGCACCCCGGTCTGCGAGGATGCCTGGTTCGATGACGTGACCGAGACCCTGGCCGAGACCGGCGCCGAGATCCTGCTGGTGCCGAACGGCTCGCCCTATTTCCGCGCCAAGCACGATCTGCGGGTCAACCTGATGGTGGCGCGGGTGGTCGAGACCGGGCTGCCGCTGGTCTATCTCAACATGACCGGCGGGCAGGATGATCAGGTCTTCGACGGCGCCTCGTTCGTCCTGAACCCCGGCGGCGCGCTGGCCGTGCATCTGCCGGCTTTCGACACTTGCATCCGCCATGTCGATTTCATCCGCGGCGCCGAAGGCTGGCGCGCCGAGACCGGGCCGCGCGACCCGCAGCCCGACGAATGGGAACAGGATTACCGCGCCATGGTCGAGGGCCTGCGCGACTATTGCGCGAAATCCGGCATCGGCCGGGTGATCTTGGGCCTGTCGGGCGGCATCGACAGCGCGCTGGTCGCCACCATCGCCGCCGATGCGGTCGGGCCGGGGAACGTCCATTGCGTCATGCTGCCCTCGGAATATACCGCGCCGGCCTCGCTTGCCGATGCGGCGGCGGTGGCTGCGGCGCTTGGCTGCCGGCTCGATACCGTGCCGATCGAGGGTGCGCGCGCGGCGGTCGGCGCGGCGCTGGCGCCCTTGTTCGCGGGTCTGCCCCCCGGCATCGCCGAGGAAAACATCCAGTCGCGGCTGCGCGGGCTGATGCTGATGGCGCTGTCGAACAAGCTGGGCGGGATGCTGCTGACCACCGGCAACAAGTCCGAGGTGGCGGTCGGCTATGCGACGATCTACGGCGACATGGCCGGCGGCTATAACCCGATCAAGGATCTCTACAAGACCCGGGTGTTCGAGACCTGCCGCTGGCGCAACGCCAATCACCGCGACTGGATGAAGGGCCCCGCCGGCACCGTCATCCCCGGATCGGTGATCGACAAGCCGCCCTCGGCCGAACTCAGGGCCGACCAGAAGGACGAGGACAGCCTGCCGCCCTATCCGGTGCTGGATGCGATCCTTGAGCGGCTGGTCGAGGGCGACCAGTCGGTGGCCGAGATCACCGCGGCCGGCTTTGACCGCGCCACGGTGAAGCGGGTCGAGGGGCTGCTTTACGGCAGCGAATGGAAACGCTTCCAATCCGCCCCCGGCGTGCGGTTGACCCGCAAGGCCTTCTGGCTGGACCGCCGTTATCCGATGGTCAACCGCTGGCGCGATCCGGGCTGAGGCGCCCCCGTGCCGCGCAACCATCACGGGAAATCCTGCAAAAGACCCGATCCATGCCATGATTCGGTCACCAATCGGGATCAGGAATGATCCTGAGGGGCGTGAACAGAAGGTCAGGACCGGCAAATGAAATTTGCAGCAGCACTCATCAGCCAGTTTTCCCGCGGCAAGTCCGACGAACAGGATGCCTTCGACACCCGCCTGCGCGCGATTGCGGCACCCGGTGCGCTGATGCTGCGCCGCCAGGCCGACCTGCCCAGCCTGTTTCGCGCCCGCAGCGCCTGATCGGCCTGTCGCGCCCGGCCGTCACGGCGGCCGATAGCGGCGCCGGCCCGGCCGCGGTCAGAAGTTGACGGTGACGCCGGGCAGGCGCAGTTCGGCGACCAGATCGCGAACCTCCTGGCGCGCCGCGACATTCGAGATGTTCAGGTTCTCGACCCCGACATCGCGCAGATCGAGCAGCGTCAGCCCGCGCGGAAACAGCTCGCGAAAGATCACCCGTTCGGAAAAGCCCGGGGCGACGCGAAAGCCGATCCGTTTGGACAGCTGATCCAGCGCCGCGCCCACTTTGCGCTTGTTGTGCATCTGCTGGGCGCCAAGCCGGTTTCTGAGCACGATCCAGTCGATCGGTTTCAGCCCGGCCCGCGCCCGAAGCTGGCGCGCGTTCCAGACCATCTCGGAATAGATCGACGGGCCGATCACCCGGCTGGTCTCGGGATCGACCCGGGCCAGAAGATCGAAGTCGATGAAACTGTCATTGAGCGGCGTGATCAGCGTGTCGGCCAGCGAATGGGCGACCTGGGCCAGCCTGGTATGCGAGCCGGGGCAGTCGATGATGATGAATTCGGCATCCGCCTCAAGCCCCGCCACCGCCGCCGACAGCCGGTGGTCGAAGATGTTCTCGTGGGGGCCCAGCCCGGCGGCGTCGATCTCGGGCAGGTCGCGGTAGTCGGGGATCGGCAGGGCCAGCCCCTCGCGCCGGGCGAAGGCGCGGCGGTTCTCGATGTAGCGGCCGAAACTGCGCTGGCGCAGATCGAGGTCGAGCGCGCCGACCCGGTGGCCCATGCGCGACAGCGCGGTGGCGACATGCATGCAGGTCGTCGACTTGCCCGACCCGCCCTTCTCGTTGCCGACGACGATGATATGCGCCACGTTCCTGTCCCCGTCACTCTCCGCACATGCGGACTCAAAAGGCGCGCCGTTCCCGGCGCGCCCCTACTATATGTTGTGCAACCCGGCTTGGGAAGCGCAAGCGGCTCAGAACCCGAGGCCGGCGTATTTGTTCTTGAACTTCGACACGCGGCCGCCGGTATCCATCAGCTTGGCGCTGCCGCCGGTCCAGGCCGGATGCACCAGGGGATCGATGTCGAGCGACATGTGATCGCCCTCCTTGCCCCAGGTCGAGCGCACCTTGAAGGTGCTGCCATCGGTCATCTTGACCTCGATCATGTGGTAGTCGGGATGAATGTCTTTTCTCATGGCCCCGCTCCTTACTCGGCTTTTTCTTTGTAGTTGGTGACCTCGGCGATCCGCGCCGACTTGCCGCGCCGGTCGCGCAGATAGTAAAGCTTGGCGCGCCGGACCTTGCCGCGACGCACCACCTCGATCGCGTCGATATTGGTCGAATAGAGCGGGAACACCCGTTCCACGCCCTCGCCGAAGGAGATCTTGCGCACGGTGAACGAGGCGCTGATGCCCGACCCGCCCTTGCGCGCGATGCAGACGCCCTCGTAGTTCTGCACGCGCGACCGCGTGCCTTCGGTGACCTTGTAGCCGACGCGCAGCGTGTCACCGGCCTTGAAGTCGGGAATGGCCTTGGCCAGGGCAGCGATCTGCTCGGCCTCGATCTCGGCGATAAGATTCATCGCATGGTCCTTTTCGATGCTCGCGGTGGTTCCGCGATGGTGTGCGCGCCTCAGAGCTCCGCGTCTTCATCGGGTCCGCGTGATGCGCCCGCCGGAGGTCAGGTTGTCATTGTCGTGTCATCGCCCGGGGGCCGCACCCGGCCGAAGAAGGCGGGGCCATAGCCGACAGGCAACCGTCCGCACGACTCGTCAAAGCCCCGGACGGGCGGGGTATAGGGGCAAGGGGGGGGGCGATCAAGGAAATTCTGGCCGCCGGGATCGCCATGTTTTCCCTGTCGCAGCGGCGCGCCGGGGTCTAGGCTTGGGCCGGTTTGGCCGCGATGCGGGCGGGCAGGGCAGGAGGGGCGGATGACGGATGTGGCGCGCACGGCGGCCGAGATGATCACCAGGATGACGCCGGCGCTGCAGGCCGGCGACTTCGTCTTCCTCACCACAGGCGATGCGGGTCTGGCCGCCGGGCTGGCCGGGGTGGCGGTCGCGACCTTCCGCGAGGACGAGGGCCTGTCGCTGGTCGTCCCGATCGAGGCCGCGCGGCGGCATGGCCTGCCGGTTGACCAGCCGATGCGCCGGATCACGCTGATGGTTCATTCGGCGCTTGACGGTGTCGGTCTGACGGCCGCCGTCGCGGCGGCGCTTGCGGCACGGAACATTCCTTGCAACATGATCGCCGCCTTCCACCATGATCACGTCTTCGTGCCATCGGCCCTGGCCGATGCCGCACTCGACACGCTGCGCGACCTGCAACAGCGGGGCGCGGGTCACTGATCCTGCGGGCGGCTCAGGCGTCCCGGCGCGCCCAGAGATCGGGCCGCCTTTCGCGGGTCAGCCTTTCGGCCTCGGCGCGGCGCCATTTTGCCACCGCGGCATGGTTGCCCGAGGTCAGGACGGCCGGGATCTCGCGCCCTTCCCAGATCGCCGGGCGGGTATATTGCGGATGCTCCAGCAGGCCGTGGGAATGGCTTTCCTCCTCGGTCGAGGCGGCATTGCCGAGAACCCCCGGCAGAAGCCGCACCACGGCGTCGAGCATCGCCTGCGCGGCGATCTCGCCGCCGGTCAGGACGAAATCGCCAAGGCTCACTTCCTCGACCGCGTAATGGTCGAGGACGCGCTGGTCGACCCCCTCGAAGCGGCCGCAAAGCAGGGTGATGCCCTGCGCCTCGGCCCAGGCCCGGGCCATCGCCTGATCGAAGGGGCGCCCGCGCGGCGAGAGGTAGACGACCGGCCAGTCGGCGCGATCCGGCGGCGTGCCGATCGCCGCCTGATCGAGGGCGGCACCGACCACATCGGCGCGCAGCACCATGCCGGCGCCGCCGCCGGCCGGGCTGTCGTCGACGTTGCGGTGCCTTCCGATGCCGAAGCCGCGCAGGTCGATGGTCTCCAGCGCCCAGAGCCCCTCGGCCAGCGCCTTGCCGGTCAGCGACAGGCCGAGCGTGCCGGGGAAGGCCTCGGGGAAAAGCGTGACGAGGCGGGCGCACCAGGCCCCTTTCAGCCGCGACGTCGCGGTCATCAGCTCGCGCGGTTGCAGCGAGGCCGAGACCGCAAGGCGGCCGTGCGAGCGTGGCTTGCCGGCGGCGCCGTCAGCCTCAGTCATCGCCGACCTCGCCCGGCGGATCGACGATGACCCGCCCCGCCGCCAGATCGACGGTCGGCACCGCGGCGCGGGTGAAGGGGATCAGCGCCGTGTCCCTGGCGCCCGGCACCGCAATCTCCAGGATGTCGCCGGCGCCGTGGTTATGGACCGCGCGCACCGTGCCAAGAACCGCGCCGCCGGTGTCGAGAGCGGCAAGCCCGATCAGGTCGTTATGGTAGAATTCATCATCCGGCAGGCTGGGCAGCCGGGCACGGTCGGCGAAAAGCGAGGTGCCGCGCAGGGCGTCCGCCGCATCCTTGTCGGCGACGCCGGACAGCCGCACCGCCAGCCCGCCGGGGATCTGGCGGATGATCTTCAGGGTGAAGCTGCGCGCGCCGTCCTCGGTGAAAAGCGGCGCGTAATCGGCGATGGCGGCAGGCTCGGCGCAGAAGCTTTTCAGCCGCACCTCGCCCCGGACGCCAAAGGCGCCGGAGATGGCGCCGACGCAGATCCGGTCAGTCGTCATGGCGCACCGCCGGGCAGCCGGCCGCCGCCAGGGCGACGGCCGGATCAGCCATGAAACGCCGATCGGCCCTGACACCAGGCCGCAACGCCGCCGCGCAAGGCGCCAACGTCACCGCCCGGTGCAAGGGAAAGCCGATCAGCATGGGCCGCGCGCCTTATTCGGTCGCCGCTTCTGCGGGTGCCTCGGCTTCGGCCTCGACCGCAGCCTCGACCGGGGCCGGGGCTTCGGCCTCGACTGCGGCCTCGACTGCGGCTTCGACCGGGGCCGGGGCGGCGGCCGCCTCGGCGGCTGCGGCGGTCCTGGCGGCCTTTTCCTCGGCGCGCTTCTTGGCCTTGTCGCCGGGCACCGCCTTCTTGAGGTTGGCGCGCACCGGCTTTTCGCGCAGCCCGGCGGCTTCGAGCATCCGCGCGATGCGGTCGGTCGGCTGGGCGCCCTGGGCAATCCAGTGCTGCACCCGCTCGACATTCATCTGCACGCGCTCCTCGCTGTCCTTGGGCAGCAAGGGGTTGTAGGTGCCAAGCTTCTCGATGTAGCGGCCGTCGCGCGGCATCCGGCTGTCGGCGGCGACGATTGCGTAATGCGGGCGCTTCTTCGAGCCCCCACGGGCGAGGCGGATCTTCATGGCCATGTCGGTATCTCCTGTGTCTGGCTCTTGAGCAGGCGGGCGCCTGTCATCCTTGGGTTACTTCTGCAGTTTCTCGTGATGCCTGATCACCTCGCTGATGACGAAGTTCAGGAACTTGCGGGCGAAGGCGGGGTCGAGGTCGGCCTCGGCGGCAAGGGTCTCGAGCCGGTCGATCTGGATCGCCTCGCGCGCCGGGTCCGAGGGCGGCAAGTCGTGCCCGGCCTTGAGCCGGCCGACCGCCTGGGTGTGTTTGAAGCGCTCGGCCAGCGTGTAGACGAGGATCGCGTCGAGCCGGTCGATCGAGGCGCGGTGCTCCCTCAGAAGGGCGGCGGCGAGGGCGGTCGGATCGCTCATTCGGGCCTCCGGGGCATGGGGCGGCGGGGCCGGGCCGGGGCGCTGCCCCGGACCCCGAGGTATTTCGGCCAAGATGAATGGCGCGCAGTCACGGCCGGCCCTCCGGCCGCGAGTGGCGGAAGACGAGGCAGGGTTCGGTGCCGGGGTGGGCGGCGGTCTCGTCGCGGCTGGCGCCCAGCCGTTTAGCGAGCGCGATCGAGCGGGCGTTGTCGGGGGCGATGTAGCTGACCGCGGTCTGCCAGCCGAGGTCGCGGAAGGCGTGGTCGCGCGCGGCGCTCGCGGCCTCGAACGCATAGCCCCGGCCTTCGGCCTCGGGCGCCCAGATCGTCCAGCCGACCTCGGGCTCCGGCCAGCCGGCGGGGAACCACGGGCCGCACATGCCGAGGGCCGCCCCGGTGGCGCGGTCGGCAAAGACGAACTGGCCGAAGCCGCGCAGCACCCAGTGGCCGATGATATGGCCGAAGGCGCGCCAGATCTTGCCCTCGTCAAGCTCGTCCGAGCGCACGAAGGCCGAGCGTGGCGAGGCCGCGAAGGCAGCGAAGGCGGGCAGGTCGGCGGGCAGCGGCGCGCGCAGGGTCAGCCGGTCGGTCTCGATCTGCGGCGTGTTGGCGAGCAGGGGAGTCATGCGCGGCCCCGCAGGTCATGGCGGATCACCACGTCGCCGGGGTCGATGCCGGGCAGCGTCGGGTCGATCACCCCGCCGAGGCGCAGGCCGAGTGCTATCGAGCGGGTGTTGGCCGGGTCGATGATGTTGACCAGCCGGTCCCAGCCGAAGCTGTCACGCGCCCAGGCCATCACCGCGCCGGCGGCCTCGGCAGCAAAGCCCTTGCCCTCGGCCGCGGGGATCACGAACCAGCCAAGCTCGGGCTCCGGGTAGCCCTCGGGCTGGTAGAGGCCGACCTCGCCGAGATAGGCGCCGGTTTGGCGGTCGTCGAGGCCGAAGGGACCGTAGCCGCGCAGGCTCCAGAGTGCGACATCGGCGGCCCAGGTGCGGTAGCCCATGGCGCGGTCCATTGGCCCGCGTTCGTGGGTCGAGCGCGGCGAGGCGAAGAACGCCGCCCAATGCTCGAAATCGGCGAGCCGCGGGGCGCGCAACGTCAGCCGCGCGGTCTGGAGCGTGGGACCGGTCATTTCTTCTTGCCGAAGCCGCCGAGGCCGGACAGCCCGCCGGGCAGGCCGAGGCCGCCCAAGCCGCCCAGCCCGCCGGGCAGTTTCGCGCCCATCGCGCGGGCGGCCTCTTCCATCGCCTTCGGGTCGTTGAGGTCGGGCATGGCGCCGGTGCCGCCGCCGGCGCCCTTGGCGCCGAACATGCCGCCGAGCGCCTGTTTCAGCATGCCGCCCTTGCCCATCTTGCCCATTTTCTTCATCATGTCAGCCATCTGGCGGTGCATCTTCAGAAGCCGGTTCAATTCGGCCACCTCGAGTCCGGCGCCGGCGGCGATGCGCTTCTTGCGGCTGGCCTGGAGGATGTCGGGGTTGGCGCGTTCCCGTTTCGTCATCGAATGGATCAGGGCGATCTGGCGGCGCAGCGCGCTGTCGTCAAAGCCCGCATCCTCCATCTGGCGCGACATCTTGCCCATGCCCGGCATCATCCCCATGATCCCCTGCATGCCGCCCATCTTCAGCATCTGCTCAAGCTGGCCCTTGAGGTCGTTCATGCTGAAGAGGCCCTTCTGGAACCGCTTCATCATCCGTTCGGCCTGTTCGGCCTCAAGCGTTTCCTGGGCCTTTTCGACCAGCGCGACGATATCGCCCATGCCGAGGATGCGCCCGGCGATCCGCTCGGCCTCGAAGGTCTCGAGCGCGTCCATCTTCTCGCCGAGGCCGACGAAGCGGATCGGCTTGCCGGTGACCGCGCGCATCGAAAGCGCCGCCCCGCCGCGGCCGTCGCCGTCCATCCGGGTCAGGACCACGCCGGTGATGCCGACGCGCGCGTCAAACTCCTGCGCGACCTCGACCGCGACCTGGCCGGTCAGGCCGTCGACCACCAGAAGCGTCTCGCGCGGGCGGGCGATGGCGGCGACCTCGGCGACCTCGTCCATCAGCACCTGGTCGATCTGCAGACGCCCGGCGGTGTCGAGAAGATAGACGTCGTAGCCGCCCAGCGTCGCCTGCTGTTTCGCGCGTCTGGCGATCTGCACCGCCGTCTCGCCCTTGACGATCGGCAGGGTGTCGACGCCGATCTGGGCGCCGAGGATGGCCAGCTGTTCCATCGCCGCCGGCCGGTTGGTGTCGAGCGAGGCCATCAGCACGCGCTTCTTGTCACGCTCGCTCAGGCGCTTGGCGAGTTTCGCGGTGGTGGTGGTCTTGCCGCCGCCCTGCAGGCCGACCATCAGGATCGGCGCCGGCGGGTTGTCGATCTTGAGCGCTCCGGGGTCGCCCTCGCCGCGCAGCACGCCGATCAGCGCGTCATGGACGATCTTGACCACCTGCTGGCCCGGTGTGACCGATTTCGTCACCGCCTGGCCGGTGGCCTTCGCCTCGACCGCGGCGACAAAATCGCGCGCGACCGGCAGCGAGACATCGGCCTCGAGCAGCGCCACGCGGACCTCGCGCAGCGCCGCCTTCACGTCATCGGCCGAGAGCGCGCCCTGCTTGGTCAGCCGGTCGAAGACGCCGCCGAGGCGTTCTGACAGGGTCTCGAACATGCGCGGGCCTCCCTGGCCGATTGGATCTTGCCGGAAGGTGGGCACCGGCGGCTCAAACGACAATCGCACCAGTGGGCGCAACGCGCTGACTGGTGGCGATCCCCGGCATCGGCCGGGGACCGGAAGCATGACGCCTCCGGGGACGGCGGTGTTCTAGGCGCGGGCGGGGGCGCTGTCAAGGGAGGGAGTAGGGGAAGGCAAGGGGCGCTGCCCCTCCCGGCCCGCCGGGGCGGGCCGGTTCACCCCGGGGTATTTCGACAACGCAGAAGTCATCGGGGATGGCGTGATGCCGGGCGGGGCGGCCGCCGGCCAGGGGCGCACGCGGTGTGATGGGACCGAAGGCCGAGATCTGGTGGCGAGTGGGGCATGGTTGCCCCGCTCTGGGGGTTTTACGCGGGCCCGGCAAGGGGCAAGGCCCGCGTGCATGGCCTCAGGCGGCCAGCCGGTCGATCTGGTCGGCGGCGCGGGCCAGGGCGGCCGGCTCATCCACTGCAACCCCTTCGGCGGCGATGAAGGTCACGTCGCGGATGCCGATAAAGCTCAGCACCTGGCGGATATAGCCCGAGGCGAGATCGACCGCCGAGCCGAGCGGCACGCCGCCCGAGGCATAGGCGACGATTACCCGCTTGTCGGCGATGAGGCCCTGCGGCCCCTCGGCGGTATAGGCGAAGGTCTCGCCGACCCGGCAGATCTGGTCGATCCAGGCCTTGAGCGGGCCGGTCACGCCGAAATTGTAGATCGGCGCGCCGATCACCAGCACGTCGGCCGCCTTCAGTTCGGCGATGAGGGCATCGGACAGCGCCAGCGTCGCCCTCTGGTCGTCGCTGCGGCTGTCGGCGGGCGTATGGGCGGCACCGATCCAGGTGCCGTCGATCAGCGGGATCGCGGTGGCGTCGCGGCTGGTCACCTCGGCCCCGGCGGCGCCGGCAAGCCGGGCGGTGATGCGGTCGGTCAGGCGGCGGGTGACCGAGGCCGGGCCCTTGATGGAGGAGTCGATGCGCAGGATGGTGGTCATGGTCTGTGATTCCCGAAATGCTGGTTGAAATGCTCCCCGGCCCAGGATCGCCATTGCGTCATCGACGGCAACTGCACGGGAGCGCACGGCCTCTGTGCCGTGCTGCACGACAGGGGGGCAGGGACGGCAATGGCGCGCGGCGGTCAGCCGCGCGCCATGCCGGGGATGCTCAGGTGGCGGCCTGTCCGCCTCGTCCGGCTCAGCGATCCGAGCTCTGGTTGACGCGGGGGGCGGGCGCCGCCGAGGTCAGGGCGAAGTCGGCGCGGGCGACACCGTCGCTGCCGTTGGCATAGAAGCCCTTGATGCGGGCGGCGTCATTGGGCTTTTCGGCGGTGACGATCTCGGTCAGCTGGCTGATCGTATAGGCGCCCGGCTCGGTGCCGGCGGCGCGTTCCAGTTGCGTGGTGCCGGCGAAGGCCGGGGCGGCCAGCGCGAGGGCGAGGGCGGAGAGGGTGAGGGTGGTTTTCATGTCGTGTTCCTTGATGTCTTGCGGGTCACGCCCGCTGATGTCTGCGGCCCGGGAGCGGGACCGTTGCAAGAGGCTGGCTCAGCGATCCGAGCTCTGGTTGACGCGGGGCGCGGGTGCCGTCGAGGCGAGGGCGAAGTCGGCGCGGGCGACACCGTCGCTGCCGTTGGCATAGAAGCCCTTGATCCGGGCGGCGTCATTGGGCTTTTCGGCGGTGACGATCTCGGTCAGCTGGCTGAGCGTATAAGCGCCCGGCTCGGTGCCGGCGGCGCGTTCCAGTTGCGTGGTGCCGGCGAAGGCCGGGGCGGCGAAGGCGAGGGCGAGGGCGGAGAGGGTGAGTTTCGCAATCATTGGTCTGTCCTTTCGATGTAGCGGGATCCCCCGCCTGGTGCTGGCCCCGCTGTCCGGGGCGTGGAATGTCGCGGCGGCGTCGGGTTCCGGTCTGTCGGGCTCGGCGTCGCTTGCATCGAAGAGATGGGTATTGAAATTCGGCAGAAAATACGGCTTTTTGACCGGGCACTGTTCGTCAGCGCACAAAACAAATGCGTGAAACCGTGTAACGGAGTCATCTTTCCTTGAAGGGGCTTGCCATGGACAGCTGGGACGAGGTGCGCACCGCCTATCAGGTGGCGAGGCTGGGCACGGTCAGCGGAGCGGCCGAGGTGCTGGGGGTTCACCACGCAACCGTGATCCGCCATGTCGATGCGCTCGAGGCGCGGCTCGGCGCCAAGCTCTTCCAGCGCCACGCGCGCGGCTATACCGCGACCGAGGCCGGGCAGGAGCTCTTGAAGGTCGCGCAGGCGACCGAGGATCAGTTCGCCCATCTCGCGGCACGGATCACCGGGGCCGGGACCGAGATCACCGGCGAGCTGGTGGTGACCTCGCTGCCCGGCCTGTCGCCGCTGGTGACACCGACCCTGGTCCGCCTGCAGGCTGCCCATGCCGGGCTGATCGTGCGCTATGTCACCGATACCCGGGTCTTCCGGCTGGAATACGGCGAGGCCCATGTGGCGATCCGCGCCGGCGGCCGCCCGCAGGAGCCCGACAATGTCGTGCAGCCCTTGTGCACCCACCGCGTGGCGCTTTACGCCGGTGCGCCCTATGTCGCCGAATGCGGCCTGCCGGCGGATGAGGCGGCGCTGGCGCGGCACCGCTTCGTCGGACCCGAGGATGCCGACAACCGCGCCCCCTTCCACCGCTGGCTGGCCGAGCGGGTGGCGCGCGAGCAGGTGGTGTTTCGCACCAATGACGGCGAGGCCTTCGCGGCCGCGGTGGCGGCCGGCACCGGCCTCGGCTTTCTGCCGGTGCTGGCGGCACGGCGGCGCGACGATCTGGTCGAGGTGCTGGCGCCGCGGCCGGACTGGGAGGTGCCCTTGTGGCTGGTCACCCATGTCGACCTGCACCGCACCCCGCGGATCCAGGCCTTCCTGAGCGCGCTGAAGGAAGACGCCCGCGATTGCGGCATGGCCTGAACGGTGCGGCGGCTTTCCGGACCGGCGCGCGGCCATCTGGCGATGCTGACCTTCTCGGCGCTGGTGGCGGGGTCGTTCTCGCTGGGATCAATGGCCGCACCGCTGATCGCGCCGGCCGCCTTCACCGCGCTGCGCTTCGCGATCGCGGCAGCACTGGTCGGGGCGGCGGCGCTGGCGAGCGGCAGCCTGAGCCGGGCAAGCTTTGCCGCCCCCTGGCGCCATCTCCTGCTCGGCACGATATTCGCCAGCTACTTCGTCCTGATGTTCGAGGGGCTGAAGACCGCCCCGGCGGTCTCGACGGCGGCGGTCTTCACGCTGACGCCGCTGCTCTCGGCGGGCTTCGGCTGGATCCTCCTGCGCCAGCGGTTGACGCGGCGGATGGCCATGGCGCTGGGGATCGGCGCGGCGGGGGCGGTCTGGGTGATCTTTCGCGCCGATCTCGTGGCGCTGATGCGCTTCGAGGTCGGGCGGGGCGAGGCAATATTCTTCGCAGGCTGCATCGCCCATGCCGCCTATACGCCGCTGGTGCGCCGGCTCAACCGCGGCGAGACCCCGCTGGCCTTCACCTTCGTGATGCTGCTGGCCGGGACCCTGGTCTTGACGCTCTGGGCGCGCGACGAGGTTCTGGCAACCGACTGGCCGGCGCTTCCCGCCGTCGTCTGGATCACGCTTGGCTACACGGCGGTCTTCGCCAGTGCCGCGACCTTCGTCCTGTTGCAATACGCGACGCTGCGCCTGCCCTCGGCCAAGGTCATGGCCTATACCTATCTCACCCCCTGCTGGGTGATCCTGTGGGAGGCGGGGCTGGGCCGCGGCCTGCCACACGGGCTGGTGCTGGCGGGGATCGGGCTGACGGTCCTGGCGCTGGCCATGCTCCTGCGCGACGAGGAGATCGCCTGAACCCGCGAAAGGCCGCCTCCGGCGGAGGTATTTTTGAACAGAAGAAGTAGCTGTCTGAATTCTTCTGTTTGAAAATACCTCCCGCGGAGCGGACCCGAGCCCCCGTCATGATGACGGGGGCGAGAGATCGTCGGCGCGCGGCACGCGCGCGCTGCGGGATGGGGCGGGCAGGGCTTGCGCTCAGTCGCCGGGCGGCAGTTCGGCGGCGAGAAACCGTTCGAATGCGTCAAGGTCGACCGGATCGAACTGGCCGAAGCCCTGGATCCAGACGGTGGCGGCGCGCATCGCTGCCGGTTCCAGCCGGCACCAGTTGACCCTGCCGCGGCGTTCCTGGCTGATCAGCCCGGCGGCGGCGAGGGTGGCGAGATGTTTCGAGATCGCGGCGAGCGAGATCGCGAAAGGCTCCGCGACATCGGTCACCGCCATGTCGTCCTCCAGAAGCATGGTCAGGATCGCCCGACGGGTCGGGTCGGCGAGGGCGGCGAAGATCCGGTCGAGATCGGCTGGCATGGGGCGAGCCTAGAGCCTGCCGGGCAAAAGGGGAAACCGGTTTTGCCGAATGACCGGCGGCAAGAGTTGGGGGCGGCAGGTGTGGCGGGCGGAAGGCGGGTTGCGCGGGGAAACCGATGGACGGCGGGGCTGTTTTCGTGTTCCGTGTCCGGCGGCGTTCCGCGCCGGATGGAAGATTTTCGCCTCGTGGAGCGGGGCAACCGGTATCGGAGAGAGCGACGATGCATCTGCGTTACTGGGGGCTGATCATCCTGCTCGGGCTCGGCTGGGGCTCGTCGATGGTCTTCAACGAGGTGCTTCTGCGTGAACTCGGGCCGCTGCAGGTCGCCCTTGGCCGGGTCGGATTCGGTGCGCTCGGGTGCTGGCTCTGGGTCGCGGCGACGCGGCGGCGGCTGCGCGTCACCGCCTTGTTCCTGCGCGATGCGGCGGTCTTCGGCGTCCTGCAGTTTGCCGCGCCGCTGACGATCTTTCCGATGGCCCAGCAGGTGATCACCTCGGGCGAGGCCGGCATCATCAATGCGCTGACGCCGGTCATGGTGGTGATCATCTCGCATGTCTGGCCGGGGGGCGAGCGGGCCAGCGTGCTCAAGTCGCTTGGCGTGGCCTGCGGTTTCGCCGGCATCGTGGTGCTGGTCCTGCCGGCGTCGCAGGGCGGTGTGCAGGGGGCTTTCGCGGCGCTCTTGTTCTGCATGCTGGCGCCGGTCTGCTACGGGATCGCGGTCAACTGGTTTCGCCGGTTCCACGGCGTCGATGCGACCCTGATCACCGCCTGGTCGCTGCTTGCCGGGACGATCGCCCTGGCGCCGGTCGCGCTCACTCTGGAAGGTGTGCCGCGGATCGCGCGGGCCGAGACCTGGGCCGCGCTTCTCATCATCGGCTTCGTTCTGACCGGGGCCGCGTTCATCCTGCTCTTCTGGCTCTTGCCGCGGGTCGGGGCGACCAGGACCTCGACCATCACCTTCATCGCGCCGCTTTCGGCGGTCGCACTGGGCATTCTATTCCTGAACGAGCGGCTCTTGCCCGCGCATCTGATCGGCATGGCGGCGATCTTTGCGGGGCTGATGCTGATCGACGGGCGGCTTTTCGACCGGTGGGGTCGCGCGCCCGCCGCCTGATCCTCAACGGAAAGGTTGAATATCGCTGTGGCCGCCAAACCGGCCGGCGGTGCCGGCGCGGCGGCGCGCGCGTCATCCGGCTGATTTCTCTACTCTCATGATTTCAATGACTTGAAGCGTCTCTGGCCCGGCAATCGGCGGATTGACTCGGGCCCGATCCGGCACTAGCTATCGGCGCGACCCTGTCAGGGTCCCGTCTGGGGGCTGGACATGTCCGACGAACCCGATCCCGACCGGCTGGCGGCGCTTGCGCGCAAGCTGGCCGAGGCGCGGCGGGCGCGGGCGCCGGCGCCGAGGGCGGAGGAACATTTCAGCCAGGCCTCGCAGGGCTGGCGCATGGTGATCGAGCTGGTGTCCGGACTGGGGATCGGCTTCGGCATCGGATACGGGCTGGACCGGGCCTTCGGGACCATGCCGCTGTTTCTGGTGCTGTTCATCCTTCTGGGCTTCGCGGCCGGGGTGAAGGTGATGCTGCGCACCGCCCGCGAGATCGCCGAGCGCGAGGCCGGCGGGGCGGACAGGACGGCGGACGGCACGGCCGGCAGACCCGGCGCGGACGACGAGAAGGGGACGGGACATGGCAAGCGAAACTGAGAGCGAAGGCCTGGCATTCCATCCGATGGACCAGTTCATCGTGCGTCCGCTTTTCGGCGGCGAGACGGTGCACTGGTATACCCCGACCAACGCCACGCTGTGGATGGCGCTGACCATTCTCGCGGTGGTGCTGTTCTTCGTCACCGGCACCCGCGGCCGCGCCATCGTGCCGTCGCGGATCCAGTCGATCGCCGAACTGGGCTATGGTTTCGTGCACAAGATGGTCGAGGATGTCGCCGGCAAGGATGCGCTGAAGTTCTTTCCCTACATCTTCACGCTTTTCTGCTTCATCGTCTTCTCGAACTTCCTCGGGCTGCTGCCCAGGGCCTTCACCACCACCAGCCACATCGCGGTGACGGCGGTGATGGCGGTGGCGGTGTTCCTGACCGTGACCATCGTCGGTTTCGTCAAGAACGGGGCGGCGTTCCTTGGCCTCTTCTGGGTCTCGTCGGCGCCCCTGGCGCTGCGCCCGGTGCTGGCGCTGATCGAGGTGATTTCCTATTTCGTGCGCCCGGTCAGCCACTCGATCCGACTGGCCGGCAACATGATGGCCGGTCACGCGGTGATCAAGGTCTTCGCCGCCTTCGCGCCCCTGGTGCTGATCTCGGGGATCGGTGTCGTGGTCACGCCCCTGTCGATCATCGCCATCACCGCGATGTACGGGCTCGAGATTCTCGTGGCCTTCATCCAGGCCTATGTCTTCACCATCCTGACCTGCGTCTATCTCAAGGACGCGCTGCATCCGCATCACTGAGGGTCGGGTTTCCCGTTCAAACCAGTTCCAAACCGCAAGGAGAGACGATCATGGAAGGCGATATCGTTCAAATGGGTGCCTATATCGGCGCGGGCCTCGCATGCATGGGCATGGGTGGCGCTGCCGTCGGTGTGGGCAATGTCGCCGGCAACTTCCTTGCCGGTGCGCTGCGCAACCCCTCGGCCGCGGCCGGGCAGACCGCCACGCTCTTCATCGGCATCGCCTTTGCCGAGGCGCTGGGGATCTTCTCGTTCCTCGTCGCCCTTCTGCTGATGTTCGCCGTCTGATCCTCTGACGCTCTTTCCTTGCGGACGGACGGGGGCGATGCGCCCGTCCGGATGCGCAGTCCGGAACCGAGGGGGCCGAGATGGCAAACAGCACCGAACCCGCGGCCGAGGCCGTGACCGGCGCCGCGACCGAGGCGGCGGGCCATGTCGCCGAGGCGGCGGGCCATGTCGCCGAAAAGGCCGGCATGCCGCAGCTTGATTTCGCGACCTTCCCGAACCAGATCTTCTGGCTCGTGGTGGCGCTGGTGATGATCTATCTGGTGCTGTCGCGGGTGGCGTTGCCGCGGATCGGCGGCATCCTCGCCGACCGGCAGGGCACGATCACCAATGATCTGGCCGCCGCCGAGGACCTGAAGGCCAGCGCGCTGGCGGCCGAGAAGGCCTATGAACAGGCGCTGGTCGATGCGCGGGCCGAGGCGCAGAAGATCATCGCCGAGGCGCGGGCGGTGATCCAGGCCGAGGTCGACGAGGCCACCGCCCATGCCGATGCCGAGATCGCCGCCAGGGCGGCGGAATCGGAACGTCGGATCGGCGAGATCCGCGCCAGCGCGGTCGACAGCGTGCGCGAGGTCGCGCGCGACACCGCCGCGGCGCTGGTCGCAGCCCTTGGCGGCAGCGTCGATGCCAAGGCGATCGCGACCGCCGTCACCGCGCGGCTGAAAGGATAGGACGATGAGAAAACCGATCGCCACGGGTCTTTTCGCCCTCGCCGCCGCCGCAGGTCCGGCGCTGGCCGCCACCGGCCCGTTCTTCTCGCTGCGCAACACCGACTTCGTGGTGACGCTGGCCTTCCTGCTGTTCATCGTGGTGCTCTTGCACTTCAAGGTTCCGGCCCTTCTTGGCGGTCTTCTCGACAAGCGCGCCGCCGGTATCCGCGCCGACCTTGACGAGGCGCGGGCGCTGCATGAAGAGGCGCGCGCGGTGCTGGCCAGCTATGAGCGCAAGCACAAGGAAGTGGCGGCGCAGGCCGAGCGCATCGTCGAGACCGCCCGGCGCGAGGCCAATGCCGCCGCCGAGGATGCCAAGGCCGACATCAAGGCCTCGATCGCGCGCCGTCTGGCGGCGGCCGAGGACCAGATCGCCTCGGCCGAGGCCGGCGCGGTGCGCGCGGTGCGTGACCAGGCGATCGCGGTGGCGGTAGGGGTGGCCGGCGATCTGGTCGCCGCCCAGACCGGTCCGGCCGAGAAGGCCAGGCTGATCGACGCCTCGATCGCCGAGGTCGCGGCCAAGCTGCACTGACCGTGCCAGAGCCGGCACGCAAGACCGGACAGGGAAACGACAGGCCGCCTTCGGCACCCCCGGTGCCGGCGGCGCCTTCCTGTCCGAGGGGCATCCGTTCGGTGCGTCAGCGCGATTTTTCGTGCTCGAACCGCAGCCGGGCCAGCGCCTCGCTGCGCTCGGCCTTGCGATGCGCGACCAGGGCCTCCTCGACAAAGCTCAGATGCGCCTCGATCGCGGTCCGGGCGGCGGCGGGATCGCGCGCCATCAGCGCGTCGTTGATCGCCCGGTGCTGGTCGAGAAGCGCGCCGCGGGTAGTGCGCTGCTGGAACATGATCTGGCGGTTGTAGAACACCCCTTCGCGCAGCAGGTCGAACATCGCCCGCATCATGTGCAGCATGATCACGTTGTGGCTGGCCTCGATGATCGCCAGGTGAAACTCGGCGTCCAGCCGCGCCTCTTCGGCCGGGCTGCGCCGGGAATGTGCGGTCTCCATCCGGCGAAAGATCGCGTCGACCACCTTCAGGTCGGTATCCGAGGCCAGCCGTGCGGCGCGTTCGGCCGCCATCCCCTCGAGGTCGCGGCGGAACGACAGATAGTCGAAGACCGCCTCGTCATGGCTGCCGAAAAGCCGGATCAGTGCCGGCGAGAAGGCCGAGCCGAGCACATCGGCGACAAAGATCCCGGCCCCCGCGCGGGTGGTCAGCAACCCCGCCTCCTGCAAGGCGGCGACTGCCTCGCGCAGCGAGGGGCGCGACACGCCAAGCCGCTCGGACAGCTCGCGCTCGCCCGGCAATCGCTCGCCGGGGCGCAGGATGCCTTGCAGGATCAGCCGCTCGATCTGGCGGACGACCGAATGCGACAGTTTCTCCGGCTCGATCTTCTGGAACGGCATGGCACCCTCGGAACTGGTCAAGATGTAGAACCGGAGTGCTGCGATGACAACGCGGAACTTCACCACGGTGCCGCCAGGGGCGGGCACTGGAACCGGTGCCGAGT
>PHEC01000035.1:24549-26441 GCA_002841115.1 Alphaproteobacteria bacterium HGW-Alphaproteobacteria-6 | reverse complement strand
CGGCCGGGCGCTGGCAACCGGCAGCGTGCGGCTTGCCGGTCATCCGTCGCTGGCCGACCTGCCCGGTCACGGCAGCGGGGACTGGTGGGTGCAGGACGCCGCCGCCGCGCTGGCCGCGCGGGTGCTGGCGCCCAGGGCCGGCGAGCGGGTGCTGGATCTTTGCGCCGCACCGGGCGGCAAGACGATGCAGCTGGCCGCCGCCGGGGCGCGGGTCACGGCGCTGGATCTCTCCGAAGCGCGGATGGTGCGGCTGCGCGAGAACCTTGCCCGCACCGGGCTTGCGGCACGGGTCGTCGTCGCCGATGCCCTGACCTGGGACCCCCTGACCCCGGATGAAGGGGCCGACCCGGGCATCGGCGATGCCGGCTTTGATGCGGTCCTGCTGGACGCGCCCTGTTCGGCAACCGGCACGATCCGCCGCCACCCCGACCTGCCGCATGTCCGCGACCCTTCGGGCCTGCGCGCGCTGGCCGACCTTCAGGCGGCACTGATCGACCGGGCGCTTGATCTGGTGCGGCCGGGCGGCCGGGTGGTCTATTGCACCTGCTCGCTGCTGCCCGAGGAGGGCGAGCGGCAGGTTTCCGCCGCCCTCGCCCGCCATCCCGGCCTGACCTGCGACAGCACCACGGCGGATTTGCCGGGGGCCGAGCCATCCTGGGCGGCCAAAGGCGGCGGCCTGCGCCTCAGACCCGATTTCTGGGCCGATATCGGCGGCATCGACGGGTTCTTCATCGCCTGCCTGCGCCGGCCCGAATGAAGGGCGCGGGGCACCGGCATTTGCCGGTGACAGGCGCCGGGGGCGCCGGTAATCTCTGGCCGGGCAGAATCTCCGGCGGACCCAAGCCGGCAATCCCGGCTCGCCGATGTCGCAAGACCGGTGACGGGCGGAACAAGGAACGACAGGCGTGGCGCGATCCGACGACCGTTCCGGTGGCAATCCGGGCATGATGGACCGCCTGCATGCCCGGCTGGCGGCGTTGTCGCGCCCGGCGCGCGGTTTCGTCAGCCAGCCCGAGCCGAAGACGATCGGCAGCTTTGCCCGCGGCCGCCAGCTGATCGGCGGCAATTTCCTGTTCGCGGGTTTCCTGATCACCGCGCCCGAGACCGGGCTTTGGGACCTGCCCGCGCCCGATCCGCGCTTTGACGAGGAATTGCACGGGTTTCTCTGGCTCGACGATCTGGCCGCGGTCGCCGATGCCGCGGCACGGACCCGCGCGCAGGACTGGACCTTTGGCTGGATCCGCCGCTACGGGCGCGGCAGCGGGCCGGGATGGACCCCGGACCTGACCGGCCGTCGGGTGATCCGGCTGATCAATCACGCGATCTTGCTGCTCAATGGCCGCGACCGGGCCGACGCCAGCGCCTATTTCCGCAGCCTCGGGCGTCAGACGGTGTTTCTGGCGCGGCGCTGGAAATCCGCCAGCCCCGGCCTGCCGCGGATCGAGGCGCTGACCGGGCTGATCTATGCCGGCCTGGCGCTGACCGGGATGGAGCGCCATGTCGGCCCCGCCGCGCAGGCCCTGGCGCGCGACTGCAAGCGCGAGGTCGATGACGAGGGCGGCATCCCGACCCGCAACCCCGAAGACCTGCTCGAGGTCTTCACCCTGCTGACCTGGGCGGCGGCGGCGCTGGGCGAGGCCGGGCGCAGCCCGGGGCGCGAGCATCTGGCGGCGATCGCGCGCATCGCGCCGACGCTCAGGGCGCTGCGCCATGCCGATGGCGGGCTGGCGCGGTTCCACGGTGGCGGGCGCGGCGCCGAGGGGCGGCTCGATCAGGCGCTGGCCAGTGCCGGCGGCAAGGCCGCGACCGCGCATGGCCTGGCGATGGGCTATGCCCGGCTGGTCGAGGGCCGCACCACGGTGATCGTCGATGCCGCGGCGCCACCGGCGGGG
>PHEC01000035.1:0-24466 GCA_002841115.1 Alphaproteobacteria bacterium HGW-Alphaproteobacteria-6 | reverse complement strand
CCTGGCGATGGAGGTGACCTCGGGGCGCCGGCCGCTGGTGGTCAACTGCGGTTCGGGTGCGGCCTTCGGGCCGGAATGGCGCCGGGCCGGGCGCGCCACGCCGTCGCATTCGACCCTCGGGATCCGCGGCTTTTCCTCGTCGCGGCTGGCGCCGGACGGGCGCATGCTGTCGTCCGGGCGCGGCATCTTCACCGATACGCCCGATCAGGTCTGGGCGCAGATCGACCGCGATACCGAGGGCGCGCGGCTTCTGGCCGGGCACAACGGCTATGCCGCGACCCACGGGCTGACCCATATCCGCCAGCTGTCGCTCAGCGTCGATGGCCGGGTGCTGACCGGCGAGGACACGCTGGGCGCGATGACCGGGGTCGACCGCAAGCGGTTCGAGACGATCATGGAGCGGACCCGCCATCAGGGCGTCGATTTCGAACTGCGCTTTCATCTGCATCCCGATGTCGATGCCGCCCTTGACCTTGGCGGCACCGCGGTGTCGATGGCGTTGAAATCCGGCGAGATCTGGGTGTTTCGCCATGACGGGGTCGGCGAGATGGTGCTGGAGCCCTCGGTCTATCTGGAAAGCCGCCGGTTGAAGCCGCGCGCGACCAAGCAGATCATCCTTAGCGCGCGGGTGATCGATTTTGCCTGCCAGTTGGGCTGGACCTTGGCCAAGGCACAGGATACGCCGCTGGCGATCCGCGATACCGAACGCGACGAGGTCGCGGTCAAGTGAGGTCGCGGTGCGCTGACCGGCTGCCGACATCAACGAAGGACGAACCCCGCGTGACCACCGAACCCGCATCCGCCCCCGCCCCCGAAACCCGGCCAACGCCGATCCGCCGCGCGCTGCTGTCGGTCTCCGACAAGACCGGGCTGGCCGATCTGGCGCGGGCGCTTGCCGCGCGCGGGATCGAGCTGATCTCGACCGGCGGCACCGCGGCGCTGCTGCGCGAGGCCGGACTGGCGGTGCGCGATGTCGCCGACCTGACCGGCTTCCCCGAGATGATGGACGGAAGGGTCAAGACCCTGCATCCGAAGGTGCATGGCGGGCTTCTGGCCCTGCGCGACGATGCCGGCCATGTCGCGGCGATGGCGGCGCAGGGGATCGAGCCGATCGACCTGCTGGTGGTCAACCTCTACCCGTTCGAGGCGACGGTGGCGAAGGGTGCGGATTACGCCGACTGCGTCGAGAACATCGACATCGGCGGGCCGGCGATGATCCGCGCGGCGGCCAAGAACCATGCCCATGTCGCGGTCGTCGTCGATCCGGAGGATTACGAGCGCCTGATCGGCGACATGGATCAGCATGGCGGCGCGACCTGCGCGCGGTTCCGCCGCAAGCTGGCCGAGCGCGCCTTTGCCCGCACCGCGGCCTATGACGCGGCGGTCTCGGCCTGGATGGCGGGCGCGATCGGCGAGGCGGCGCCGCGCCGGCGTGCCTTTGCCGGCCGGCTGGCACAAAAGCTGCGCTACGGCGAGAACCCGCATCAGGGCGCGGCCTTCTACAGCGATGGCTCGGCCCGCCCCGGCGTTGCCACCGCGCGGCAATGGCAGGGTAAGGAACTGAGCTACAACAACATCAACGACACCGACGCGGCTTACGAGTTGGTGGCCGAGTTCGATCCGGCCGCGGGCCCGGCCTGCGCGATCATCAAACATGCCAACCCCTGCGGCGTGGCCCGCGGCGCGACGCTGCTTGAGGCTTACCGCGCCGCCTATGACTGCGACCGGACCTCGGCCTTTGGCGGGATCGTCGCGCTCAACCGCCCGCTTGATGCCGCGACCGCCGCGGCGATCGCCGGGATCTTTACCGAAGTCGTGATCGCGCCGGGGGCCGATGACGGCGCCATGGGTATTTTTTCAACGAAGAAGAACCTGCGCTTGCTGACCACCGCCGGCCTGCCCGATCCGGCCGCGCCGGGTCTGGCGTTCCGGCAGGTGGCGGGCGGCTTTCTGGTGCAGGACCGCGACAATGGCGGGATCGCGGCGCAGGATCTGCGGGTGGTGACGAAGCGCGCGCCAAGTGCGTCCGAGATCGCCGATCTGCTCTTTGCCTGGACGGTGGCCAAGCATGTCAAGTCGAATGCCATCGTCTATGTCAGGGACGGTGCCACCGTCGGCATCGGCGCGGGCCAGATGAGCCGGATCGATTCGACCCGGATCGCGGCGCGCAAATCCGCTGACATGGCCGAGGCGCTGGGTCTGGCGGAGCCGACGGTCAGGGGGTCGGTGGTGGCGTCGGATGCGTTCTTTCCCTTCGCCGACGGGCTTCTGGCCGCCGCCGAGGCGGGGGCGACGGCGGTGATCCAGCCCGGCGGGTCGCTGCGCGACGCCGAGGTGATCGCGGCGGCGGATGCGGCGGGGCTGGCGATGGTCTTCACCGGCCAGCGTCATTTCCGGCACTGAGGCGGGGATGCGGTGGGTCGGCCAGACGGCGGCGGTGGTGCTGGCGCTTGACCAGGCCCTGAAATTCTTCGTGCTTTACGGTCTGCAACTGGACGAGCGCGGCCGCATCGACGTGCTGCCGCCCTGGCTGGTGTTTCGCATGGCCTGGAACCGCGGCATCAACTTCGGGCTTTTCGCCCATTCGGCCGATCTGGCGCGCTGGCTGCTGATCGCGCTGGCGCTGGTGATATCGGTGTGGATCTGGCTCTGGGTCCGGCGCCAGCCGCATCGCCCGGTGGTGCTCTGGTCGGCCGGCCTGCTGATCGGTGGCGCGATCGGCAATGTCATCGACCGCATCCGCTATGGCGCGGTGGCGGATTTTCTCAACATGTCGGTGCCCGGGCTGGACAATCCCTATTCGTTCAACCTTGCCGATGTCGCGATCTTTGCCGGCGCCCTTGGCCTTGTCCTCTTCACCGGCCGGGAGAAGACCCCGTGACGGGCCGCGGCACATGCGTTAAGAGAGGCGGCAAGGCGGGGACCAAAGGGGGGCCGCGGCAGTGAGGGAACCGTCGATGCGGGCGAGAACGGGCATCATCTGGGTCGCCATGGTCGCGGTTGTGGTGCTGTCGGCCTGCGCCCGCGACCGCGAGCCGAGGCTGATGAATATCCGTTCGGCCAGCCGAAGCCCGGACGAGTTCACCGTCCTGCCGTCGAAACCCCTGCAGATGCCCGACGACATCGCCAGCCTGCCGGTGCCGACGCCGGGCGGCGCCAACATCACCGATCCGACCCCCGAGGCCGACGCGATCGCGGCGCTTGGCGGGCGGCCCGAAGTTCTGGCGGCGGCCGGTTCCGCCGCCTCAAACGGGCTGATCGCCCATGTCTCGCGGTTCGGGGTCTCGCCCGACATCCGTCCGGTCCTGGCGGCCGAGGATCTGGACTGGCGCCGCGGCAACAGCGGCCGCCTGCTGGAACGGCTGGCCGGCACCAACCGCTATTTCAAGGCCTACCGGCGCATGGCGCTTGACAAATATGCCGAGCTGGAGCGCTGGCGCGCGGCCGGGGTGCGCACCGTCGGCGCCCCGCCGCCGGATCCGGCACCCTAGCTTCACCTTGGCGTCATCGCGCAACGACGCGGGCTTGATCGGCGCCGCCCGGTGCCTACTTCCTGAGGCAGAGAAGAAAGGGACGCATCGCATGAACCGCTGGCTCTGCCGTCTGACGCTTGCGCTGTTTGTGGTGCATGGTCCGGTTGCCATCCTGCCGGCGGCCGCCCTGCCGACACCGGTCAGCGCCTTCCGGCTGGACAACGGGCTGGAGGTCGTGGTGATCGAGGATCACCGCGCGCCGGTCGTCGTGCACATGGTCTGGTATCGCGCCGGCGCCGCCGACGAACGCCCGGGCGTGTCCGGGGTGGCGCATTTTCTCGAACACCTGATGTTCAAGGGCACCGAGACCATGGCCCCGGGCGAGTTCTCGCGGGTGGTGGCGGCCAATGGCGGGTCGGACAACGCTTTTACCTCGTGGGATTTCACCGGCTATTTCCAGCGCATCGCCGCCGACCGGCTTGATCTGGTGATGAAGATGGAGGCCGACCGGATGCGCGGGCTGATCCTGTCCGAGGATGACTGGCGCACCGAGCGCGACGTGATCATCGAGGAACGCAACCAGCGCACCGACAGCGACCCCGGCGCGATCTTCGGCGAGCAGAAGCGGGCGGCGCAGTATCTCAACCATCCTTACGGCACGCCGGTGATCGGCTGGCGCCACGAAATGGAGGCGCTGACCCGTGCCGATGCGCTGGACTGGTACCGGACCAATTACGCGCCGAACAACGCGATCCTGATCGTTGCCGGCGATGTGACGCCGGACGGGGTGCGGGCGCTGGCCGAGCGGCACTATGGCCCGCTGGCGCCAAGCGAGGGCATCGCCGAGCGGCGCCGGCCGCAAGAGCCGCCGCAGCTTGCCGAGCGGCGGCTGAGCTATACCGATCCGCGCGTCACCCAGCCCTTGCTGACCCGCAGCTATCTGGCGCCGGAACGCGATGCCGGGGCGCAGGACGAGGCGGCGGCCCTGACCATCCTGGCCGAGATCCTCGGCGGCGACAGCCAGACCTCGGTTCTCGGGCGCAGCCTTCAGTTCGACAGCCGGGTGGCGGTCTACACCGGGGCCTATTACGACGGCCTGTCCTATGACGACACCAGCTTTACCCTGGTGGTGGCGCCCGGTGACGGCGTCGATCCGGCCGAGGCCGAGGCGGCGCTTGACCGGGTTCTGGCCGATTTTCTGGCCGGGGGCATCGATGCCGACCAGTTCGCCCGGATCAAGACGCGGATCCATGCCGGACAGATCTATGCGCTGGATGATATCGACGGGCTGGCGCGGCGTTACGGCCAGGCACTGACCTCGGGCCTGACGGTCGCCGATGTGCAGGCCTGGCCCGAGGTGCTGGACGCGGTCAGCGAGGCCGATGTCCTCGCCGCGGCCGGGCGGCTTTTCGATCGCCGCCGCGCGGTGACCGGGTGGAGCCTGCCGCCCGATGGCGCCGCAGCCGGGGTGGGCCAATGACGCGCCTGCTCGCCGCGGCGATCGCGCCGGTTCTTGTGGCGCTGCTGGGCCTGGTTATGGCCACGTCGGCCATGGCAGCGGTGACGATCGAAGAGGTGACATCGCCCGGCGGCATCCGCGCCTGGCTGGTCGAGGAACATTCGATCCCCTTCACCGCGCTCGAGATCCGCTTCGATGGCGGCGCCAGCCTTGACCCGGCCGACCGCCGCGGCGCGACGCTGATGATGATGGCGCTTCTCGAAGAGGGCTCCGGCGATCTTGACGCGCGCGGTTTCGCCGAGGCGCGCGACCGGCTGGCGGCCGATTTCGATTTCGATGCCCATGCCGATGCCGCGACCGTATCCGCCCGCTTCCTGACCGAGCATCGCGATGCTTCGGTGGCGCTTTTGCGCCAGGCCCTGACCGAGCCGACCTTCGCGCCCGAGGCGATCGAGCGGGTGCGTGCCCAGATATCCTCGATCATCCGCTCCGAGGGTCAGGATCCGGGCCGGGTGGCGGGGCGCCGTTTCGACCGTCTGGCCTACGGTGATCATCCCTATGGCGCGTCGCGTCTTGGCGACGGCGACAGTCTTGCGGCCCTGACCCGCGACGATCTGGTCGCCGCCAAAGCTGCCGTCCTGGCACGCGACCGGGTCTATGTCTCGGCGGTGGGCGACATCACCGCGGCCGAACTCGGGCGGCTGCTTGACGATCTCTTCGGCGGATTGCTGGCAACCGGGGCGCCGATGCCGGCACGGGTCGAGGTTGCGCTGAAGGGCGGGGTGACGGTGGTCGATCTGGCCTCGCCGCAGTCGATGGTGATGTTCGGTCAGGCCGGTATCCGCCGCGACGATCCGGATTTCTTCGCGGCCTTCGTGCTCAACCACATCCTCGGCGGGTCGGGGTTTTCGGCCCGGTTGATGGAGGAGGTGCGCGAGAAGCGCGGCCTGACCTACGGGATATCCACCTGGCTGGCGCCGATGAACCTGGCCGAGGCCTGGCAGGGATCCTTCGCCTCGGCCAATGAGCGGGTCGCCGAGGCGATCGCGGTGGTCCGCGACGAATGGGCCAGGGCAGCGGCCGAAGGGGTGAGCGAGACCGAGTTGGAGGCCGCGAAGACCTATCTGACCGGCTCCTATCCCTTGCGCTTCGACGGCAACGGGCCGATCGCCAACATGCTGGTCGGGTTGCAGACCGAAGGCCTGCCGATCGACTATGTCACCAACCGCAACGCCTATGTCGAGGCGGTGACGCTGGAGGACATCCGCCGCGTTGCCGCGCGGCTGATGCGCCCCGAGGCGCTGCATTTCGTCGTCGTCGGGCAGCCGGTCGGGCTGACCACGACCCCCTAGCTTCGTCGCAATCCGGCATGGCCGAATCTCGATACCCATGCTAATTCTTGTGGCATGGACATCGAAGCCCCCCAGATACGGCTTGATCCTGCCCGCGCCCGCCCGGTGATCCGCCAGCTTGACGAGGCGGCGGTCAACCGGATTGCCGCCGGCGAGGTGGTCGAGCGTCCGGCCTCGGCGGTCAAGGAACTGGTGGAAAACGCGCTTGACGCCGGGGCGCGGCGGATTGCCGTCGCCTTCGCCGATGGCGGCAAGACGCTGATCCGGGTCAGCGATGACGGCTGCGGCATGACGGCGGGTGACCTGCCGCTGGCGCTGACCCGGCATGCCACCTCGAAGATCGACGGCAGCGATCTTCTGAACATCCGCAGCTTCGGCTTTCGCGGCGAGGCGCTGCCCTCGCTGGGCGCGGTCGGGCGGCTGGTGATCACCTCTCGGGCCGAAGCGGCGGAGGCTGCGGAGATTGTCGTGGCCGGCGGGCGGATCGGGCCGGTGCGCCCGGCCGCGCTGGGTCGCGGCACGGTGGTCGAGTTGCGCGACCTCTTTCACGCCACGCCGGCGCGGCTGAAGTTCCTGCGCAGCGACCGGGCCGAAAGCCAGGCGATCCGCGATGCGGTGCTGCGTCTGGCGATGGCCGAGCCTTTCGTCGGCTTCCTCTTGACCGATCTGACCGGCGGCGGCGAGGGCCGGGTGATCCTGCGCGCCGATGCCGAGCAGGGCGACCTTTTCGGCGCGCTCGGCCTGCGCCTTCGCAGCCTCATCGGGGCGGGCTTTGCCGACAACGCGCTGCCGATCGATGCCGAGCGCGAGGGGTTGCGGCTGACCGGCTATGCCGCGCTGCCGACCTATTCGCGCGGTGCCGCGGTGGAACAGTTCCTGTTCGTCAACGGCCGGCCGGTGCGCGACAAGTTGCTGGTCGGGGCGCTCAGGGCCGCCTACATGGATGTGCTGTCGCGCGACCGGCACCCGGCGGCGGTGCTGACCCTCACTTGCGACCCGCAGCTTGTCGATGTGAACGTCCATCCGGCCAAGGCCGAGGTCCGGTTCCGCGATCCGGGCATCGCGCGCGGGCTGATCGTCTCGGCGCTGCGCCATGCGCTGGCCGAGGCCGGGCACCGCGCCTCGTCGACCCTGGCCGGGGCGACGCTGGGCGCGATGCGGCCCGACGGTCCGGCGCCCGCCCGCATCTACCAGATGGACCGGCCCGGCGCCGGCACCCTGCGCGCCGCCCACCAGATGCAGGCACCGATTTACCCTGGCCTGGCCGAGGCCACGGCCCGCTTCGATCCCCTCGCCGACGCGCCCCTTCAAGGCGCTGCGGAGCTGCCGGAACGCTACCCCCTGGGCGCAGCCCGCGCGCAGCTGCACGAGAATTACATCGTCGCCCAGACCGAAACCGGCATGGTCATCGTCGATCAGCACGCCGCGCATGAGCGGCTGGTCTATGAGCGGCTGAAGCGGCAACGCGATGGCACAGGCGTCGCCGCGCAGGCGCTGCTGATCCCCGAGATCGTCGAGCTTTGCGCCACCGATGCGGCGCTGGTCCTGGACCACGCCGAGGCGCTTGCGGCCCTTGGCCTGGCGGTGGAACCCTTCGGCGGCGGTGCGGTGGCGGTGCGCGCGACACCGGCAATCCTTGGTCCGGTCGATGCCGGCGCGCTTTTGCGCGATATCCTCGACGAGTTGCGCGACCTCGGCGACAGCCAGCGCCTTCAGACCCGCATCGATGCGGTTCTCAGCCGGATGGCCTGCCATGGCTCGGTCCGCTCGGGCCGGGTGATGCGGGTCGAGGAGATGAACGCGCTTCTGCGCGAGATGGAGGCAACGCCGCTTTCGGGCCAGTGCAACCACGGCCGCCCGACCTATGTCGAGCTGCCCCTGGCCGATATCGAGCGGCTTTTCGGGCGCAGATGATCAGTTTTCGCGGCCAGACCTATGCGCTTGATGACCCGGTCGTCATCGCCGTCCTCGCGGGCGCCGGGCTGGTCCTGCTTCTTTTCGTGCTGATCATCGCGACGATGCGCGCCGCTGCCCGCTCGGCGCGGATGGCCGATCCGATCCTCAACCAGATGCAGATGCTGGGCGGGCGGGTGCAGTCGCTGTCGGACGGCCAGCACCAGCTTTCCGGCGGGCTGACCCATGTCTCCGAGGCGCAGGCCGCATCGCAGGCGCGGATGCTGGCGCTGATGGAACAGCGCCTCGCCGATGTGTCGCGCGGCATGAGCGAGAGCCTGCATGGCACCGCGACCCGCACCGCGCGCAGCCTGGGCGAGTTGCAGCAGCGGCTGGAGACGATCGACAAGGCCCAGGCCAATATCGAGAAACTGTCGGGCGACGTGCTGTCCTTGCAGGATATCCTGTCGAACAAGCAGACCCGCGGCGCCTTCGGCGAGATCCAGCTGAACGACATCGTCAGGAAGGCGCTGCCGGCCGACGCCTATACGATGCAGGCGACACTGTCGAACGGCAAGCGCGCCGATTGCCTGATCCACCTGCCCAACCCGCCCGGCCCGATCGTCATCGACAGCAAGTTTCCGCTGGAATCCTATGAGGCGCTGCGCCGTGCCACCAACAACGCCGAGACGATCGAGGCGCAGCGGATGCTGCGGATCGCGGTGCGCGGCCATATCAAGGCAATATCGGAACGCTACATCCTCGAGGGCGAAACCGCCGACGGCGCCCTGATGTTCCTGCCCTCCGAGGCGGTCTATGCCGAACTGCACGCCAATTTCCCCGAGATCGTCCGCGACGGCTTTGCCGCCAAGGTCTGGATCGTCTCGCCGACCACCTGCATGGCGACGCTGAACACCATGCGCGCGATCCTGAAGGATGCGCGGATGCGCGAGCAGGCCGGCGCGATCCGCCGCGAACTGGCGCTTCTGCATGGCGATGTCGACCGGCTGGGAACCCGGGTCGAAAGCCTTGACCGGCATTTCCATCAGGCGGCGAAGGATATCGAGGATATCAAGATATCCTCGGACAAGGCGGCGCGCCGGGCCAAGCGGCTCGACAATTTCGACTTCGAGGAACTGGCGCCGGACCCCGAGGTCAGCGTGGCGGTGCCGCTGCCGCGCGCCTAGAGCGGATCGCGTTCAGTCGCATTCACGCGACCCACTCTAACCTTCTGATTTCGCATGTCCGAATAGCGCAAAACCGGTTCCCACTTTTGCGCGACATGCTCTAGCCGTGTCGCCCTGCCAGCTGAGACGGTGCAGACCGCCCGCGTGCTTCAAGAATGCAGCCGCCCCGATCGCCAGTCCGATGCCGAGGCTGACACCCTGGACCTGTGACCCTCATCAGGCCTGCGCCTTCTTGGAAAGGACCGTTGCCGGGGTGTCCGGCACGGTCCTGCGCGATGTCGTGACCGAAGGCGGACTGGCAGGCGACAACCCTGCCCGGATCGGCGCCGGGCGCTTGCGGCGCTGCCCGGAATCCGTGCGATCTGCCTCTAATCTGGTCGTCTGGCCTGGCCTGGCCGGCGCAGAGCATCGCCGGCCGTCTGCACGGATTGCCTGGGCGGGCGGTCTGGTGTCTGCCCGGATCATCATGCCCAGACGCCTGTCGATCATCGTCGTCGAGAAGGACCGCGACCGCGCCTTGACCATCGTCGACGGGCTGCGCGAGGTCGGCGAGATGGACGTGCTGGTGATCGGCGACGATATCGGGCTTGCCCGCCGGATCGCCGAGCGCAATCCCGATCTGGTGCTGATCGACGCCGGCAACCCGTCGCGCGACGCGATCGAGGAACTGACCCTGGCATCGGCGCCGATGCAGCGCCCGGTGGCGATGTTCGTCGACGAAAGCGACGGCGCGCTGACCCGGGCCGCGATCGAGGCGGGCGTGTCGGCCTATGTGGTGGCGGGGCTGACCGCGAGCCGGATCAAGCCGGTGCTGGATGCCGCCATCGCGCGGTTCCACATGATGCAGAAGATGCGGATGGAACTGGCCGAGACCCGCCGCGCGCTGGAAGAGCGCAAGATGATCGACCGGGCCAAGGGCATCGTGATGCGGGCCAAGGGGATCGGCGAGGACGAGGCCTATGCGCTTTTGCGCCGCGCGGCGATGGATCAGGGCAGGAGGCTGGCCGAGGTGGCGCAGGCGCTGGTCACGGCGGCGGAGCTGCTGAAATGACGGTGCCGATGCGCCTGGGGTTCCTGCCGCTCGCCGATGCAGCCCCGCTGATCGTGGCCGAGGCGATGGGCTTTGCGCGCGAAGAGGGGCTGGCGCTGGATCTGGTGGCGGCGCCAAGCTGGGCCAGCCTGCGCGAACTTCTGGCGCAGGGCGGTGTGTCGGCGGCGCAGATGCTCGCCCCGGTTCCGGTGGCCCTGTCGCTGGGGCTGGCCGGGCCCGCGCGGTTCGAGGTGCTGTCGGTTCTGAACCTGAACGGCAATACGGTGGGGGTTTCCACCGCCCTGGCCGACCGGATGCGGGGGCAGGGATACGGCTTTGCCTTCGATGATGCGCGGGCGGCCGGGCTGGCCCTTCTGGCGGCGGCCGCAAGCCGGCTGCGGATCGGCGTGCCTTTTGCCTTTTCGATGCATCTGGAACTGCTGCGCTATTGGCTGGAGGCGCTGGGCCGGCCGCTGCCGGCGGCGCTTGAAATCGTCACCGTGCCGCCGCCCCTGATGCCCGATGCGCTGGCCGCGGGCGAGGTGGACGCCTTTTGCGTGGGCGAGCCGCGGGGGTCGGTCGCGGTGGACCGCGGCGCGGGGGAACTGCTGTTGCCGACCAGCGCGATCTGGGCGGCGGCACCGGAAAAGGTGCTGGCGGCGCGGGCCGGCTGGGCGGAAGAAGAGCCTGATCTGGCCGGGCGGCTGATCCGGGCGGTGTGGCGGGCCGGGCGCTGGCTTGAGCAGGCGGCGAACCTGTCGGTGGCAAGCGAACTTCTGGCCGCGCCGGGCCGGCTGGGCGTGGCGCCCGAGGTGATCGAGCGCAGCCTGAGCGGGCGGCTGGTCATCTCGCCCGATGGTCAGGAACGGCATGTGCCGGGGTTCTTGCGCTTTCACGACGGGGCGGCGGGCTTTCCGTGGCGCAGTCAGGCGGCCTGGATCGGGCATCGGCTGGCGGTCCGGCACGGGCTGGATCCGGTCGCCGCGCAACGGGTGGCGGCCGGGGTCTTCCGCAGCGACCTGCACAGGATGCATCTGGCGCCGGCCGGGGCGGATCTGCCCGCCGCATCGGCCAGGGCCGAGGGCCTTCTGTCGGGGCCGACGCCGGTGACATCTTCGCGCGGAAGACTGATTCTTCCGGCCGATCGATTTTTTGATGCCCGGGTTTTCGACCCGGCGCTGCCCGCCTGCTGAAATTTTGTGCGCTGCGCTGCGGCATCGAAAAATCCTTCCTGTAGAGGGTTCTCCATTGGCCATGCCGGCTTGACGCCGCGGTGCAGCGTGGCAGTCTTGACCCAAGCGCAGAGGCAACGGGGTCTCATCCGCGCCCGCCCCCACCATCGGGAAAGCCGAGCAATGCCGCTCGATCCATCGTCATCGCGACGAAGGGTCCGGCGGCTTTTCGCATGTCAACGCCTGAGGCCAGGCACCAAGGAACCCAAGCCATGACCCGCATTTCCGCCCTGCTGATCTCTTCTGCCCTGGGCCTTCCGGCCTTCGCCGAAACCCCCGGAATCGAAAAGGATGAACTGACGCTTGGTTTCATCAAGCTGACCGACATGGCGCCGCTGGCGATCGCGAGGGAAAAGGGGTTTTTCGAGGACGAGGGGCTGTATGTCACGCTGGAGGCGCAGTCGAACTGGAAGGTCCTGCTTGACCGGGTGATCTCGGGCGAACTCGACGGGGCGCATATGCTGGCCGGCCAGCCGATCGCGGCGACGATCGGTTATGGCACCCGGGGGGCGGTGGTCACGCCCTTCTCGATGGACCTGAACGGCAACGCCATCACCGTGTCGAATGCGGTCTGGGAGGCGATGAAGCCGCATGTGGCGATGGAGGGCGGCAAGCCCGCGCATCCGATTTCCGCCTCGGCCCTGAAGCCGGTGGTCGAGGCCTATGCCGCCGCCGGCACGCCCTTCAACCTCGGCATGGTCTTTCCGGTCTCGACGCATAATTACGAGCTGCGCTACTGGCTGGCGGCGGGTGGCATCAACCCCGGCTTTTACAGTTCCACCGATGTCTCTGGCCAGATCGGCGGCGATGTGCTGATTTCCGTGACGCCGCCGCCGCAGATGCCGGCGACGATGGAGGCGGGGACCATCCTTGGCTATTCGGTCGGCGAGCCCTGGAACCAGGCGGCGGTCGCCAAGCGCATCGGCGTGCCGGTGATCACCGACCACGACATCTGGAAGAACAACCCCGAAAAGGTCTTCGGCCTGACGGCGGAGTTTGTCGAGGCTAACCCGCAGACCACGCTGGCGCTGACCAAGGCGCTGATCCGGGCGGCGATCTGGCTTGACGAGGGCGACAACGCCAACCGCGCCGAGGCGGTCGGGATCCTGGCGCGGGCGGAATACGTCGGCGCCGATGCGGCGGTGATCGCCAACAGCATGACCGGAACCTTCGAATATGAGGCGGGCGACACGCGCCCGGCGCCTGATTTCAACGTCTTTTTCCGCCACAACGCGACCTTCCCCTATTACTCGGACGCGGTCTGGTTCCTGACCCAGATGCGCCGCTGGGGGCAGATCACCGAGGCGCAGCCCGATGCCTGGTATGACGAGACCGCCAAGGCGGTCTACCGCCCCGACCTCTACCGGCTGGCCGCCGAGGCGCTGATCGCCGAGGGCCATGCCACGCCCGGGATGTTCGACGTCGACGCCGATGGCTACCGCGCGCCGGTGGCCGATTTCATCGACGGGGCGGCCTACGACGGCAAGGCGCCCAACGCCTATATCGACAGCCTGACCATCGGGCTGAAGGGTGACCAGACGGTCGCCGGCGGCGAAATCATCAACTGAAGGGGCCGATGATGACCTTGCTTGATCCCGCCGCCCTGCCGCAAGTGCCCGCCGCCCTGCGCGCCGAAAGGCGGGCGCGCCTGCATGGGCTGATCGCGCGCTGCGACCCCTGGTTCCGGGTGCTGGGCCTGGCCTGGCTGACGCCGGTCTGGCGCATCCTTTCGGGCGACAACCCGAAAGGGCAGGTGCGCGACCTGTGGCAACTGGCCGTGGTGCCGATGCTGGCGATCGCCGGGTTCCTGACGCTTTGGGCGGTGCTGGCGCCGAAGGTCGAAACCTCGCTTGGCGCCATTCCCGGCCCGTTGCAGGTCTGGCAGCAGGTCGGCGTGCTTCATGCCGATGCGCTGGCCGAGGCGGCGAAGGCGGCCGAGTTCCACCAAAGGCAGGCCGAAAGGAACGCCGAACTGGTGGCGGCGGGCAAGCCGGACGAGGTGAAGGTCCGCGCCTATACCGGCAAGCCGACCTATTACCGGCAGATCGTCACCTCGGTGCAGACGGTGTTTTTCGGCTTTCTTCTGGCGACGCTGGTTGCGGTGCCCCTGGGCATCCTCTCCGGCATGTCGGCCACGGCGAATGCCGCGATCAACCCCCTGGTGCAGATCTTCAAGCCGGTGTCGCCGCTGGCCTGGCTGCCGATCGTGACGATGATCGTCTCGGCGCTTCACGCCGGCGATGGCGGCTGGCCAAAAAGCTTCGTGATCTCGGCGGTGACGGTGACGCTCTGCTCGCTCTGGCCGACCCTGATCAACACCGCCCTCGGGGTGGCCTCGATCGACAAGGATCTGGTCAGCGTCGGCCGGGTGCTGAAGCTTTCGACCTGGACCCGGGTGACGCGGCTGGTGTTGCCTTCGGCGCTGCCCCTGATCTTCACCGGGCTGCGGCTAAGCCTTGGTGTGGGCTGGATGGTGCTGATCGCGGCCGAGATGCTGGCGCAGAACCCCGGCCTTGGCAAGTTCGTCTGGGACGAATTCCAGAACGGCAGTTCCGACAGCCTGGCGCGGATCATGGTGGCGGTGCTGACCATCGGGATCATCGGCTTCCTTCTGGATCGGGTGATGTTCGCGGCCCAGCAGGCCTTCAGCTTCTCGGGCAAGCGGTGACCGGCATGGGAATTCTGGAATTGAAGGGTGTGTCCAAGAGTTTTGGCGAGACACCGGTGCTGAAGCGGCTGGACCTGGCGGTGGCGGAGGGCGAGTTCCTGGCGATCCTCGGCTTTTCCGGCACCGGCAAGACCACGCTGGTCAACCTGATGGCGGGGCTGGAGCCGCCGGACGCCGGGCAGGTGCTGTTCCGGGGCCAGCCGGTGACCGGGGCGGGGCCCGAGCGCGGGCTGGTGTTTCAGTCCTATGCGCTGATGCCGTGGCTGACGGTGGCGGGAAATATCGCGCTGGCGGTGGATGCGGTGTCGAAGGGCACCCGCGCCGAGCGCGCGGCGCTGGTGGCGAAGTATATCGGGATGGTGGGGCTTTCGCACGCCGCCGACCGCCGGCCGGCGGAACTGTCGGGTGGCATGCGCCAGCGGGTGGCGGTGGCGCGGGCCCTGGCGATGGCGCCCGAGGTGCTGTTGATGGACGAGCCGCTGTCGGCGCTGGATGCGCTGACCCGGGCCAATGTGGCAAGCGAGATCGAGGCGATCTGGGCGGCGGAAAAGCGCACCGTGGTGCTGGTCACCAATGACGTGGACGAGGCGCTGGTCCTGGCCGACCGCATTCTCTGCCTGAACCCTGACGGCACCCTCGGAACGATGTTCCCGGTGGCCCTGCCGCGTCCGCGCGACCGGGGGGCGATGAACGACGACCCGGCCTTCAAGGCGCTCAGGGCCGATGTGACTGCCTATCTGATGGATGTCGGCATCAAGGGCCGGGTCGAGGGGACGCGGGGGCTGCCTGATGTCACCCCGCGCCACGCCATGCGCCACGCCATGCGCCACGCCCTGCGCCACGCCCTGCCGCGCGCCTATGCGCAAGCCGCGAAAAGTGCCACCGACGGCCGCTATCTGCAATTCTCGCAACTGCACAAGGTCTATGCCACGCCGAAGGGCTCGTTGACCGTGGTGCGGGATTTCGACCTGACCCTGAAGAAGGGCGAGTTTGTCTCGCTGATCGGCCATTCGGGCTGCGGCAAGTCCACCGTGCTGACCATGGCGGCGGGGCTGAACGCGATCTCGAAGGGCGCGATCAAGCTTGACGGGCTGCATGTCGAGGGCGCCGACCCCGAGCGCGCGGTGGTGTTCCAGGCACCAAGCCTGTTTCCCTGGCTGACGGCGCGGGAAAATGTGGCGATCGGGGTGGACCGGGTCTATCCGAAGGCCACGCAGCAAGAGCGGCAGGAGGTGGTGGAATACTACCTTGAGCGGGTCGGCCTTGCCGATGCGATGACCAAGCCGGCCGCCGAGATGTCGAACGGGATGCGCCAGAGGGTCGGCATCGCGCGGGCCTTCGCGCTGTCGCCCAAGCTCCTGCTGCTCGACGAGCCCTTCGGGATGCTCGACAGCCTGACCCGATGGGAATTGCAGGAGGTGCTGATGGAGGTCTGGTCGCGCACGCAGGTGACGGCGGTCTGCGTCACCCATGATGTCGACGAGGCGATCCTTCTGGCCGACCGGGTGGTGATGATGACCAATGGCCCCGAGGCGACCATCGGCAAGGTGACCGAGGTCGGTCTGCCGCGGCCACGGACCCGGCGGGCGCTGCTCGATCATCCCGACTACTGGCATTACCGGGCCGAGGTGCTGGGCTTTCTCGAGACGTTCGAGCATGGCGACAGGCAGAAGGAGGTTGCGTGATGGCGATGAAGCTGGTGGTCATCGGCGCCGGGATGGCCAGCGGACGGCTGCTGGAGCAGCTTTTCGAGGCAGGTTTTGCCGGCACAGTGACGCTTTTCAATGGCGAGCCGCGCGGCAACTACAACCGGCTGATGCTGTCGCCGGTGCTGTCGGGCGAAAAGAGCTATGACGAGATCATCACCCATGACGACGCCTGGTATGGCGCGCATGGCGTGGCCTGCCGCTTTGCCGAGCAGGTGACGCGGATCGACCGCGAGCGGAAGGTCGTGGTGTCGAAGGGCGGCGAGACGCCCTATGACGCCCTGGTCATCGCCACCGGGTCGGCGCCCTTCATCATTCCGGTGGCGGGCAAGGATCTGCCCGGCGTCTGCACCTACCGCGACCTCGAGGACACCAACGCGATGATCGCGGCGTCGACACCCGGCGCGAAGGCGGTGGTGATCGGTGGCGGACTTCTTGGCCTTGAGGCGGCGGCGGGGATGGCGGCGCGCGGCGCCGAAGTGACGGTCATCCACCTGATGGGCCATCTGATGGAGCGTCAATTGGACCCGTCGGCCGGGTATCTGCTGCAAAAGGACCTGGAACGGCGCGGCATCCGCGTTCACTGCAAGGGCGCGACCAAGGCGATTCTTGGCAAGGACCGGGTCGAGGCGGTGCTGCTGGAAGATGGCACGGTCTATCCGGCCGATCTGGTCTGCATGGCGGTGGGCATCCGCCCCGAAGTGCGGCTGGCGGTGGACGCGCATCTGGAAGTGGCGCGCGGCATCACCGTCGATGACCGGATGCGCACCAGCGACCCGGCGATCCTTGCCCTTGGCGAATGCGTCGAACATGACGGGCAGCTTTTCGGCCTTGTCGCGCCGCTTTACGATCAGGCCAGGGTGCTGGCGCAGACCCTTCTCGGCCAGCCGGCGGCCTTTTGCCCGGTTGAGACCGCGACCCGGCTGAAGGTGACCGGTGTCGATCTCTTCAGCGCGGGCGATTTCGCCGATGGGCCGGGACGCGAGGACATCGTCTTTCGCGACCCGGGGCGCGGGGTCTACCGGCGGCTGGTGCTGGAGGGTGCGCGGCTGGTCGGCGCGGTGATGTATGGCGATACCGCCGACGGCGCCTGGTTCTTCGACAAGATCAGGTCGCAAGAGGATGTGTCGGCGATCCGCGATGCGCTGATCTTCGGCCCGGCCTTCGCGGCGGGAGGGCCCGCCGCAAACCCTCTGGCAGCCGTTGCAGCCTTGCCGCCTGAGGCGGAGATCTGTGGCTGCAACGGCGTCTGCAAGGGCAGGATCATGCAAGCGGTAGAGGCCGGCGCGCAGAGCCTTGATGCGGTGCGGGCGCTGACCAAGGCAAGCGCCAGCTGCGGCAGTTGCACCGGGCTGGTCGAACAGGTGATGGCGCTGACCCTGGGCGACGGGTTCAGGACCGCCACCAATCCGCCGATGTGCCGATGCACCGACCACATGCACGAGGACGTGCGGCGGCTGATCAGGGCACAGGGCCTGAAGACCATTCCGGCGGTGATGCAGGAACTCGGCTGGACGACGGCCGGGGGCTGTGCGTCCTGCCGCCCGGCGCTCAACTACTACCTTCTGGCCGACTGGCCGCTGGAGTATCGCGACGACCGGCAGAGCCGCTTCGTCAACGAGCGCAACCACGCCAACATCCAGAAGGACGGCACCTATTCGGTGGTGCCCCGGATCTGGGGCGGTGTCACGACCCCGGCGGAATTGCGGGCGATCGCCGATGCCGCGGACCGCTACGGCGTGCCGATGGTCAAGGTGACGGGCGGGCAGCGGATCGACCTGCTGGGGGTGAAGAAGGAAGACCTGCCGGCGATCTGGGCCGATCTGAACGCGGCCGGGATGGTTTCGGGTCATGCCTATGCCAAGGGGCTGCGCACGGTGAAGACCTGTGTCGGCAGCGAATTCTGCCGCTTCGGCACGCAGGACTCGACCGGCCTGGGGATCCGGCTGGAAAAGCTGCTCTGGGGATCCTGGACGCCGGCGAAGGTCAAGCTTGGCGTCTCGGGCTGCCCGCGCAACTGCGCCGAGGCGACCTGCAAGGACATCGGTATCGTCTGTGTCGACAGCGGCTATCAGATCGGCGTCGCCGGCGCGGCGGGGATGGATGTGAAAGAGACCGAGGCCCTGTGCACCGTGCCCACCGAGGAGGAGGCGATGGAGGTGATCGCCGCCTTCGTCCAGCTTTACCGCGAGAATGCCCGCTACCTGCACCGCATCTACAAATGGGTGGCGAAGGTCGGGCTGGACTGGTGCAGGGCGCAGGTGGTGGAAGACCTCGCCAGCCGCCGCGCGCTGGCCGGGCGGTTCCGCCTCGGCCAGTCGGTCAGTCAGGCCGATCCCTGGGCGGACCTCTCCGCCCCGAAGGAGCGGTCGCAATGGGCGCCCTTGGCCGACCTGTCGCTGGAGGCCGCGCAATGATCTGGATCGATGTCGGCGCGCTCGAGGATCTGCCGCGGCAGGGGGCGCGACTGGTGAAGACGACCGCGGGCTGCGTGGCCTTGTTCCGCACCGTCGCCGACCGGGTCTTTGCACTGGATGACCGCTGCCCGCACAAGGGCGGGCCCCTGTCCGAGGGCATCGTCCATGGCGACCAGGTGACCTGCCCGCTGCATGCCTGGGTGTTCTCGCTGGAAACCGGCATGGCGCAGGGCGCCGACGAGGGCGCGGTGCGGACCTTTGCGGTGAAGGTGGAAGCCGGGCGGGTGCTGCTCGACGCAGGCCGGCTGGCAAAGCAGGCGGCAGCATGAGGCCCGATCCGCGGCCGGTGCCCACGCAGACGGGGCCTGCGCAGACGGGGCCAGCGCAGACGGTGCGCTCCACCTGCCCCTATTGCGGCGTCGGCTGCGGGGTGATCCTGACGCCGGATCGGGCCGGGGGCCTGTCGGTCAGCGGCGATCCGGATCATCCGGCGAACTTCGGGCGGCTGTGCTCGAAAGGCTCTGCGCTGGCGGAAACCGTGGGTCTGGACGGGCGGCTTCTTGCGCCCCAAGTGTTCGGGCAGGCGGCGGGCTGGGACGTGGCGCTTGAGGTGGTGGCGAAGCGGTTCGCCCGGACCATCGCCGCACACGGGCCGGATTCGGTCGCGCTCTATGTCTCGGGGCAGATGCTGACCGAGGATTACTACGTCGCCAACAAGCTGGCCAAGGGCTACTGGGGCACGGCGAACATCGACACCAACTCGCGGCTCTGCATGGCGTCAAGCGTGGCCGGGCACCGGCGAGCCTTTGGCAGCGATACCGTTCCGGGGCAGTATGAAGACCTTGAACTGGCCGATCTGGTGGTGCTGGTGGGATCGAACCTGGCCTGGTGCCATCCGGTGCTTTACCAGCGGCTTTGCGCGGCCAGGGCGGCACGGCCGGAAATGCGGGTGGTCGTGGTCGACCCGCGCCGGACCGCAACCTGCGAGATCGCCGACCTGCATCTCGCCATTGCGCCGGGGGGCGACATCGCGCTGTTCAACGCGCTTCTGGCAGAGGTCGAATCGACCCGACGCACCAACCCTGGCTTTCTGCGCCATGTCACCGGGGCCGGGGCGGCCTTTGCCGCGGCGCGGGCCGGCGATCCGGCCGGCGCCGGGCTGTCGCCTGCCGACCTGCGCGGCTTTCTCGATCTCTGGACCGGCACGCAGAAGGTGGTGACGGTCTATTCGCAGGGCGTGAACCAGTCTTCGCAAGGCACCGACACGGTGAACGCGATCCTGAACTGCCATCTGGCGACGGGCCGGATCGGCCGGCCGGGCATGGGCCCGTTCAGCGTGACCGGCCAGCCGAACGCCATGGGCGGGCGCGAAGTCGGGGGGATGGCCAATATGCTCGCCTGCCATCTGCAGATCGAGAACCCGGCGCACCGGGCGGCGGTGCAGGGGTTCTGGGCCTCTCCGGCGATGCCGGACAAGCCGGGGCTGAAGGCGGTGGACATGTTCCGCGCGGTGGGCGAGGGCCGGATCAAGGCGATCTGGATCATCCACACCAACCCGGTGGCATCGATGCCAGAGGCCGATCTGGTGGCCGCGGCGCTGCGCGCCTGCCCCTTCGTGGTGGTGCAGGACGTGATGGCCGGGACCGATACCGCGCGGCTGGCGCATGTCCTGCTGCCGGCGACGGCCTGGGCGGAAAAGGCCGGAACAGTGACGAATTCCGAACGCCGGATCAGCCGGCAGCGGGCGGTTCTGTCGGCGCCTGGGCAGGCCCGCGACGACTGGCGCATCCTTGCCGACGTGGCGCGGCGGATGGGCTGGGGCGCGGCATTCGGCTGGCAGTCCCCGGCCGAGGTCTTTGCCGAACATGCGGCGCTGTCGGGTGTGGCCGGGGCCTTGGGCAGCGACTTCGACATCTCGGATCACGCCGGGATCAGCCAGGCGGCCTACGAGGCGCTGGCGCCTGTCACCTGGCCGGCGAATGCGCGCCGGCGCGGCGGGCGGTTCTTTGGCGAGGGGCGCTTTCACACGCCGGATGGCAAGGGCCGGATGCTGGCGGTGGCGGCGCGTGTCGATGCCGCCGGTGGCCTGCCCTTCCGGCTGAATACCGGGCGCAGCCGCGACCACTGGCACACGATGACGCGGACCGGGCAAAGCCCGCGGCTTTCGTCGCACATGGCCGAACCCTTCCTTGAGCTGCACCCGCAGGATGCCGCGGACCTCGGGGTTGTTCCCGCCGATCTGGTCGAGTTGTCGAACCGCTTCGGCCGGGTGATCCTGCGGGCGCTGGTCACCGACCGGGTGGCACCGGGCCAGCCCTTCGCGCCGATCCACTGGACCGGCGAAACCGCGCCCTCGGGGCGTGTGGACCTGCTGGTTCCGGCAAACCCGGACCAGATATCCGGCCAGCCCGACAGCAAGGCCGCGCGGGTTTCGCTGCGCAAGTTCACCGCGCGCTGGTATGGCTATGCGGTGGCGGCGGCCGACTTTCGCCCCGATTGCGCCTATTGGGCCAAGGCGCGGGTCCGGGGGGGCTGGCGCGTCGAACTTGCCGCCGAGCAGGCCCCCCTGGACTGGGTCACCCATGCCCGCGGACTTTTCGGCCTGCATGACGCCGAGGTGGCCAGCGTGACCGACACGGGCCGGGGGCTGGCGCGGGTGGCGTTCCATCTTGATGGCCGGCTTCTGGCTGCGCTTTTCGTCGGACCCGAACCGGTCGCGCTTGCCCGCGACCAGCTGGCCGCGCGGCTTGGCGAGACCGCGCCGCAAGAGGTGCTCGCGGGGCGCTCGCGGGCCGACCGGCCCGATCCGGGGCCCGCGGTCTGTGCCTGCCTGAACGTCGGGCTGAACACCATCCGCGCGGCGATCGAGGCTGGCCGGGCGCTGTCGGTCACCGCGCTGGGCGATGTGCTGGGGGCGGGCACCTCTTGCGGGTCGTGCCGACCGGACCTTGCCGCGCTGATCGGACGCCACCGCCCGAAGCAAGCGGCCGAATGACGGCACCGCGCATGTCGCAGCCGGGGACTGCGGGCCGCTGCCTGTGTCAGGCCGCCTGCCGCCAGCCCCATTTGTCGGCCATGGCCATGGCGCTGGCCACCGGCAGGACCGCATCGGTCGTCCCGAGGCTGCGCAGCGAAACCGCGGCCGATGCATGGCCAAGGCGAATCGTCTCGTCCAGCGACCAGCCCTCGTGCAGCCCGAGGATCACGCCGGCGGCAAAGGCATCGCCGGCACCATTGGCTCCGATGACCGTTTCCGGCGGCACATCCACCGAAGGCACGAACATCGCGGCACCATCGCGCGGCAACACGACGGCGCCCTCGGGAAAATGCGCCACCAGAAGCCGCATCGCCCCCATCTGCATCACGGCATTCGCCGATGCGATCACCTGGCCGACATCGGCCGTTTCGGCCGCGACCGTGGGTCTGCCGGAAATCGCCGCCATCTCGAAGTCATTGATGATCAGGTAGTCCAGATGCGGCAGGCAGGGTCGCACGATCCGCGCCAGCTTGTCGGGCGCAATCGAGCAAAGCTCCATGTTCGTCTCTATTCCGGCGGCCTGCGCCGCCCGCAGCACCGTGACCCAGCCGTTTTCGTCAGAGCCCCAGGCGCGGTCCATCTGGCGGTGGATGCCCGGCAGGCCAAGGTGCAGAAACCGCGATTGCGTGGTGGCGAAGTCGAAATGATCGGGGTTCAGTTCGGCGCTGGCGCCTTGCAGATAGATATGCGTGCGCCGCCCGGTCCGGTTCGAGGTATAGGCATCGGTATAGTTGGTCCGCAGGCCCTGCACGACATGCAGGCGGCTGCGCTCGATGCCGAAGGCGTCGGCCTCGGCCAGCAGGACCCGGCCATCTTCGTCATCCCCGATGACGCCGATGGTCTCGACCGGAATGCCCGGGTCCAGCCGCTTCAGGTCGATGGCCAGATTGCAGCCCGACCCGCCGCCCTTCACGTCTTCGGACAGGATCTCGACCACCTCGTTTTCCAGCGGCCAGAACTCCACCACCTTGTTGTGATCGGCGCACCAGGTTCCCGCCGTCAGAACGCCCCGCCGCGCTGTCATTTCAGCACCGCCTCGGTGATGTCCAGATCGTCCTCAAGGCTGCGGTTCGGGCGGATGCCTTTTTTGGCAAGCCGGTCGTGATAGTCGCGCACGGCGTCCTCGGTGGTCTGCTGCCCTTCGACCACCCGCCGCATCGCTGCGATGATCTCGATACTGTCCTCGGCGAAATAGATCTTGCGGCCAAAGAGTGCGATCCGCGCGCCATATTTCTCGGCCTGACGGACCAGCTCGAACGTGTCGCGCGTCGTGCCGACGCCGCCGCCGAGGATGCCGACGATCAGCTTGCCGGGATCATACGAGGCCAGTTCTTCCATCGCGCGCGGGCCGTTGTAGGCGATCTTCAGGAAGGTCGGATAGTCCGCGCTGGCGACGCCGGCGAGGCAGCGGGCGATGGAATCGCTGATGTAGTGCCCGATCTCCATCCCGTTGGTGTCGATATCGAAGGCCGGGTTGAACACCTCGAGGAAATGCCGCATCCCCAACTCGCTTGCCTCGTCGCGAAAGGCGGCATAGGCGTCCAGCGTCTCGGCGTCCTGTGCCAGATCATTGTAGAAGGTCACCGCATAAAGCCCCAGATCGGCGACCGGCAGCGCACGGTCGATACGGGCGGTGCGGAAGGGCGTGGCCGGCACCGTGCGATAGCTGGCGCCGCGATAGGCCCAGATGTCCGATGCGTCGTTCAGGCGGACCGCCGGTGTCACCGGGCTGTCCTGGAACAGGCCTTCGGCGGCCAGCGCCTCGGCCGAGGATTGCGACATCAGCATGATGTCGGCCAGCCCCGACCGGGTGACGCGCCGCATGTCGTCGCGGTAATCCGACATCGGCCGGGGAACCGTGGTGAGGGCCCCGTCCGCCCCCTTGCGGAAACCGGGGGTCGCCACACCCATCGACATGTCGCCGTCCTTGGCATCCGCGATGATGAAATCGGCGGGCGCGTAGGCGCCGCCGCGGATGCGGTCAAGCTTCAGGTCAAGCGTGCGGTTCGGTTCGGTCATCATCGGCGCCTTTCATGCGGTTTCGGATCAGGGGGTCAAAGCCGGTTTCCCGTCGCGGCGTCGAACAGGTGGACGCCGTCGGGGTCGATGCCTGCGGCGACCAGGTCGCCCGGCACGGCGGTCACGCGGCCGGTCGAGACAAGGCGCACCGTCTGCTCGCCAAGCCGGGCATGGACATGGGTTTCCCGGCCCGCCGGTGCGACAGGCGACAGGGCCAGCGACAGATCGCCTGCGGGGTCTATCGCCAGATGTTCGGGGCGCAGGCCATCGACCACGCCTTGGCCGATTTCGCCCGGACTGTCGGGCAGGACCGGCAGGCAGGGGCCGTTCGCGGCCATCTGGAACCGGCGGCGGCCATCGTGCATCACCACCACGATGTCTGCCATGGTCATCGCCTCGATCTGGTCATGGGTGACGTGGATCGTCGTGGTTTTCAGGCGCCGGCGCAAGGCCTTGATCCCGGCTCGCATCTCGACGCGCAACCTGGCGTGAAGGTTGGAGAGCGGCCGGTCGAACCGAAACACCTGCGGCTCGCGGATCAGCGCGCCGCATCGCGACACGCTGACGCTGCGCGCCGCACCGCCCTTGCCCGCGCGATCCCCGCGGCGGCAGAGGGCATGATCCGCCTTGCCATCCGCATTGAGACCCGCGAGCAGATCGCCGCCGCGCTCGACCCGGACATCCGTTGCGCCAGCAAGGCGGCCTCGCAGCCCCTGTTCGAGATGTTCGACGGCCATGCCTTCCACACCGTCCTTGCCGCCGATCAGCTGCCCTTGCCGCATGGCGAGGTGGTGCCGCGGGCCTGAGGTTACAGGCTCGACTCGCGGATCAGCAGTTCGGGGGCCAGCGGGATGGTGACCGGGGCGAGGTCGGCATCGTCGAGCGCGTCCAGGATCAGGCCGGCGGCGGCTTCGCCGATGTGGCGGGGGTGGGGGTTGATCGTGGTGATGGTGGGCACGCAGATGCCGGCAATCTCGTAATTGCCGAAACCCG
>PHEC01000034.1 GCA_002841115.1 Alphaproteobacteria bacterium HGW-Alphaproteobacteria-6 | reverse complement strand
GATCGCGTTCATTCGCATTCACGCGACCCACTCTAACCTTCTGATTTCGCATGTCCGAATAGCGCAAAACCGGTTCCCACTTTTGCGCGACATGCTCTAAAAGGCTGCTGAAAAAGGAGTTCGGGCAGTGTCTGGCGAGGAAACCTTGTCTCTCCCGCCATCCGATCCCTGCACCGAGGGGCGCGCCCGACCCTGGGTGGGCGCTTTGGCGGGCTGGGGCTGCGGCGCTTTATGGTGGCCAAGCCATTCCAGCCGTCGAGCAATTTGCGCCATTGCCATGCGCCCTCCCGGGGGGAGGGTCGGGCGCGGCCCGGGCTGGTCGCCCGGGCCCGAGACTGTGGGGAGCGTGGCGAGGAACAGATTTCCGATCTGGTGGTTGAAAGCGGGTGGGTGCGTGACTTTTTCAGCAGCCTGTTGAACCCGATCCTACAAATCAAACGACCCCGCGTTCAAGAAATCTTTCCCCCCTGGGCAAGCGAGACCGGGGCAGGCGTCCCGGGCGGTGCCGTCGCGCGCCCCGCCCCCCCCCTGTGGAGGCGCACGATCTCGTGATACCCTTCCTGCGCGAACAGGAGGGATTTGTCATGACGCATCTCAGCGTTCTGGTCGGCACCACCAAGGGGGCCTTCGTGCTTGACGGCGGCGCCGGCCGGTCCGGCTGGCAGGTTTCGGGGCCGCATTGCGACCTCTGGCCAATCAACCATGTCATCGGCGACCCGGAGACCGGCACCCTCTGGGCCGGCGGCGGCGGCGAGTGGCATGGTGCCGGGGTCTGGCGCTCGGTTGACGGAGGCGCCAGCTGGACGCTGGCGAAACTTGCCACCGGGCAGATCGACGACTGGGCCGCGAAGGATCCCGACTTCGCCGCGATGATCGGCTGGACGGCGCAACCCGCCCCCTTCGGCAAGGACATCGCGCAGGTCTGGTCGCTTGCTCATGTCCGGGGCACGATTTACGCCGGCACCAAGCCGGCGACGCTTCTGGCCAGCCGCGACGGCGGCGCGACCTGGACCGAGGTGACTGGTCTTTCCGAACACCCCTCGCGGCCCGAATGGACCCCGGGCGGCGCCGGCCTCGTGCTGCATTCGATCGTGCCGCAGGGTGACGACCCGCAAAGGCTGTGGGTCGGCATCTCGGCCGCCGGGATCTTTGCCACCGAGGACGGCGGCGCGACATGGGAACGTCGCAACCGCCTGTCGAATGCCGATGCCGACAGGCACAGCCACCATGACCACCCGGCCGGGCCGAAGGGTGGCGAGACCGGGCATTGCGTGCACAACCTCGTGCGTGCGCCGGGTCAGACGGGCGGCGCGGGCGACCTGCTTTACCAGCAGAACCACCACGGGGTGTTCCGGTCGCGCGATGGCGGGCGGGTGTGGGACGACATCACGCCCGGCCTGCCCTCGACCTTCGGCTTTCCGATCCATGTCCACCCGCGCGACCCGGACACGGTCTGGACGCTGCCCTTGAACGGCGACATCGCCGGGCGCTTTCCGCCGGATGCTGCCTGCGCGGTCTGGCGAACCCGCGACGGCGGGAAAAGCTGGCAGGCGCAGCGTGCCGGCCTGCCGCAGACCGCCTGCTTCTTCACCGTGCTGCGCCAGGCAATGGCGGGCGACCGCCGCGACCCGGCGGGGGTCTACTTCGGCACCAACTCGGGCTCGGTCTTCGCCTCGACCGACGAAGGCGAAAGCTGGGACGAGATCGCGCGCCACCTGCCCACGGTCCTTTCGGTCGAGGTGCTGGAGCGCCGCTGACGCGGAGCTCGCCCCGGTGGATCAGGCCCGCCCCGGGGAGAAATCCGATAGCCGGCCTCTGGCCCGGCGACCATCGCGCGGTCCCGGTCGAACTTTGTGCTCAACGATCGGAACCAACAGATCCTGTCGATTGACCGGGTTGTCGCGCCGGCAATGGACCGGATCGGGGCAGACCCGCGGAACTGGCCCGCGGAGGTGCCGCATGAAGCCTGACCAAGCCGAAATCGCCATCCCTGCCGACGCTGCCGCCCGATTCGGCGCGGAGAACTGCATGTGCCGGCAACGACAGCAAGGCCCCGGATGTTGCGAGCCGGGGCCATGCTGGTTCCGCCTGGCGCCGCCGGCTGCCGACGGCGCGTCGCAAGACTTACTCGAGGTGCTTGACCACCGCATCGGCAAAGGCGCCGATCATCGCCGTGTAGTATTCCTTGCTGTCCGACGTGACCTGCGCCAGGTCATAGCCTTCGGGCAGGAACTGGCTTGCCTGATCGAACGAGACCGACAGCTCGAATGCCTCGAACTTGGTGTTGTTCGTCTCGCTGGTGATCTTGACGTCCCCGACAAGCGAGGACTGCTCGATGTCGAACGCCGACTGGAAAGAGTTCGACAGCGCCAGTTCGGAAATATCCACCGATATGTTCACACCGTCATCGGCGATCTGATCGGTGACGCGCGCGACGATGGCGCCTTCCAGATCATCACTGACGGTGGTCCAGTAGGCCGCCGCCTTGGGATTGGTGATGGCGGTCAGGTCGATGCTCACATCGACGTCCTTGACCTTGGTGGGCGATTCGGCGAACGCGGCGGTTGCCATCAGTGCGCCGATCAGCGTGGTCGAAACAATTTTTCCGAGCATGTCATGGTTCCTTTTGATCGTCAGATCCGGCACCCCGGGGTTGGAATGCCGTGATAACAGTCGGCCCCCGCGCGGCGGGGCAGCAGCCAGGCGCCGTCACTGGAAAAGCCGTGCCAAACGTCTTTCGACAGGTCCGTCATCGGGGCGCGCGCGCAAGAAGGTCCAGGCGACCTGCTCGTGTTGCCCCCGCGTCGCCCAAACTGTCAGCGGTCAGAACACTGGCGCCGCTTCCAGCCTTGCGGTTACCTCTGCGGGCCTGTCCGGTTCCTGTACGGTCCTAGCAAACTCCCAGGCCCGGCGACGGATCCGTCTGCCATCTTCATACGGGACGATGCGGCGGCAGTCTCTAACATGGATCAGCCTTGAGCCGAACAAGGCGCGCCGTCTTTGCCCGGTTGTCCGGCGCCGGATCGCCCGGCTCCGCCACGCCCCGCGGGGTTCGCCCGACAGCCGGGTCCCCGATAGCCGGGTCCCCGATAGCCTGGTCATTGACGATTTCCCTCCGCACGGCGATGCTGCCCCCGCCGCCGAGGAGCCGCCGATGAAGCCCGATCAGCCTGAAACCGCCGCCCCGCCCGACGCCGAGGCCCGCCGGGCGGTCGCGCCGGTCATCTGCTATCCGGTCGGCGATCTGCCGGCGCCCGATCTCGGGCTTTACCGCGCCGCACGCGCCACGCTGGTGCCGGTGTCGGAAATCCTTGTTCCGCCGCGCGAGGCGCGCTGCTTCCGGGTCGCGGCCGGGCAATTCTTTCGCATCCGTTCGGTCGAGGGCCCGCAGGTCGGCGATCTCAACCTGTGGAACGCCGCCGATCTTTCCGAACGGTTCTATTCCGGCAAGACCCGGGCGCTGCACGGCACGCACCTGTCCACCGGCGACCGGATGTGGTCGGCCTTCCCGCACCTCAGGCCGATGGCGACGATCACCCGCGACACGCTTGACTGGTACGGTTTCGACAGCTTCGGCGGATCGGTCCATGACGTGATCGGCACCCGCTGCGACCCCTATACCCATTGCCTGCTCAGCCACGGTGACCTGTATCACCACTGCTGCCATTCCAACCTGACGCGCGCGCTCGCCGCCGAAACCGGCCTTGCGCCCGGTGAGGCCGAGGCCCATGTCCATGATGTCCTCAACGTCTTCATGTGCACCGGTTTTGCCCGCGACACCGGCCAGTATTTCATGAAGGCAAGCCCGGTCCGCCCCGGCGACTACCTGGAGTTCTTCGCCGAGATCGACCTGCTCGGCGCGCTGTCGGCCTGCCCGGGCGGCGACTGCGGCTCGGCTCATTCCTCGGACGCCGCCGCCTGCCATCCGCTGCGCGTCGAGGTGCTGCGCCCTGCGCGCGATGCGCTGGCCGGCTGGACCCCGCCGCCGGTCAACGGCTACGACCGCAGCCATGGTGCCTGAGGTTCAGCAGTAGCGCTCGACCCCGACGATATGGGCGTCGGAATAGCGGTCGCCATGGGCGAAGCCGGGCGGCAGCAGGCGATCGATCTCGGCGCGGTCCGCGTCGGTCAACCGGATCTGTCCGGCCCCGGCCCAGTCCGCCAGATGGGCGGCGCTGCGGGTGCCGGGGATCGGGATCAGATGCGGGCCGCGGTCCAGAACCCAGGCCAGGGCCGCGGCCGCGGTGGTCCAGCCACGGCTGCGGGCAAAGCCGGCAAAACCCGCGATGGCGCCGCGGTTGGCGCTGTGGTTCGGCTCCTGAAACCGCGGAATGGTCCGGCGGAAATCCTGCTCTGCCATGCGCGCCGGATCGGGCGGGCTGTCGCTCAACATGCCGCGGGCAAGGGGCGAGAAGGCGATGAAGGCGACACCCAGTTCGGCGCAGGCCCGGATCAGCCCGAGGTCCGGCTGCCGCGACCAGAGCGAGTATTCGTTCTGCACCGCCCGCGCCGGATGCACCACGCAGGCGCGCCGCAGCGTCGCCGGCGAAACCTCCGACAGGCCGTACCCACCGATCTTGCCTTCCTCGATCAACCGCGACAGGCTGCCCACCACCTCTTCGATCGGGCGGGCCTGTTCGCGCCGGTGGATATAGAACAGCTCGACATGATCGCGCCGCAGCCGCTTCAGCGAGGCCTCCAGTTCGGCGCGCAGATGGGCGTCGGAATTGTCGAAGCGGCGCGGCGGCCCGGCAACGATGCCGGCCTTGGTCGCCAGTGTCACCGGATGGTGGCGCGTGGCCAGCCAGGTGCCGATCACCGTCTCGGACCGGCCCATGCCATAGATGTTCGAAGTGTCGAGAAAGTCCACTCCGCGATCATGGGCGGCATCGAGGCAGGCCAGGCTCTCGGCCTCGTCGGTCGCCCCGAAAAAGCCGGCAAAACTCATGCAGCCCAGCCCGATCGCCGAAACCATCGGCCCGTCCTGCCCCAGTGGTCGTCTGTCCATCCTGTATCCTTCCGGTCTGGTGCGCGGGCGACGCGATCGGGCGGCGGGGCCCACGGATACCGTGAAGGCCAGACCGCGCGAAGCTCAGGCGCCCCGGATGAAGTGCAACCCCTCGAACCGCCGCCGGAAGGCCGCGACCTCGCCGGCCAGCGCCGAGGGATCATTGGCGCGCAAGGCCGCCGCGATCAGCCGCGCCAGCTCCGGCGCATGATCCTCGGTCACCCCCCGGCGCACCAGTTCCGGCGTGCCGATCCTCAGGCCGTTGAGGTCGCCGGCGACCTGCGGCAGCGGCAGGCCGATGCCGCAGGCGAGAAACCCCGCCCGCCGCAAGGTCTTCGCGGCCGCCTGCCCGCCGCCGAACCCTGCCGCCTCCACCGCGAACTGATGCGACTGCGTGGCGCCCCGCGCCCCGGCAAAGACCGGCAATCCCTCGGCCGCCAGCGCCGCGGCGAGGGCTTGCGCCACCGCGACCATCCGGCCGGCATAGGCGCGGCCGAAGTCGCGCCAGTCGAGCAGCGTGATCGCCAGTGCCGCCACCCGGCCGGCATCGAAATTCGCGGTCATGCCGGGAAAGGCGATGTGATCCAGCCGCTCGGCGATCGCGGGCTCATTGGTGACGATCAGCCCGCCTGCCGGCCCGCCCAGGCTCTTGTAGGTCGACATCGTCATCAGATGCGCACCCTCGGCCAGCGGATTGGCCCAGTGCCCGCCGGCGATGATCCCGCATTGATGGGCCGCATCGAACAGCACCTTGGCGCCGACCTCGTCGGCGATCGCGCGCACCGCGCGCACCGGATGGGCAAAGAGGTTGAGCGACCCGCCAAGCGTGATCAGCTTCGGCCGCAGCCTCTGCGCCATCGCCCGCAGCCCGTCCAGATCGACGCTATAGCCGTCGGCATCGACCGGGGCCGGGTGGCTGACCAGCCCGTAAAGCCCGGCCGAGCCGGCCGCATGATGGGTGACATGGCCGCCGATCGCGGCCGGCGGCGCGATGATCGCATCGCCCGGCCGGCTCAGCGCCATGAAACCGTAAAGATTGGCCATCGCGCCGGAAGACACCCGCACTTCGGCGTATCGCGCGCCAAACACCTCGGCCGCCAGTTCGGCGCAGATCACCTCGATCGCCTCGATCGCCTCAAGCCCCATCTCGTATTTGTCGCCCGGATAGCCCAGCGAGGGCCGGCTGCCCAGCCCGCGCGCCAGCGCCGCCTCGGCCGCCGGGTTCATCACGTTGGTCGCCGGGTTGAGGTTGAAACACTCGCGGTCGTGGATCTCGGCGTTGCGCAGGATCAATCGCTCGATCCGCGCGGCGACGGCATCGGACGGCGCGGCGGCCGCTTCCGCCTGCCGCCGGATCAGCGCCTCGCAGGCCTCGGGAACCCAGGGACGATGGGCAAGATGGGGCATGGTGATCCTCGCTCGGTCCGCCGCAGTCCAGCCGATCCGCGCGCCGCCCGCAACCGCGAACTGCCCGCGCGTGGTCATTCTTCGTTGCGAAAATACCCCCGCCGGAGGCCTCCCCGGCCCGGGTTCAGCCGAAGGCCGCCGCCAGCGCGATCTCGACCATCTCGCCGAACGACCGCTCGCGGTCTTCGGCCGGCAATGCCTCATGGGTGATCAGGTGATCCGAGATGGTCAGCAGCGCCAGCGCCCGCGCCCCGTGCCGGGCGGCGACGGTGTATAACTCGGCCGCCTCCATCTCGACCGCCAGCACGCCGTGCCGGGCCAGCATCTCGGTCAGGTCGGGGCGCTCGTCATAAAAGACATCCGAAGAATGGATGCCGCCGACATGAAAATCAGTGCCGCGCGCCCGCGCCGCCGCCACCGCCCGCTCCAGGAGGGTGAAATCGGCGCAAGGCGCGAACTGCATCTCGCGGAAGAAGCCGCGCGAGGGGGTCGAGATCGTCGACGAGGTCATTGCGATCACCACGTCGCGGATCTTCACCGCCTGTTGCATGGCACCCGCCGATCCGATCCGGATCAGGCTGCGCGCGCCATAGTCGCGGATCAGTTCATTTGCATAAATCGACAAGGACGCCATGCCCATGCCCGAGCCCTGAATCGTCACCCGGTTGCCCTTCCAGGTGCCGGTGAAGCCGAGCATGCCGCGCACCCGGTTGACGCAGACAACGTCGCTCAGAAAGGTCTCCGCCGCCCATTTCGCCCGGTAGGGATCGCCCGGCATCAGCACGGTCTCGGCGATCTCGCCGGGTTTCGCCCCGATATGAAAGGTCATGCTCGCTCCTTGCCCCTGTGCGTATGGACTATCGCCGCGCCGGGCCGGGCGGCGCAAGGGGGTGCCTGCGTCAATCGAGAAAGGCGCGCACCGCCGCTTCGAACTCGCGCGGGCGTTCGGCATGAAGCCAGTGCCCGGCGCCGGGGATCCTCGCCTGCCGGGCGCCCGGGAAATAGCGCCGGATCGTCGCGCGGTGTTCGGGGCGGACATAATCCGACAGCGCCCCGGCCAGGAACAGCACCGGCCCGTCGAAGCGGCCCGCCACCTCGGGCCAGCCGGTCAGCCCCGCCATCGCGGCCTCGAGCACGTCAAGACCGAGCCGCCAGCCCGGCGGCTCGGCGCCAAGGTCGAGCGATTGCAGCAGGAAGGCCCGGACCCCGGCATCGGGCACCGCTGCCGCCAGCCGCCGGTCGGCCTCGGCCCGGCTGGTCAGGCCGGCAAGGTCAAGCCCGCGCATCGCCGCGATCAGCCCGGCGTGGCTGTGACCATAGGCGACCGGCGCGATATCGGCGACAACCAGCCGGTTGACCAGCGCGCCTTCGCTCAGCGCCAGCACCATCGCCGCCTTGCCGCCCATCGAATGGCCCAAGACATCGCAGGCGCTGCCGCCGCCCCGTGCCATCTCGGCGCGGATCACCTCGGCCAGGTCGGCGGCCATCTCCGGGTAGCTCTGGCTGGCCATGCGCGGGCTCTCGCCGTGGTTGCGCATGTCGACCGCGATCACCTGTCGGTCCTCGGCCAGCCGCCGGGCGATCGCACCCCAGTTGCGCGCCGAGCCGAAGAGGCCGTGCGCGATCAGAAGGGTGGGCCGGTCGGTCGGCCGGCCATGGCGGATCAGGTGCAGCATCGGCCCTGTCTAGAGCATGTCCCACAAAAGTGGAATCCGGTTTTGTCGAGGGACAGGCGGCAAACGAAGAGGCTGGCGCCGGTCTGGTGCTGCTGGTCGCGTCAGACAGGCTCCAGCGCGCCTGCCCCGCCCCGCCAAGGCCCAGTGCCGGCCAAGCCTCGGCGCCGGGCGGGGCGCTGCAAAATCCCGGTTCCCCCGCGCCGCAAGCCGTCCTACTCTGGACCCGGCGGCAACACGGGGCGCGTGCGCGGATCATGAGTGGTGTGACAACAGGGCAGATGGCGGGCCGGATCGCCGAACTGATGGAGGCGCGGCTGGGCGTGCGCGGCGCCACCCTGGCCGAGAAACTGCGCCGCGGCGGGCGGCTGCTGCCGCGCCGGGTGCGGCGCGAGGCGGAATACATGGCACGCTGCGCCGAACAGGCGCGCGCGCCGCATCTTGAGATGCAGCTTGATCACGACAGGATCGCCGACGCCTATGACGCCTGCGTGCGCTACCTCAAGCCTCTTGGTGCCGGGGCGCGACGCCGGGCGATCCTGCTCGACATGATGACGGGGATCGCCGCGGCGATCGTCGTCACGCTGGCGCTGGTCGTGACCGTTCTGGTCTGGCGCGGCTACCTCTGAGCCGCGCCCGGGCGATCACAGCCCGGGATAAAGCGGAAAGCGCGCGCAAAGCCGGGCGACCTCGGCCCGCACCCGGGCCTCGACCGCGTCGTTGCCATCCTCGCCATTCGCGGCCAGCCCGTCGACGACCTCGGTGATCAGCCGGCCGATCAGGCGGAACTCGGCCTCGCCGAAGCCGCGGGTGGTGCCGGCCGGGCTGCCAAGGCGGATGCCGCTGGTCACCGTCGGCTTTTCCGGATCGAAGGGGATGCCGTTCTTGTTGCAGGTGATATGGGCGCGCCCCAGCGCCTTTTCGGTGGCATTGCCCTTGACCGACTTGGGCCGCAGGTCGACCAGCATGACATGGGTGTCGGTGCCGCCGGTGACGATGGCAAGCCCGCCCTTGGTCAACTCGTCGGCCAGCGCCTGCGCATTGGCGACGACCTGCGCCGCATAGTCGCGAAACTCCGGCCGCAGCGCCTCGCCGAAGGCCACCGCCTTGGCGGCGATCACATGCATCAGGGGGCCGCCCTGGATGCCGGGGAAGATCGCCGAATTGACCTTTTTCGCGATCGCCTCGTCATTGGTCAGGATCATCCCGCCGCGCGGGCCGCGCAGGGTCTTGTGCGTCGTCGTGGTGGCGACATGGGCATGCGGGAAGGGCGAGGGATGCACCCCGCCGGCGACCAGCCCGGCGAAATGCGCCATGTCGACCATCAGCCAGGCGCCGACGCTGTCGGCGATGGCACGGAAACGGGCGAAATCGATCACCCGCGGCACCGCCGATCCGCCGGCGATGATCAGCTTCGGCCGGTGTTCCTGCGCCAGAGCCGCGACCTGGTCGTAATCGATCAGGTTGTCTTGCAGACGCACGCCGTATTGCACCGCATGGAACCACTTGCCCGACTGGTTCGGCGCCGCGCCATGGGTCAGGTGCCCGCCCGAGGCGAGGTTCATGCCGAGGATCGTGTCGCCCGGCGCGATCAGCGCGTTGAACACGCCCTGGTTGGCCTGGCTGCCCGAGTTCGGCTGGACATTGGCGAAGCCGCAGCCGAAGAGCGCGCAGGCCCGCTCGATCGCCAGGGTTTCGGCGACATCGACGAACTGGCAGCCGCCATAGTAGCGCCGGCCCGGATAGCCTTCGGCGTATTTGTTGGTCAGCACCGAGCCCTGCGCCTCCATCACCGCGCGCGAGACGATGTTTTCCGAGGCGATCAGCTCGATCTCGTCGCGCTGGCGGCCAAGCTCGGCGGTGATCGCCGCGAAAACGGCCGGATCGCGGCTGGCGAGCGGTTCGGTGAAGAAATCCGCGTCGGGCTCCGGGCTGGTCGGTCTGGCGGTGCTGATCGGGGTCATCGGTCTTTCCTCGTGCGCTGGGGCATGGCCGTTCTTTATCGGACAGCCGTCGGGGCGGGAAGGGAGGATTGCGACCGTTACCGGCGTTTCGGCGAAGTGGGCGCCACTATCGGAAACCGCCGGCCGTGAACGGGGGCGGGGTTGCCATTGCCCCCGATGCGAGGGATCAATGCGGGCAGGGAGGCCGACATGACCGCACCGATGCGCATCACCTTCATGGCCAGCGAGACAGCGCAGGCGCAGGCCGCCCGCGAGCGGCTGGTGGCGCGCTATGGCTCGGTCCCGGCCAAGCAGGCGGATGTGATCGTGGCGCTGGGTGGCGACGGGTTCATGTTGCAGACCCTGCACGGGACCGCCCATCTCGGCCTGCCGGTCTATGGCATGAACTGCGGCACCATCGGATTTCTGATGAACGAGTTCGGCGAGGACGGGTTGAGCGACCGCGTCGCCGAGGCCGAGGAGGCGGTGATCAACCCTTTGCACATGACCGCGCATCGCGCCGACGGCAGCATCAGCGAGGCACTGGCGATCAACGAGGTGTCGCTGTTGCGCGCCGGCCCGCAGGCGGCGCGGCTGGCGATCAGCATCGACGGCAAGCGGCGGATGGAAGAGCTGGTCTGCGACGGCGCGCTGGTCTGCACCCCGGCCGGGTCGACCGCCTACAACTATTCCGCCCATGGCCCGATCCTGCCGATCGGTGCCGAGGTGCTGGCGCTGACCGCGGTGGCGGCGTTCCGGCCGCGGCGCTGGCGCGGGGCGCTGTTGCCGAAATCGGCGCGGGTGCGGTTCGATGTGCTCGATCCGGTCAAGCGGCCGGTGATGGCCGATGCCGACGGACGGTCGGTGCGCGAGGTGGTGGCGGTCGAGGTCTGGTCCGACCCGGGCGTGCGCCACCGCATCCTCTTTGATCCCGGCCATGGGCTGGAAGAGCGCCTGACGCGCGAGCAGTTCGTCTGAGCCGGGGGGGCGGGTGGCTGTCGCCGAGGCCTCCGGCGGGGGGTATTTCGGCAACGAAGAATGGCGCGGGACGAGGTTCCGGGGGGGGGGTGGCGTCAGCCGCGGCTCTTCCAGGCCTCGATCTTGCGGTAGAGCGTAGAGGGCGCGACATCGAGGATGCGCGCCGCCTTGGGGACCGAGCCGCCGTGCCGGGCGATCGTCGCCTCGACCGCGAGCCGTTCGATCTCGGCCATGGTATGACCGACGAGGCCGTCGATCGCCGCCCGTGCCGGGCGCGGATCGGGGTCGGGCCCGGGTGTGGCGGGGCCGCGTTCCAGTTCGTGATGGATCTCGATCGGCAGCATCGCGCGGGTGACGACCGGCCCGTCGTTCAGGACCACGACGCGGCGCATGACATTGAGCAGCTGGCGCACGTTGCCCGGCCAGTCGAGCGCGCGAAACAGGGTCCTGACCTCGGGGTCGATGGTCTGGAAGCGGCGGTCCTCCTCGAGCGAGAAGCGGGCGAGGGCGGCCTCGGCGATGGTCACGACATCATCGCCGCGGGCGCGCAGCGGCGGCATGTGGATCGGCACGACATGCAGCCGGTAATAGAGATCCTCGCGGAACTGGCCGCGCCGCACCGCCGCCATCGGGTCGCGGTTGGTGGCACAGACGATGCGGACATTGACCTTGCGGGCCCGCGCCGCCCCGACCGGCTGGATCGTCGAGGTCTGCAGGAAGCGCAGAAGCTTGGTCTGCAGGTTGAGGTCCAGCTCGCAGATCTCGTCGAGAAAGAGCGTGCCGCCGTCGGCCGAGGCGGCGGCGCCGGGCTTGTCGGAGATCGCCCCGGTGAAGGAACCCTTGACATGGCCGAAGACCTCGGATTCCAGCAGTTCCGAAGGGATGGCGCCACAGTTCAGCGGCACGAAGGGGCCGCGGGCGCGGTTGGAGAAGTCATGCACCGCCTGGGCGCAAAGCTCCTTGCCGGTGCCGCTTTCGCCGGTGATGAAGACCGTGGCCATCGACCGCGCGACCGAGCGGATGCGGGCATAGACATCGCGCATCGGGGCCGAGGTGCCGATGAAGTCGCCCGGCGGTGCCACCGGGTCGGGTTCGGTCGCCGGGGGGGCGGGGGCGTTGCCGACGCTGGCCAGCGCATTGGCGATCGCGTTGAGAAAACGCTGTTCGTCGAAGGGTTTGACCAGGAATTCATGGGCGCCCGCCCGCATCGCCGCCACCGCCTTGTTGATCGAGCCGTTGGCGGTGATGACGATCACCGCGGTCTCGGGGCGCAGGGCGAGGAAGTCGCGCATCAGGTCAAGCCCGTCGCGGTCCGGCAGCATCAGGTCGAGCAGCACCACCGGCGGCGCCAGCGCCTTGAAGGTGGCGAGGCCGGCGGCCGCGGTGCCCTCGCTTTTCACCTTGTGGCCGGCCGAGCGCAGCACCGATTCGTAGACCAGCTGCAGCGACGGCGTATCCTCGACCAGAAGCAGCGTTGGCTGCGTCATGCGGCCTCGCCGCGGCGCGCGCGTTCCCGGGCAACGAAATGGATCAGCCGGTCGAGATGGGCCAGCGTGTCCTGGCCGAGACTGGCAGGATCGGGCCGCCCGCCGCGATGGGCGGCGCTGTTCAGCGCCTGGGCCAGCGCCTGAAGCCGGGCCGCGCCGACCGCGCCGGCGAGTGCGATCAGCACATGGGTCTCGGCCCGGACCGCGGCGCTGTCGGCCTCGGCCAGCCCGGCGATCAGGCCGCGCTCGGTCTTGGCGAGATCGGTCGCCAGCCGTTCGAGCAGTTCGCGCGCCGAGTCCGGCCCGGCGATCTCGATCAGGTGATCGAAGCTCTTGCGGTCGAATTCGGTCCGCTCGTCCTCGGCCGGGGTCGGTGGCAGGGTGTCGCCACCGCGGGCCAGCACATTGGCGATGGCCATGCCGAAGGTTTCCAGCCCGGCCAGCGGCTTGGCCAGGATCGCGTCGGCGCCGGCGGCATAGATCGCGTCGCGATTGGCGCGCAGCACATAGGCGGTGATCGCGATCACCGGCATCCTTGCGTGGTGGCGGTCGTGGCGGCGCAGCGCCCGCATCACCTCGATCCCCGACAGGCGCGGCATCTCGATGTCGATCAGCGCGAGGTCGAATTCCTCACGTTCCAGCCAGTCGAGCGCCTCGACCCCGTCGCTTGCAATCTCGAACTGCGCGCCCATCCGGGCCAGCATGTGGCCGATGATCGTCTGGTTGGTGAGGTTGTCCTCGGCGACGAGAACCTTGACATGGCCGAGGTCGGGCAGGTCGGGCAGTGCTTCGGCCGCAGGCCCGGCATCGATGGTCCAGGTCTCGGGCGGCAGGTCGAGCGTCACCCGCGCCCCGCCGCCGGGCAGGTTCTCGGCGCTGATCGTGCCGCCCAGCCGGCCGGTCATGGTGCGGGTGATGTGCATGCCGAGGCCGTGGCCGGGCTTGGGCGCGCCGTCGGGGCGGCCGTGGATCTCGAAAAGCCGGCTGAGTGCTGCGGCCGAAAAGCCTGGCCCCTGATCGGCGACCGAGATGCGCAGCGCGCCGCAGTCCGCCATCCCGACATCGAGCGAGACCCGGCCGGTATCGGTATACTTGATCGCGTTCGACAGGATATTGGCCAGGATCCGCTCCAGCGCGATCCGGTCGAGGGTCAGCACCTGCGGCACGTCCGGCGCCCGGGTGACCACGAGGTCGAGGTTCTTTTCGCGGGCCCGGCCCGACCAGCGCATCTCGATATCATAGAGAAACCGCGCCATCTGCACGTTGGCCGGATGGGTGGCGGCGAATTCGTCCTCGCCCAGCATCATCGCCAGCCCCTCTTCGAGAAGCCGGGCGAGGATCTCGCCCGAGGCGCGCACCCGCTCCAGCTGCAGCCGGGTCGGTTCGTCGAAACGGTCCTGCTCGATCAGCCGCAGGCCGCCGATGATGTCGGAAACCGCCGCGCGCAGGTCATGGCCGAGAAGCGTCATCCGCCCCGGATCAAGCGGGGTTGCGGCAGACGGGCCGTGCGGAAAATCGGCACTGTTCATCGTGCGACCTCGGTTGCGCGTCGGTTACCGGCGATCCGGGCAATGCAAGTATCGGTTGCATGGCCCCAGGCTTTTACGCCAAGATGTGCCGATCGCCAACCTGTCCGAAACGTCAAGCCGCCCGGACCGCGCCGGCGGGCAGACAATCATCCGCGTTGGGCCAGGATTATCCACGCGGCAGGCCAAGACCCTTCAGCGCGGTGGCGATCTCGTCCAGCACCGCGGGGTCGTCGATCGTTGCCGGCATCTTCCAGGGCTCGCCATCGGCGATCCTGACCATGGTGGCGCGCAGGATCTTGCCCGACCGGGTCTTGGGCAGCCGGTCGACGACGCAGGCCAGCTTGAAGGCCGCGACCGGGCCGATCTGGTCGCGCACCCGGGCGACGCATTCGCGGATCACCACCTCATGCGGCTGGTTCGAGCCCTTGTTGAGGCAGAGAAGCCCGAGCGGCGCCTGGCCCTTCAGCGCGTCGGCGACCCCGATCACCGCGCATTCGGCGACCTCCGGGTGGCCGGCCAGCACCTCTTCCATGGCGCCGGTCGACAGCCGGTGGCCGGCGACGTTGATCACGTCATCGGTGCGCGCCATGATGTAGAGATAGCCGTCCTCGTCGACATAGCCGGCATCGCCGGTCTCGTAGTAGCCGGGGAAATGGTCGAGGTAGGACTTGCGGAACCGCTCTTCGGCGTTCCACAGCGTCGGCAGGGTGCCGGGCGGCAGCGGCAGTTTCACCGCGATCGCGCCAAGCGTGCCGGGCGCGACCGGGTGGCCGCCCTCGTCCAGCACCTGCACGTCATAGCCCGGCATCGCCACCGAGGGGCTGCCGATCTTGACCGGCAGGGCCTCGATCCCGACCGGATTGGCGGCGATCGCCCATCCGGTCTCGGTCTGCCACCAGTGGTCGATGACCGGCACGTTCAGGTGATCGCGGGCCCAGATGATGGTGTCGGGGTCGGCGCGCTCGCCGGCCAGGAACAGTGTCTTGAGGCTGGTCGTGTCGTAATCCGCGATCAGCGCGCCCTTCGGGTCGTCACGCTTGATCGCGCGCAGCGCGGTCGGCGCGGTGAACAGCGCGCGCACCTTGTGGTCGCGGATCACCCGCCAGAAGGTGCCGGCGTCGGGGGTGCCGACCGGCTTGCCCTCGAAGACGATGGTGGTCGCCCCGGCCAGCAGCGGGCCGTAGCAGATATAGCTGTGCCCGACCACCCAGCCGACATCCGAGGCGGCCCAGAAGACATCGCCGGCGGCAATGTCGTAGATGTTCCGCATCGTCCAGTTGAGCGCCACCATATGGCCGCCGGTGGCGCGCACCACGCCCTTCGGCGCGCCGGTGGTGCCCGAGGTATAGAGGATATAGGCCGGGTGACTGCCCTCGACCGGGACGCAGTCGGCCGGGGTGACGCCGGCCTGGATCGCGTGCCAGTCCAGATCGCGCCCCGGGATCAGCGTCGCCGCCTCTTGCTCGCGTTGCAGGATCACGGTGAAATCGGGCTTGTGCGCGGCCTGCTCGATGGCCGCATCGACCAGCGGCTTGTAATGCACGACCCGCCCCGGTTCGAGCCCGCAGGAGGCGGCGATGATCGCCTTCGGCGTCGCATCGTCGATCCGCACCGCCAGTTCATGCGCGGCGAAACCGCCGAAGACCACCGAATGGATTGCGCCCAGCCGCGCGCAGGCCAGCATCGCCTCCAGCGCCTCGGGCACCATCGGCATGTAGATGATCACCCGGTCGCCCTTGGTGATGCCGCGGTCGCGCAGTGCGCCGGCAAGGCTGGCGACGCGGTCGCGCAGTTCGCCATAGGTCAGCGCATGGGTCGAGCGGGTGATCGGGCTGTCGTGGATGATCGCGATCCGCCCGCCGTGGCCGGCTGCGACATGGCGGTCGACGGCGTTCCAGCAGGTATTGGTCAGCCCGTCGTTGAACCATTCGTAATGCGGTGCCCGTTCGGCAAAGAGCGCGCGCGACGGCGGGCGCGTCCAGTCGATCGACCCTGCGGCCTGCATCCAGAACCCCTCGGGGTCCGCTTGCCAGGCCGCGTAGATGTCCTTGTATGCCATGGTGTGCCTCCTCCGCCTCTTGGGCAATGCTGTAAGGCCAAAGCGTGAAACCGCGCAAGGATATTGCCTGCGCGGTTTCGTCACTGTTTGCGCTAATCCGGCGGCCTGCTAGCGGTAATGCGCCACCGGGGTGCCGGCGATCGCCGACATGTTGAGAAGCCCGCGCGCGGTGATCGAGGGCGTGACGATATGGGCGCGGTTGCCCATGCCCATCAGGATCGGCCCGACCTCGAGCCCGCCGGCCTTCATCTTCAGGATGTTGCGCGCGGTATTGGCGGCGTCGGTATAGCCGAAGACCAGGATATTGGCGGCGCCCTCGATCCGGCTGCCCGGAAAGATCCGCGCGCGCAGGTCGGGGTCAAGCGCGGCATCGGCCGACATCTCGCCCTCATAGGCGAAATCGACACCCTTGGCGTCGAGGATGTCGATTGCCGCGCGCATCCTGCGACCCGAATCGGTGTCGAGGTTGCCAAAGTTGGAATGTGCGCAAAGTGCTACCTGCGGCGTTACCCCGAAGCGGCGGGCATGGCGCGCCGCGCCGATCGCGGCGGTGGCGATCGCCTCGGGCGAAGGGACCGCATTGACATGGGTATCGGCGACGAACAGCGGCCCGTCCTCCTGGATCATCAGGCTGAGCGCGCCCTGCGGCGCCAGCCCGTCGCGGGCAAGAACCTGGCAGACATAGTTCAGGTGCCACAGATATTGCCCGAAGGTGCCGCAGATCATGCTGTCGGCCTCGCCGCGATGCACCGCGACGGCGGCGATCGCGGTGGAATTGGTGCGCAGCACCGCACGGGCGATGTCCGGCGTCACCCCGCGCCGCGCCATCAGCTCGTGATAGGTGCCCCAGTAGTCGCGGTAGCGCGGATCGTTCTCGGGGTTGACGATCTCGAAGTCGCGCTCGGGGCGGATCGGCAGGCCGGCGCGTTCGGCGCGCCGGGCGATCACCTCGGGCCGGCCGATCAGGATCGGCTTGTCGGTGGTTTCCTCCAGCATCGCATTGGCGGCGCGCAGCACCCGCTCGTCCTCGCCCTCGGCGAAGATGATGCGGCGCTGCGCGGTGCGCGCGACCTCGAACACCGGGCGCATGATCAGGGCGGAACGGAAGACCGAGCCGTCAAGCTTGCGCCGGTAGGCATCCATGTCGGCGATCGGCCGGGTGGCGACCCCCGTCTCCATCGCCGCCTTCGCCACCGCCGAGGCGACGGTGCCGATCAGCCGTGGATCGAAGGGCTTGGGGATCAGGTAGTCGGGCCCGAAGGTCAGCGTCTCGCCGCGGTAGGCAGCGGCGGCCTCGGCCGAGGTGGTGGCGCGGGCCAGGGCGGCGATCCCCTCGATGCAGGCGATCTGCATGGCATCGTTGATCACCGTGGCGCCGACATCGAGCGCGCCGCGGAAGATGAAGGGAAAGCACAGGACGTTGTTGACCTGGTTGGGAAAATCCGACCGCCCGGTGGCGATGATCGCATCCGGCGCGACCGAGCGGACCAGATCGGGGGTGATCTCGGGCGTCGGGTTGGCCAGGGCGAAGACGATCGGCCGGGGCGCCATCCGCGCGACCATTTCGGGGGTCAGCACCCCCGGCGCCGAGAGGCCGAGGAACAGATCCGCACCGTCGATCACCTCGTCCAGTGTGCGCTTGTCGGAAGCCTGGGCATAGGCCGCCTTCTCGGGGTTCATGTCGACCTCGCGGCCTTCGTGGACCAGCCCGTGAATGTCGCAAAGCCAGACGTTCTCGCGCCTGACCCCCAGCTTCAGCAGCATGTTGAGGCAGGCGATCCCCGCCGCCCCGCCGCCGGTCGATACCACCCTGATCTGATCAAAAGCCTTGCCTGCGACGTGCAGCGCATTGGTCGCCGCCGCGCCGACGACGATGGCGGTGCCGTGCTGGTCGTCGTGAAAGACCGGAATTTGCATCCGCTCGCGGCACAGCTTCTCGACGATGAAGCAGTCGGGCGCCTTGATGTCTTCAAGGTTGATCGCCCCGAAAGTCGGTTCCAGCGCGCAGACGATATCGGCCAGCTTTTCGGGGTCGGGCTCGTTCAGCTCGATGTCGAAACAGTCGATATTGGCGAACTTCTTGAAAAGTACCGCCTTGCCCTCCATCACCGGCTTCGAGGCCAGCGCGCCGATGTTGCCAAGGCCCAGCACCGCGGTGCCGTTGGTCACCACCGCGACCAGATTGGCGCGCGCGGTGAAGCGGCTGGCACTGGCCGGGTCGGCCTTGATCTCCAGACAGGCCTCGGCGACACCGGGGGAATAGGCGCGCGAAAGGTCGCGGCCGTTGGCCAGGGGCTTGGTGGCGCGGATCTCCAGCTTGCCGGGCTTGGGAAACTCGTGATAATCCAGCGCCGCCTGACGGGCGTTCTCCTGCCGGGTCTCTTCCATCGCCATTCCTCCCCGATATTATCGTTTAGTATTAAACCATCCTCAAGGCCAGATGTAGCGCCTTGGCCGCATGATCGCAACGTCTTGCAATGCGCCCTGCGGGCATCCAGTCTTCGCTTAGCATGGAAAGGTCCGCCCGATGTCCGAAATTCGCGCCGAGGTCGTCTTGCCGACCGCCAGCCTGCGCCAGGATCTGACGTTCTTCACCGGTGTGCTGGGGATGCGGCTGGAGATGATCCGGCCGGCCGACAATCCGGCGGTTGCGGTCCTGTCGGGGCACGGGCTGCGGCTGCGGCTTGATGCCGGGGCAGCGGGCGCGCCGGGGCAGATATGCCTTCGCGCCCGCGATCCCGACGCCATTGCCCGGGGCGCGCGCGACCTGACCGCGCCGGGCGGCACCCGGATCGCCATCGAGGACCTCGACCCGCCGCTGGTGCTGCCGCCGACCGAACACGCCTTCGTGGTGCGAAGGCTGGCCGACAGCGCGCCCTGGGTGATCGGCCGGGCCGGGATGCAATACCGTGACCTGGTGCCCTCGCGTCTCGGCGGCGCGATGATCGCCAGCCATATCCGCATCCCCGACGGCGGCCCGGTGCCTGACATGGTGCATTTCCACAAGGTCGGGTTTCAGCTGATCTTCTGCTACCGCGGCTGGGTCGATGTCGTCTATGAGGACCAGGGCGGGCCGATCCGCCTGACCGCCGGCGACTGTTTCATCCAGCCGCCCGGGATTCGCCACCGGGTGCTGGCCGCGAGCCCCGGCATCGAGGTGATCGAGATCGGGGTGCCGGCCGAGCATGTCACCGAGATCGACCACGAGATGGCGCTGCCGACGCCGCATCTCAGGCCCGACCGCGAATGGCAGGGACAGCGTTTCGTCCACAATGTCGCGCAGGGCGCCGCGTGGCAGACGTTCCGCCTGCCGGGCTACGTCGCCCGCGACACCACGATCGGCACGGCGACCCGCGGCGTGGCCGGCGTGCAGGTCGTGCGCCGCGGGCAGGGTGAGCCGGTCCGCGCGGTGCATGACGCCGACATATTGTTCGGTTTCGTCATGGCGGGTGCGATGACGCTGGACGGCGAGGGCCGCGATCCGCAGCGCCTGAGCGCCGGCGATGCCTTCGTCATCCCGCCCGGGATGCGCAGCCGCTGGTCCGGGCCGAGCGACGACATCGAGATTCTGGAGGTCAGCCTGCCGGGGCATTTCGCCACGGAGACCGCCGGTTGAGCTTGCATCGACGCGCCCGCGGCGCCAAGTTCGAACCCCGAGCCGGCGGACGCAAGTTCGCGCTCCGAGAAGGAGAGTGAGATGTCGCTCATCGATGCCGCGCGCGAGGTGCGCGAAAACGCCTATGCCCCCTATTCGCATTTCAAGGTCGGCGCCGCCGTTCGTGGCCGCTCGGGGCGCATCTACCAGGGCTGCAACGTCGAGAATGTCGCCTACCCCGAGGGCACCTGTGCCGAGGCCGGCGCCATCGCCGCGATGGTCGCCGCCGGCGAGACCGAACTGACCGAGGTCGCGGTGATTGCCGACAGCCCCGCGCCGGTGCCACCCTGCGGCGGCTGCCGCCAGAAACTGGCCGAATTCGGCCGCCACGACGTGGCCGTGACGCTGGCCACCACCGACGGCAAGGTGCTGGCCACCACCGTCGGCGCGCTGCTGCCCGGCCGGTTCGAGGCAGCCCATATGGAGCAACCGTGATGGATGCCCGGACGATCATCGCCGGGGTCCGCGATGGCAAGGGCCTTGCCCCCGCGGCGGCGACATGGTTCGCGCGGGGCCTCGCCTCGGGCGGCGTCACCGATGCGCAGGCCGGCGCCTTCGCGATGGCGGTGCTCTTGAACGGGCTTGACGAGGCCGGGCGCGTGGCGCTGACGCTGGCGATGCGCGACAGCGGCCGGGTGCTCGACTGGGACCTGCCCGGCCCGGTGGTGGACAAGCATTCGACCGGCGGCATCGGCGATTGCACATCGCTTCTTCTGGCGCCGGCGCTGGCGGCCTGCGGTGCGCATGTCCCGATGATCTCGGGCCGCGGGCTTGGCCATACCGGCGGCACGCTCGACAAGCTCGAGGCGATCCCGGGCTATCGCTGCGATGTTCCGGTGGATGAGCTGCACCGCCTTGTCGCCAATGTCGGCTGCGCCATCGTCGGCGCCTCGGCGGATGTGGCGCCGGCCGACAGGCGGCTTTACGCGATCCGCGATGTCACCGGAACCGTCGAATCGATCGACCTGATCACCGCCTCGATCCTGTCGAAGAAACTGGCGGCCGGGCTCGAGGCGCTGGTGCTTGACGTCAAGGTCGGCTCGGGCGCCTTCATGAAGACGATGGCCGATGCCGAGGCTCTGGCGGCATCGCTGGTGGGCACCGCCACGGGGGCGGGCTGTCGCACCGCGGCGCTGATCACCGACATGGACCAGCCGCTGGCGGCCAGCGCCGGCAACGCGCTTGAGGTGCTGGAGGTGATGGAGACGCTGACCGGCGGGGCGATCAACGAACGGCTCTGGGATGCGACGGTGGCGCTGGGCGGCGAGGCGCTGGCGCTGGCCGGGCTGGCGGCCGATGCCGACGAGGGTGCCGGGCGGATCGCCGAGGCGCTGGAATCGGGCCATGCCGCCGAACGCTTCGGCCAGATGGTCGCGGCGCTCGGCGGGCCGGCCGATTTCGTCGAGCGTTATCCCGACCGCCTGCCGGCGGCACCGGTCCTGCGCGACCTGGCCGCGGGGCAGGCCGGTTTCATCGCCGCGATCGACGCCGAGGCGCTGGGCCATGCGGTCGTGCATCTGGGTGGTGGCCGGCTGAAGGGCGGCGACCGGATCAATCCGTCGGTCGGGCTGTCCGAGATCCTGCCGCTGGGCGAAAGCGTCGATCGCGGCGAGGTGCTCTTGCGGATCCATGCCGCGACCGAGGCCGATGCCGACCGCGCCGAGGCGACACTTGCCGCCGCGATCCGGATCGCGCCCGAGGCACCGGCGGCGATCCCGCTGATCCGCGGGCGGGTCGGCTGATGGGCCGCGCCTTCCTGATCGTCATGGACAGTGTCGGCGCCGGCGGCGCGCCCGATGCCTCTGCCTTCTTCAACGGCAAGACCCCCGATACCGGCGCCAACACCCTTGGCCATATCGCCGAGGCCTGCGCCGCGGGCCGGGCCGATGAGGGGCGCGGCGGCCCCTTGCGGATGCCGGTCCTCGACGGGCTCGGCCTTGGCGCCGCGGTCCGGCTCGCCTCTGGCGCCCCGCTGCCGGGCCTAGATGCGGTGCCCTCCGGTCTCTGGGGGGCGGCGACCGAAGTGTCGAAGGGCAAGGACACGCCCTCGGGCCACTGGGAACTGGCCGGGGTGCCGGTGCCCTGGGATTGGCACTATTTCCCCGAGACGCGGCCGGCCTTTCCCGACTGGCTGATGGCCAAGGTGGCGCAGCTGGCCGGCACCGAGGGCACGCTTGGCAATTGCCATGCCTCGGGCGTGCCGATCATCGAGGCGCATTGTGCGGAACACATGCGGACCGGCTGGCCGATCTGCTACACCTCGGCCGACAGCGTCTTTCAGATCGCCGCGCATGAGGAGGCCTTCGGGCTCGACCGTCTGCTGACGCTTTGCAGCGATCTCGCGCCGACGCTTCATGCGATGAAGGTGGGCCGGGTGATCGCGCGCCCCTTCACCGGCAGCTGCGGGGCCTTCACGCGCACCGCCAACCGCCACGACTACGCCATCGCCCCGCCCGCGCCGACGCTTCTTGACCGGGTGCAGGCGGCGGGCGGCAAGGTTCACGCGATCGGCAAGATCGGCGACATCTTCTCGATGCACGGCATCGACGACGTGGCGAAGGGCCCGGACGCGGTGCTGTTCGACCATCTGCTGGCGGCGGCCGAGGGGGCCGGGGAAGGCTCGCTGACCTTCGCGAATTTCGTCGAGTTCGATTCGCTTTATGGCCACCGCCGCGATGTGTCGGGCTATGCGCGGGCGCTGGAATGGTTCGACGCGCGGGCCGGCGCGTTCCTTGCCCGCCTGCGCCCCGGCGATCTGGCGATCTTCACCGCCGACCACGGCAACGATCCGACCTGGACCGGCAGCGACCACACCCGAGAACGGGTGCCGGTGGTCGGCTGGGGCGCGGGGCCGCGCGCGGTCGGTCAGGTCGCCTTCGTCGATGTCGGCGCCTCGGTCGCGGCCCATCTCGGGGTGGCGGCAACAGGGCCGGGGCGGTCGTTTCTGTGATGCTGGCCAAGGTCGAATTGCACCTGCATCTTGAAGGCGCCGCACCGCCGGCCCTGATCCGCGCGATCTCGCGGGAAAGACACATCGACATCGGCAGGATTTTCGACTCGGCCGGCAATTATGCCTTCACCGATTTTTGGCAGTTCCTCAAGGTCTATGAGGCAGCGACCTCGGTCCTGAAGACGCCCGAGGATTACTGCCGGCTGACCCGCGCGGTGCTGGCCGAAAGTGCCGCCGCGGGCGTGATCTATACCGAGGCCTTCATCAGCCCCGATTTCTGCGGCGGGCGCGACGTTTCGGCCTGGCGCGACTATCTGGCCGCGATCCGCGAGGCGGCGGACGAGGCCGAGCGGCAGGACGGCATCGTGATGCGCGGCATTGTCACCCCGATCCGCCATTTCGGCCCCGAAAAGGCGCGCGAGACCGCGCGTTGCGCCGCCGAGACGGCCGGCGACTGGCTGGTCGGGTTCGGGCTGGCCGGCGATGAGAACGTCTTGAAACCGAAGGATTTCGCCTGGTCCTTCGATGCGGCGCGCGAGGCCGGGCTGCGGCTGACCTGTCACGCCGGCGAATGGGGCGGCCCCGAGAGCGTGCGCGATGCGATCCGCGACCTGGCGGTCGAGCGGATCGGCCACGGCGTGCGCGCGATCGAGGATCCCGCGCTGGTCGACGAGATCGCCGAGAAGGGCATCGTGCTCGAGGTCTGCCCGGGCTCGAACCTGGCGCTCGGGCTCTATCCGTCCTGGCGCGCCCATCCGGTCCACCGGCTGCGCGAGCGGGGCGTGAAGGTCACTGTCTCGACCGACGATCCGCCCTTCTTCGCGACCACGATGGAGCGGGAATACGCGGCGCTGGCCGAGGCCTTCGACTGGGACGCGGGCGTCTTTGACGAGATCGCGAAGACCGCGGCGAAGGCCGCGTTCTGCGATGCGGGAACGCGCGACAGGATACTGAAAGGACTGGAGAAGACCAATGCTTGACCATCTGACTGTCGTGCGTCACCCGCTGGTGCAGCACAAGCTGACCCTGATGCGCGAGAAAGACACCTCGACCAATTCCTTCCGCCGCCTGCTGCGCGAGATCAGCCAGCTTCTGGCCTATGAGATCACCCGCGAGATGGAGATGACGACGAAGCGGATCGAGACGCCCCTGTGCGAAATGGACGCGCCGGTGATCGACGGCAAGAAGCTGGCGCTGATCTCGATCCTGCGCGCCGGCAACGGGTTGCTCGACGGGGTGCTGGAACTGATCCCGGCGGCGCGGGTCGGCTTTGTCGGGCTTTACCGCGACCCCGAGACGCTGCAACCGGTGCAGTATTACTACAAGGTGCCGTCGGAGTTGCAGGACCGGCTGGTGATCGCGCTCGACCCGATGCTGGCGACCGGCAATTCCTCGGCGGCGGCGGTCGATCTCCTGAAGAAGTCCGGCGCGCGCAACATCCGCTTCATGTGCCTTCTGGCCGCCCCAGAAGGGATCGCGCGGATGAAGGCGGCCCATCCCGACGTGCCGATCGTCACAGCGGCTGTGGATGAGCGGCTGAATGACCATGGATATATTGTCCCCGGCCTAGGGGATGCGGGTGATCGCATGTTCGGCACCAAATAGGGCGTTTTCTCTTTACTCGCCGCGTGGTTTTTGTCATCCTGCTTTGAAACAAAAGAGGCGGATGATGCAGGTGTTCCGGGTGGTTTCGGCCGCGTTCGTCGCGGCCGTTTTTTCAGCGGCGCCGATGATTGCGCAACCCCTGGCGCAGATCGCCGGCCCGCGCGAGCAGCCGCCGGCGGATTACAGCGCCAACCAGTATGTCGACAGCGCCGGTTGCGTGTTCATGCGGGCCGGGGTCGGGGCCGCTGTGACCTGGGTGCCGCGGGTGAACCGCGAGCGCCGGCTGGTCT
>PHEC01000033.1 GCA_002841115.1 Alphaproteobacteria bacterium HGW-Alphaproteobacteria-6 | reverse complement strand
CTTCGTCGAGCTGGAAGCCGGGGTCGAGGGGCTTGTCCACGTCTCGGAGATGTCCTGGACCAAGAAGAACGTCCATCCCGGCAAGATCGTCTCGACCAGCCAGGAAGTCGACGTGATGGTGCTGGAGATCGACACCGCCAAGCGCCGCGTCTCGCTTGGTCTCAAGCAGACCATGCGCAACCCATGGGAGGTCTTTGCCGAGACCCATCCGGCCGGCACCGTCATCGAGGGCGAGGTCAAGAACATCACCGAATTCGGTCTGTTCATCGGTCTCGAGGGCGATATCGACGGCATGGTCCACCTCAGCGATCTCAGCTGGGACCAGCGCGGCGAGGACGCGATCCAGAACTACCGCAAGGGCGATGTCGTGCAGGCTTCGGTCACCGAGGTCGACACCGAGAAAGAGCGTATCTCGCTGTCGATCAAGTCGCTTGGTGCCGACACCTTCACCGATGCGGTCGATGGCGTGAAGCGCGGCACGGTCATCACCACCACCGTCACCGCGATCGAGGAGGGTGGCATCGAGGTCGAATACAACGGCATGAAGTCCTTCATCCGCCGCTCCGACCTTGCGCGTGACCGCACCGACCAGCGCCCCGAGCGTTTCCAGGTCGGGGACCACGTCGATGCGCGCGTGACCAACGTCGACAGCAAGACCCGCCGTCTGGGTCTGTCGATCAAGGCGCGCGAGATCGCCGAGGAAAAGGAAGCCGTCGAACAATACGGCTCGTCGGACTCGGGCGCCTCACTGGGCGATATCCTTGGTGCCGCGTTGAAGGGCTCGGGCGACAAGTAAGTCGACCGGCCGGTGAAGCGATCATGGCTCCGCCCCCCCCGGGGGCGGGGCCTTTTCATGCCCGAATCAGGCGGGTTGCGGGCACTGCCGCGGGCGCCGGCGCGCACCGCCGCGCCGCGATTGCGGGGCAGCCATGGCCTCCCGAGGCCGGTTTCCCGTTCAGATGACCGAACTGTGACGTGGAATACCACGCTTTTCCAATGGCTTTCCTGTTTGTCGCCGGCGCGATTGCGCCTATAGTCGCTGCGTATAAAAAACGGCGGCTGTCGCGCGGGACTGGCCGCAAGGGGGGGTTTCGAATGATCCGGTCCGAACTGATCCAGAAGTTGTCCGAGGAAAATCCGCATCTCTTCCAGCGCGATGTCGAGCGGATCGTGAACACGATCTTCGAGGAGATCATCGAGGCGATGGCGCGCGGCGACCGGGTCGAGTTGCGCGGCTTCGGCGCCTTCTCGGTCAAGAACCGCGATGCCCGCATCGGTCGCAATCCGCGCACCGGCGAGGCGGTTGCGGTCGAGGAAAAGCATGTGCCGTTCTTCAAGACCGGAAAGCTCTTGCGGGACCGCCTGAACGGCGGGTAAGCAGGCGCCATGCTGCGTGCCCTGCGCCTTGCCTTTCTTGCCGCCCTCGGGATCGCGCTGGTCGTGATTGCCTCGGCCAATCGCGGCATGGTGACGCTGCGCCTGCTGCCGACCGAGGTCGATCCCTTCCTTGGCGCCGGCTGGTCGGTCGAGGCGCCGCTTTTCATCGTCATCTTCGCCGGGATCATCGCCGGCCTGGGGGTCGGTTTCGTCTGGGAATGGTTCCGCGAGGCCAAGCACCGCGCCGCAGCGAGCGAGCACCGCCGCACCGCCGGGAAACTGGCCGGTGAGGTCGCGCGGCTGAAGGATGAAAAGGCGGTGCCCGAGGACGAGGTGCTGGCGCTTCTGGAAGGCCGGGGAACGACACGGTGACAGCCGGAGGCGGCCGCGGCCTGGCGGCCATGGTTCCCGGGCGCGCCGGTCGCCTGCCGCGGTGCAGGGTCGCCGGGCGCGGGTTCGCCGGACACGGGGAAGGGCGCGGCGCATGACGATCCGGGTCAAGATCTGCGGGCTGAAGGAGCCCGCCCATGTCGCCGCCGCGGTCGAGGCCGGCGCTGCCTATCTGGGCTTTGTCTTCTTCGCGAAATCACCCCGCCACCTGGCCATCCCCGCCGCCGCCGCGCTGGCCGCCGCGGTCCCGCCCGGGGTTGCGAAGGTGGCGCTGACGGTTGACGCGACCGATGCCGAGCTTGACGCGATCACCGCCGCCGTGGCGATCGACATGCTGCAGCTTCACGGCGCCGAAAGCCCGGCGCGGGTGGCCGCGGTGCGCGCCCGCTACGGCCTGCCGGTGATGAAGGCGGTGGGGGTCGGCGAGGCCACCGACCTCGCCGCGATCCAGAGCTACGGACGGGTCGCCGATCAGCTTCTGGTCGACGCCAAGCCGCCGAAGGACGCAGCCCTGCCGGGCGGCAATGGCCTGGCCTTCGACTGGCGCCTGGTGGCGCGCAAATACTGGCCCTGTCCGTGGATGCTGGCCGGCGGGCTGACGCCCGGCAACGTCGCCGAGGCGGTGCGGCTGACCGGGGCGCGGCAGGTCGATGTCTCGTCCGGTGTGGAATCCGCGCCGGGGGTCAAGGACGAAGGGCTGATCCGTGCCTTCATCGCCGCCGCACAGCGGGCCGCCGGATGATCCGCTTTCGCGAGGCAACCCGGGCCGACGTTCCGGCGGTGGTGGCGCTTCTGGCCGATGACACGCTTGGCAAGGCGCGCGAGGGCACCGATCTTGCCCCCTATCTGGCCGCCTTCGATGCGATGCAGTCCGAGGGGGCGAACCGGCTGATCGTCGGCGAGGAGGGTGGCCGCATCGTCGCCACCTACCAGATCACCCTCATTTCCGGCCTGTCGCTGCGCGCCGCCCGCCGGGCGCAGGTGGAATCGGTCCGCGTCGCGGCCGACCTGCGCGGCCGGGGTGCGGGCGCCGCGCTGATGGCCGATGCCGAGGCGCGGGCGCGTGCCGCCGGCTGCCGGCTGATGCAGCTGACCTCGAACCGGACCCGCGCCGATGCGCAGCGTTTCTATGAGCGGCTTGGCTTTACCCCATCGCACATTGGCTATAAACGCGATCTGTCTTGACAGGGGGGCAACCGCGATGGCCGACGATCTGTTCAACAGCTTCATGAACGGCCCCGACGAGCGCGGCCGTTTCGGCAAATTCGGCGGCCGCTTCGTGTCGGAGACGCTGATGCCGCTGATCCTCGATCTTCAGGCGCGCTATGAACATGCCAAGACCGATCCGGCCTTCTGGTCGGAAATGGACTGGCTCTGGAAGCATTACGTCGGCCGGCCCTCGCCGCTTTATTTCGCCGAACGGCTGACCGGGCATCTGGGCGGCGCGAAGATCTACCTCAAGCGCGACGAGCTGAACCACACCGGCGCGCACAAGATCAACAACGTGCTGGGCCAGATCATCCTTGCCCGCCGGATGGGCAAGACAAGGATCATCGCCGAGACCGGTGCCGGACAGCACGGCGTGGCGACCGCGACGGTCTGCGCCAAGTTCGGGCTGAAATGCATCGTCTACATGGGCGCCCATGATGTCGAGCGTCAGGCGCCGAACGTCTTTCGCATGCGGCTTCTCGGCGCCGAGGTGGTGCCGGTCACCTCCGGGCGCGGCACGCTCAAGGACGCGATGAACGATGCGCTGCGCGACTGGGTGACCAACGTGCGCGATACGTTCTACTGCATCGGCACGGTGGCGGGCCCGCATCCCTATCCGGCGATGGTGCGCGATTTCCAGTCGATCATCGGCCGCGAGGTGCGCTGGCAGCTTGCCGAGCAGGAAGGCGAGGGCCGGCTGCCCGACACGATCATCGCCGCGATCGGTGGCGGATCGAACGCGATGGGCCTGTTCTTTCCCTTCCTCGACGATCCTTCGGTGCGGATCATCGGGGTCGAGGCCGGCGGCAAGGGCGTCGATGACCGGATGCAGCACTGTGCCTCGCTGACCGGCGGGCGGCCCGGCGTGCTGCACGGCAACCGCACCTATCTGCTGCAGGACGATGACGGGCAGATCCTTGAAGGCTTCTCGATCTCGGCCGGCCTCGACTATCCCGGCATCGGTCCGGAACATGCCTGGCTGCACGAGACCGGGCGCGCCGAATATGTCGCGATCACCGACGCCGAGGCGCTGGAGGCGTTCCAGCTTTGCTGCTCGCTCGAAGGGATCATCCCGGCGCTGGAGCCGAGCCACGCGCTTGCCCATGTGATGAAGATCGCCCCCGACCTGCCGGCCGACCATATCATCGTGATGAACATGTGCGGGCGTGGCGACAAGGACATCTTCACGGTGGCGAAGCACCTCGGCTTCGACATGAAGATCTGAGCGGCCACCGCGCTGCCGGCTACGAAGCGGGCAGGCGGGGGAAGCGGGCAGGCGGGGGAAGCGGGCACGGCCGGGCGATATGTCGCCACTTGCAAATCTCTGCAAACATTGGATTTTCGCATAAACTCTGGTTTATGCGGGGCCCAAGGCCTTGATCCTTGCCGCCTAAACCCTGGGTGCATGGCCAGCGGGGGACGATTCGTGTCCTTGTCGATTCGGGGCCGCGGACTGCGGCGCCCTCGCCGGAAGCAGCAGCGCCGAAAGGCGGGCGGCACGGCGATCAACCTGGCCGATCACCACGATCACGCGGCCGCATGTAAACGAGAGTAAAAGGGAAAGAACCATGAACAGGATTTTCATCATCGCGGCAGCATTCGCCCTGGCCGGCGGCATGGCGACGGCGGAAGGCACCTCGGACGACCAGGGCCTTGGCGAGGCGACCTCTTGCGGCAGCGAAAGCGGAAGCTGCGACGATTCCTCGTCGAGCGATGACAGCAGCGACGACGAGTCCGGGTCGGAAGACGACTCGAACGACGACGACGGCGATGATGATCGCGAAGGCGATGACGATGACCGTGATGATGACGACGACCGTGATGATGACGACGACCACGACGACGACCACGGTGGCGATCGTGACGACGACCATGACGACGACCACGGCGGCGACGACGACTGATCGCATCCGCAGTCAGGCATGAAAGCCTGGGCAAGCAGGCTTGCCCTTGTGATGGCCCCCGGGCTGACCGATACTGGTCACCGGGGGCCATTCGGTTTCCCGGAAGGTGTCAGGATGCGACGGCGGACGGTCCTTTATTCGATGCTTGCGGTGATCCTTCTGGGCGGGCCTGCCATGGCGCAGGGTCCGGGTGATCAGGTTGCCGCGCAACTCAAGCGCATGGGCTATGCCGAGGTGACCGTCAGCCGCACCCTGCTGGGCCGGATGCGCATCGTCGGCACAAGCAGTCGCTATCGGCGCGAGATCGTGCTTGACCCGCGCAACGGCGAGATTCTGCGCGATCTGCGGCGCCCGCTCGATGGCAGTAGCGTTGTCATCGCAATCGGCGATGATGGCGGGACCGACCATTCGGCCTCGGGCGGATCGGGATCCGGTGGCTCTGGCTCTGGCTCTGGCTCGGGCTCGGGCGATGACGATGACGATGACGACGATGACCGGGATGATGACGATGACGATTGACCCTTGGGTGAAGACCGTCTCGCCCGCCGGGCTGCCACCGGGGCTGCAACCGGGGCGGGAAGGGGCGTGAGGCTGAAGGTTTTTGTTCTGGTCACACTGGCGGTTCAGGTGCTTTGCGCCTTCTTCTTCATTTCCGACATCCTGCTTTCGGTCCTCGGCATCTACATCCCGCCGATCAACTGGCAATTGCGCGAATACATCGAACTGGGCGCGGCGCTGGGCCTTGTCCTCGGCATCGTCTCGGGCGGGCTGGCGCTGGCGCGGTCGATGCGCGATCAACGCCAGGCCGAGGAAAAGCTGCGCCGTGCCTCGGGGGCCTTCATGGACCTCTTGCGGGAACGCTTCGGCGAATGGGGCCTGACCCCGGCCGAAGCCGATGTGGCGCTTTTCGCGATCAAGGGGATGAGCACCGCCGAGATCGCCGGATTGCGCAACACCTCGGAAGGCACGGTCAAGGCGCAGACCAATGCGATCTTCCGCAAGGCCGGGGTCAGTGGCCGGCCGCAACTGCTCAGCCTGTTCATCGAGGATCTGATGGACGCGGCCCCGGCGCCGTCCCCGCCCCTGGCCAGGGTCGGCTAGGGCATGTCGCGCAAAAGTGGGAACCGGTTTTGCGCGACTCGGACATGCTAAATCAAAAGGTCAGAGTGGGGTGTGTGAAGGCGAATGAACGCGATCCGCTCTGGCCGGCCCGACCGGTCAGGCAGGGCCTGCGCCGGCCGCCGCGTCGCCCTTGCGGTCGAGGTTTCGCCACTGGACGATCTCGGCCATCACCGACAGCGCGATTTCCTGCGGGTCGATGGCCTGGATATCCAGGCCCGCCGGCGATTTCAGCCGCGCGAGCCTTTCGGGTGACAGTCCGGCGCCGGCCAGCTTTGCGGTCAGTGTCGCGGCCTTGCGGCGCGAGGCGATCATCGAGACGCGGGCGGCCGGGCTTTGCAGTGCGGCGCCAAGGCAGGCAAGGTCCTGGGTGCCCTGGCTGGCGACGACGATGAAGTCGCGCGGACCCAGCGCCAGGCCAGCGATGTCGGTGCCGCTGAAGCGTGTGGCCGGCAGTGCTTCGCCGGCCTCCTGCGGCAGGGCCAGCCGATAGCCCGCCAGTGCGGCATGGCCGGCGAGTGCCCGGCTGATCGGCGTGTTGCCGAAGATGACCAGCATCGGCGGCAACTCGTATGGCTCGATCAGCACATCGACGGTGCCGCCCGAGGGGCAGCCGCTCTTGAAGACCTGGGCGCCGTCCTCGTCGATCAGGGCGACGACCTTTTCCGATGGCTTGACCCGGATCAGGCGGGTTTCGCCGGTGGCGATGGCCTGCCGTCCTGCCGCCGTCACCGCGCGCCCGACGCAGGCGCCGCCGAGATGGCCGAGGATCTCGCCGGTCTCGGTCACCACCGCCTTGGCCCCGGCCTTGGCCGAGGTCACGTCGGCGGTGCGCACCACGGTTGCCACGCAGAACGGGCGACCGGTCCGGCGCTGCTGGTCGATGGTGTCGAAGATGTCGAACTTTCCCATGGTCGGACCTTTCAGAGCCGGGCGAACTCGGGTTCCAGGGCGGCGAGCGCGTCGATGGTATTGGCGGGCAGATGGGCGTCGAGACAGGGCAGCGCGGCGGCGATGCCGGCGGCGACCGGCGCATAGTCCTTCCAGCCCAGAAGCGGGTTCAGCCAGACGATGCGTCCGGCGCGGCGGCGGATGCGGGCGAGGGCCTCGGCCAGCCTTGCCGGGGTGCCGGTGCAGTAGCCGTCCGACAGGATGATGACGATCGAGCGTGACGACAGCGCCCTGGCCGCATGGGCATCGGCAAAGGCCGCCAGCGCGCCGCCGATGTCGGTGCCGCCGCCGAAGCCCTCGGCCATCAGCGAAAGCCGCCCGGCCGCGCGCAAGCTGTCATGGTCGCGCAGCGCCCCGGTGACGCGCATCAGCCGGGTGTGGAACAGATAGGCATCCGCCCTGGCATCGGTGTCGATCAGCCCCTTGACGAAGGCCAGAAAGACCCGGGCATAGACCTGCATCGACCCCGAGACATCGCACAGCACGACGATGCGCATCGGCCGGTCGGGCCGCGCCTTGCGGAAAAGGTCGATGGGTTCGCCGCCGCGCGCAAGGCTGGCGCGCTGGATCCGGCGCAGGTCGAGCATGGCGCCGCGCCGGGCCTGCCTGCGGCGGCGCGAGCGGCGGTCGCGGATCGCCCGGGCAAGGTCGCGGGCCGCGCGTTCGGCGGCACGGCGGCTGTCCTCGTCCATCAGTTCGCGCAGGTCGCGCTTGCGCAAATTGTCGGTGCGCGTGGCGATCAGGCGGCCGTCGATGCCCTCGGCCTCGCCGTCCTCGGCGCCGGGGGCGGTCTCGCCGTCGCTGTCGCCGGCCTCGCCGACCGGGTCGATGTGGCCTTGCCAAAGCGTCGGTCGGGCAGACTGGATCCGGACATGGGCGCTGGTCGTGGCGCTGCGGGTCTTGCCGGCGTTGAACCAGTAGGCGTCAAAGAGGTCGTCGAATCGCCGCCAGCCTGCGGCGTCGGTCGCCATCAGCGATTTCAGCGCCAGGCGCACCTCGGCCGGGTCGGTGGCCGTCACCAGACCCAGCACAGCAAGGGTATCGGCGGTCTCGGCGGGCCCCGGCTGCAACCCGTTCATGCGCAGATGGGCGACGAATCCGGCGATCCGGTCGGCGATGCCCGAGGCGCGGGCGGGAAAGCGGGTGACCGCCATCAGGCGACCCTGCCGATGATGCGGTCCAGCACCTCGGGCGGCGCGGCGTCCCGGTCGGCGGCGGTCTTCAGCAGGCAGACCAGGGTGGCCTGAAGCGCGGCGCGATCCTCGGTCAGGTCGTTGATGCCAAGCCCGGCAAGGGCGGCGGCCCAGTCCAGCATCTCGGCGATGCCGGGCTTCTTGTCCAGATCCTCGCGGCGCAGTGCCTGCACCACGCCGATGATCTGGCGGGCAAGCCGGGCTTCGAGGGCGGGGCCGCGCCGGGCCAGGATCGCCAGTTCGGTCTCGCGGTCGGGATAGTCGATATAGGCATAAAGGCAGCGGCGGCGCAGCGCGTCGGACAGGTCGCGGGTGCCGTTGGCGGTCAGGATGACGATCGGGCGTGCCTTGGCGGTGACGGTGCCGATCTCCGGGATGGTGATCTGGAAATCGGACAGGATTTCCAGAAGATAGGCCTCGAATTCCTCGTCGGCCCGGTCGATCTCGTCGATCAGCAGAACCGGTGCCCGGTCCTGGCTGATCGCTTCCAGCAGCGGTCGCTTCAGCAGGTATCGATCGGAAAAGAGGGTCTCCTCGCTGGCGTGATCGGCGCGGATCGCCAGAAGCTGGCGCTGATAGTTCCATTCATAGATCGCATGCGACGCATCGAGACCCTCATAGCATTGCAGCCGGATCAGCCGGGCGCCGAGATGGTCGGCAAGCGACTTGGCGACCTCGGTCTTGCCGACCCCGGCCGGTCCTTCAAGCAGCAGCGGCCGGCCCAGCGACAGGGCCAGGTGAAGCGCCATGGCAAGGCTGTCATCGGCGACATAGCCGGTTCGGACCAGCGCCTCCTTCAGGTCGGTATGGGGTCTGGCTGTCATCGCCGATCCGTTGCAGCGTGCCGCCCGCCGGTATCGTTCCGGACGGGCGGCACGGCACCCCTAGCCGTGCAGGCCAAGATCACGGGCGATCTTCCAGACCCGCCAGTGATCATGCGGCATGTGACTGTGGACAAGGCCGAACGGCCGGAAAGCATCATGCACCGCGTTCGAGAAGGCCGGGACCGAGCCGACATTCGGGCTTTCACCCACACCCTTGGCGCCGATCGGGTGATGCGGGCTGGGGGTGACCGTGTGGTCGGTGGTGTAGTGCGGCGTCTCCCACGATGTCGGGATGAAGAAATCCATCAGCGTCGCGGTCTTGTGGTTGCCCATCTCGTCATAGGCGATCTCCTGGCCCATCGCGATGGCATAGCCTTCGGTGGCGCCGCCATGGACCTGGCCCTCGATGATCATCGGGTTGATCCGGGTGCCGCAATCGTCGAGCGCGTAGAACATGCGGATCTCGTGTTCGCCGGTGTCGACGTCGATCTCCATCACGCAGATATAGGCGCCGAAGGGATAGGTCATGTTGGGCGGGTCATAGTAGCTGACCGCCTCCAGCCCCGGCTCCAGCCCCGGAATGGCCTGGTTGTAGGCGGCGAAGGCGATCTCCTTCATCGTCTTGAACCGCTCGGGTGCGCCCTTGACGGCAAAACGGTCGACATCGAATTCCACGTCGTCGTCGTGGACTTCCAGAAGGTAGGCCGCGATCATCTGCGCCTTGGCGCGGATCTTGCGCGCGGCCATCGCCGTCGCGGCCCCGGCGACCGGCGTCGAACGCGAGCCGTAGGTGCCAAGTCCGTAGGGGGCGGTATCGGTGTCGCCCTCTTCCAGCGTGATGTCGTCGGCGGGGATGCCGATCTCGCTGGCGATGATCTGGGCGAAGGTCGTGGCGTGGCCCTGGCCCTGGCTGATGGTGCCAAGCCGCGCGATCGCCGATCCGGTCGGATGGATGCGGATCTCGCAACTGTCGAACATGCCAAGCCCGAGGATGTCGCAGTTCTTGACTGGCCCGGCGCCGACGATCTCGGTGAAATGCGCCAGCCCGATGCCGATCAGCCGGCGGGTCTTGCCTGCCTTGAAGTCGGCGAGCCGCTGCGCCTGTTCGGCGCGCAAGGCGTCGTAGCCGACCGCCTTCAGCGCCTTGTCCCAGGCGGTGTGATAATCGCCGGAATCGTATTCCCAGCCGAGCGCCGACTGATAGGGAAACTGGTCCTTGCGGATGAAGTTGATCCGGCGCAGTTCGGCGGCGTCCATGCCCAGCCTGATCGCCAGCACCTCGATCATCCGCTCGATGAAATAGGCGGCCTCCGTCACCCGGAACGAACAGCGATAGGCCACGCCGCCTGGCGCCTTGTTGGTATAGACACCGTCGACCGCCAGATAGGCGACCGGAATGTCGTAGCTGCCGGTGCAGATGTTCATGAACCCGGCCGGGAATTTCGAGGGGTCGGCGCAGGCGTCAAACCCGCCGTGGTCGGCGGTGGTGTGACACCAGAGGCCGGTGATCTTGCCGGCCTTGGTGGCGGCGATCCGGCCCTTCATCCAGTAGTCGCGGGCAAAGGCGGTGGCCATCAGGTTGTCCATCCGGCTTTCGACCCACTTGACCGGCTTGCCGGTGACGATCGAGGCGACGATCGCGCAGATATAGCCCGGGTAGACGCCGACCTTGTTGCCGAACCCGCCGCCGATATCGGGCGAGATGATTCGGATGTTGTGCTCGGCTATTCCTGATATCAGCGAGGCCACCGTGCGCACCGCATGCGGCGCCTGAAAGGTGCCCCAGACCGTCAGCTTGCCGTTCACCTTGTCCATCGAGGCGACGCAGCCGCAGGTCTCCAGCGGGCTGGGATGGGTGCGGTGGTAATAGACCATCTCTTCGGCGACGACATCGGCGCCGGCCAGAACCGCCTCGGTGGCCTCCTTGTCGCCCACCTCCCAGGTGAAGATGTGGTTGTGATGGCGGCGGGGGCCATGCGCGCCGGTCGTCTGGCCGGCAAGATCCTCGCGCAGCACCGGTGCATCGGGTTCAAGCGCCTTGAAGGGATCGACGACGACCGGCAACTCATCGTATTCCACCTCGACCGCGGCGACACCGTCGGATGCGGCATAGCGGTCGGTGGCGACGACGAAGGCGACCTCCTGGCCCTGGAACAGGACCTTGCCATCGGCCAGCACCATCTGCTTGTCACCGGCAAGTGTCGGCATCCAGTGCAGGCCGAGCGGCTCCAGTTCCTTGGCGGTGATGACCGCCAGCACGCCGGGCACCTTCATCGCCGCCGCGCTGTCGATCGAGACCACGCGGGCATGGGCATAGGGCGAGCGGACGAAATCGCCGAACAGCATGCCGTCCATCCTGATGTCGTCGACATAGTTGCCCTTGCCCTGGGTAAAGCGCACGTCCTCGACGCGCTTGCGCGAGCAGCCCATGCCTTTCAGCCGGGTGCTGCGGTCTTCGGGGGTGTTCGACTGGTCGTTCATTCCGCGGCCTCCTTGGCGGCGTTCAGCTGGGCGGCCGACGCCAGAATGGCTTTGACGATGTTCTGGTATCCGGTGCAGCGGCAGAGGTTGCCGGCCATGCCGAAGCGCACCTCAGCCTCGGTCGGCGCGGGGTTTTCCTGCAAGAAGCGATGCGCGCGGGTGATCATGCCCGGCGTGCAGAAGCCGCATTGCAGCCCGTGGTGCTCGCGGAAGTTCTCCTGGATGACGCCAAGCGAGCCGTCGGCATTGACCAGCCCCTCGACGGTGGTGATCTCGGCGCCCTGGGCCTGGCCGACGAAGACGGTGCAGGATTTCACCGACTTGCCGTTCATGTCGATGGTGCAGGCGCCACAATGGCTGGTCTCGCAGCCGATATGGGGGCCGGTGATCCTCAGGGTCTCGCGCAGGAAATGGATCAGAAGCGTGCGCGGTTCGGCAAGCCCCTCGACCGCGGTTCCGTTGACGGTCAGCGTGATGTGCATCTTGCTCATGACCTGGCCTCCCTCATGTCCGGCGCGCCAGGGCGCTGTCGATGGCGCGGCGCAGAACCACCGCGGCGACGTGTCTCTTGAACTCGACCGGGCCGCGCATGTCTTCCTGCGGGTCGATCGCGGCAAGTATCGCGGCAACGCAGCCCTCGGTGTCGCCGGCGGCAAGGGCCTTGCCCGCCGCCTCGGACCAGACCGGCGTATCGGAAAGGTTGGTCATCGCGACCGAGGCCGAAGTCGTGCCGACCAGCACCGCCGCCGCGGCGGTGGCATAATCGCCGATCTTGCGCTTCTGCTTGACATAGGCATGGCCGGTGCCGGCCGCCGGGACCGGGATGACGATGCGGGTCAGGATCTCGTCATCCTCGCGGGCGGTGAAATAGGCGGCCTGGTAAAAGCCGCGGGCCGCGACCTGGCGGGTGCCGTCCGGGCCGGCCAGATCATAGCTTGCGTTCAGGCATTGCATCAGGCCGGGCATGTCGTTGCCGGGATCGCCGTTGGCGACATTGCCGCCGATCGTGCCCATGTAGCGCACCTGCGGGTCGGCGATCTGCAGCGATGCCTCGCGGATGATCGGCAGCACCGCGGCCAGCCGGTCATCGGCGATCAGATCGTGTTGCGAGGTCATGGCGCCGATGGTGACATGGCCGGCGCCGATGGCGATGCCCCTCAGCTCGCCGATATCCTGCAGGTCGACAAGGTGGCCGAGGTCGGTCATGCGCAGCTTCATCATCGGGATCAGGCTGTGCCCGCCGGCGACGACGCGCGCCTCGTCGCCATGGTCCTGAAGAAGGCCGATCGCCGACGCCAGATCGGCCGGCCGATGATACTCGAACCCGGCTGGTATCATGATGGTGTCCTCCCTGCGGCGCGGTTCACGCACCTCCCGGGCCGATCCTAGCAAAGCGCCCCGTGCCGCAAACCGCGCGCTGGCGAATGCCGCGCCTTGCTGCACGGGATGCGACTGCGCTGCACGAAATGCGATGTCAGACGCCAAGCGCCCGGCGCAGGTCGGCCAGACGCGAGCGGCTGACCGGCACTTGTGTCAGCGACTCGACGCCGGCGAAAAAGCAGGTGCCGGTATCCTTGGTGCGCTGGAATGCGCTGACATGGGCGGGATTGATCAGATAGGAGCGGTGGACGCGGATGAACCGGCCTGTCCCGAGACGGGCCGAGGCGACCGAGATCGACCAGGGGCAGAACAGCTTTTCGGTGCCGCGGTAAAGCACGGTGTAATGGCCCTCGGCCCGGACGGCGGCAATCGTCGCGGCGTCGGCAAAAAGCGTGCGGCCGTCCTTTTCATAGGGCACCGGCGAGGGCCTGTCGGGCACCGGGTCGGCGGAGGCCGGCAGGGTGGCGGAGGCTGGCGGGGCGGCGGAGGCTGGCGGGGCGGCGGCGGCCGCGGGGCGGGGCGTCTGCGCTGCGGCGGCCCCGGAGGCGCCGAAAAAGGATACCCCGCTGAGAAGCGACGCACCGCTGATCACGAAGGAAGACAGGGCCACGATCATCGCCAGGGCGGAATTGCCCAGCAGCGGCCCGGCCGCGGTCATGTCATCGACGGCGTAGAACGATGTGCCGGCCATCGCGATGAAATGCACCGTGACGACCGCACCGGCGAAACAGACGGTTCCCAGCAGGATGTTGCCCCGTGTCCGGGCGCCATAGGCGACCCAGACGGCAAGGCTGGACAGGCCGAGCGCCGCACCCAGGGCGAGGCCGACCCCGAGGGGCGAGAACACCGGGCCGCACAGCTTCATCCCGAGCATGCCGATATAGTGCATCAGCACGATGCCGGCCCCGACGACGCAGCCCGCGGCGGTGATCATCACCGGGCTGCGGCTGGCGAAATGCAGCATCAGCAGCGCCAGCCCGACCATCAGGATCGCCACCAGCGCCGAGATCAGCGTGATCAGGCCGTCGTAGTAGAACGGAATTGGCAGCCGCAGGCCGAGCATGGCGACAAAATGCATCGACCAGATGCCGCTGCCGAGCACGATCGCGGCCACCGCCACCAGCAGCTTGCGTTGCGATGGCGCCAGCCCCGAGGCGCCCTGCATCAGCGACAGCCCGCTGAAGCCGGCAAAGAACGCGACGACGAAAGAGGCCGCAACCATCCAGGGATTATGCGTGAAGTCCAGCAAGGCAGCGATTCCCCAAGGCCCGCCGACACAATAGCAAAGACCGTGGCCCGTGCAATTTTCCCTGCCCCCCGGCGCGGCGGCCCCCGCCCGTGCCGGTGCCGCCCCTCAGCCGCCAAGCCGGGCCATCGCCGCCCAGACGCTGTCACGCTCGGCCGTGGTCAGTTCGACCAGCGGCGCCATCAGGTTGAGCCAGCCGGGATCGTCGTGGCGGCGGGCCAGCATGGTCTTGATCGTCGCCAGCAGGGCATGGCTGTTCGACAGCGCCCGCCAGTCGCTGATCCGCGCCTGCGCCGCCGCGACCGCGTCCTGGCGGGCCGGATCGTTCCAGCCGTCCCAGACCAGGCGCAGCGCGTCGGCGCGCAGGTTCGCCGCGGCGGTGATGCAGCCCGCGCCGCCGGCCCGCAGCAAGGGCAGCATCAGCGGGTCGGCGCCGGCCAGCACACCAAGGCCGGGAAAGCGCGCCGCCATCGCGATCATGTTGGCAAGGTCGCCAGAACTGTCCTTGATGCCGGTGACGATGCCGGGGAAACCCGCCATCAGCCGCGCGATCAGTTCATGGCTGATCGGGATCAGGCTGACCTGCGGGATGTGGTAAAGGACGATGCGCAGCCGGTCGTCGCCGACCCCCTCGATCACCCGCGCGTAGAAGCGGTAGAGGCCCTCGTCGCTGACCTCCTTGTAGTAATAGGGCGGCAGCAGAAGGCAGCCCTTCGCCCCGGCGCTCACCGCATGGGCGGTCAGCGCCACGGTATCCTCGACCGAGGGCGCCGAGGTGCCGGGCAGAAGGGTGCCGGCCGGCACCCCGCCGGCGATCGCCGCCTCGACCAGGGCGATGCGCTGGTCGCGGCCGAAACTGTTGGCCTCGCCGGTGGTGCCGAGAAGCGCAAGCCCGTGGCAACCCTCGGCCAGAAGCGCGTGGCAATGGGCGACGAAGGCGGGCAGGTTCGGTGCGCCATCGGCCGTCACCGGCGTGGCGGCGGCGCAATGGACGCCCTGGATCGCGTGGTTCATCTCGGTCCTCTGGTCACAGGCCCGCGCGGGCGGTCGAAGGTTGTGGCCCCGGCCCCGGGGCCGGATGGCGTTGCCGGCGGCGACTGGCTTAGGCCGCGACCTCGTCGGCGATCACCGCGGCGCAGTCGCCGGGCCGGATCAGGCCGGGAAAGTGGCGCGCGGTCAGCAGGCCCGGCCGCCGCGCCAGGACCGGCGCCGGATCCAGCCCGGTGCGGCCCGGCGGATAGATCAGCGCGACGGTCTGGCTGCGGTCGACCCGGTCGCCGAGATCGACAAGGAACCGGATCATCCCGCCGTCCTCGGCAAAGGTGAAGCAGTCGGCGTCGGGCATGTCCAGCCATTGCGTCGGCTGCGGCTGCGGCCTTGCCTTCAGGATGCCGGCCGCGACCAGGAAATTGTGGCAGCCGCGAATGGCGATCCCGGCGGTCCGCGCCGAAGCGGTGCCGCCACCGCCGAGCTCGGTGGTGACGAAGACCTTGCCCATCGCCTCGGCGGCGGTGTCATACATGCCGACGGCGTCGATCTCGCGCATCCGCACGCTGTAGGGCGCGCCGAAGGCACGGACCAGATCGAAGGCGCGCGCCTCCTGGCGCTTGTCCTCCAGCACATGGGCGGCGCAGAAGGGCAGGAAATCCAGCGTCCTGCCGCCGGAATGGAAATCCAGCACCACATCGGCCATCGGCAGAAGGACGCGCTGGAAATAATCGGCGATCTTTTCGGTCACCGTGCCGTCGGGGCGGCCGGGAAAGCTGCGGTTCAGGTTGCCGCGGTCGATCGGCGAGGTCCGGGTGCCGGCGGCGAAGGCCGGCTGGTTCATTGCCGGCACGATGATCACCCGGCCGGCGATCGCCTTTGGCGCAAGGCTGCGCGCCAGGTCGTAAAGCGCGATCGGGCCTTCGTATTCGTCGCCATGGTTGGCCCCGGTCAGAAGTGCTGTCGGCCCCGGGCCGTTGCGGACCACGGCGACCGGGATCATCACCGACCCCCAGGCCGAATCGTCGCGGCTGTAGGGCAGGCGCAGGAAGCCGTGCTGGACGCCGTCGGCATCGAAATCGACGGTGGCGGCGACCGGCGAGGGCCTCATGACCGGTCCTTGCGGGCGAAGAGCGATATCCGGCGCAGGCACATCGAGATGTGGTTGCGCCGGATGAAGCCGACGGTTTCCAGGTCGCCGATCTCCATCGCGCTCAGCGTGTCGGCCATCTCGCGGCGGAAGGCCTCGACCTCGGCACCAAGATCGAGCTTGGGCATGAAGGTCAGCCAGATGCGATGGGTCAGGTAGTATAGCCGCTCGGTGATCTCGCGCAGCGGCTGGTTGCCGATCATCCCGGCGACCTGCTGGAAGAAGACCATGTTCATCCGGGCGAAATAGCCGGGGTCGGCGGCCAGGCGGGCGGGATCGCAATCGGCGATCAGCGCGCGGATCCGCTCCAGCACCGCGCGATCCGGCGCGATCGGGTCCAGCCGGCCGATCAGCGGCGCCAGTTCCATCCTGAGCCGGTAGGTCTGGATCAGGTCGGCCAGTTCCGCGGTGGTGACGAAGGTGCCGACGCCGTGCCGGCTTTCGACCAGCCCCTCGGCCTCGAGCCGCGACAGGACCCGGCGCAGCGGGGTGCGCGACACGCCGAATTCGCGCGCCAGTTCCTCTTCGCCAAGCCGGGTTCCCGGCTTGTAGTCGAGCAGGCAGATCCGGTCGCGCAGGGCGCGGTAGATGGTGTTGAAACGCTCGCGCGCCAGGGTGATCGGGCGCGCCTCGTCGATCCGGGCCTGATCCTTCATCCCGCCTCCAACACGGCGCGCAGGAACTGGCGCGAACGCTCGTTCTGCGGGTTCTGGAAGAAGGCCTTCGGCTCGCCTTCCTCGCATATCCGGCCTTCATAGAAGAAGCAGACGCGATCGGCAAACTCTCTGGCAAAGCCCATCTGGTGGGTGACCATCAGCATGGTCAGGTCATGCTCCTCGCCCAGCTTGCGGATCACCTGCAGCACTTCGCCGACCAGTTCGGGATCAAGCGCCGAGGTCACCTCGTCGAACAGCATGACGCGGGGGCGCATCGCCAGCGCCCGGGCAATCGCCACCCGTTGCTGCTGGCCGCCCGAAAGCTGCGAGGGGTAATAGTCGCGCCGGTTCGACAGGCCGACCATTTCCAGAAGATCGGCCGCCCGGGCCTCGGCCTCGGCGCGCGAAAGGCCAAGCACCTTGACCGGCGCCTCCATGCAGTTGTGCAGCGCGGTCATGTGGGGAAAGAGGTTGAACGACTGGAAGACCATGCCGATCTTGGCGCGGACCTTGCGGATATGGGCGAGGTTGGCCGGCACCAGCCGGCCCTGGCGCTCCGTGTGGGTCAAGGGCTCGCCCTCGACCCGGATCACGCCGCCGTCGATGGTTTCCAGCGTCATCAGCATGCGCAGCACGGTGGTCTTGCCCGATCCCGACGGGCCGATGATCGCCACCTTCTCGCCGCGCGAAATCGTCAGGTTCAGCCCGTCGAGGACGGTCAGCGAACCATAGCGCTTGGTGACGTTCTCGAAGCTGACCATCGGGGGTTCGCTCATCGCCTGTATCTCCGGTTGATGCCCGCCTCGACCCGCCGGATTGCCCAGGCCGAAACCAGGCTCATGGCAAGGAAGAACAGGCCGACAAGGGTGATCGGCTCGGTATAGCGGAAGGTCTGCGAGCCGATGATCTTGGCGGTCTGCATCAGTTCCAGCACCGCGATCGCCGACAGCAGCGGGGTTTCCTTGAACAGCGCCACCAGATAGTTGCCGAGCGCCGGCACCACCGGCGGGATCGCCTGCGGGATGATGACGTCGCGCAGCGTGGTGGCGCGGCCGAGGTTCAGCGCGACCGAGGCTTCCCACTGGCCGCGCGGCACGCTCTCGAACCCGGCCCGGTAGACCTCGGAGCAATAGGTCGCGTAATGGACGCCCACCGCCAGCACCCCGGTCGTCATCGCATCCAGCGTCAGCCCGAAGGAGGGCCCGACGAAGTAGAGAAAGAAGATCTGGATCAGCAGCGGCGTCGAGCGGATCAGTTCGACCAGCAGCGAGATCGGCAGCCGGGTCCAGGGCAGCGCGATGCGGCAGACCGCCAGCGCCAGGCCCAGCGTCAGGGCGATCAGGAAACCGAGGATGGTGACCTCGACGGTGATCACCGCGGCCCTTGCCAGCGCCGGCAGGATCTCCAGCGTGAAGGCCCAGTCCCACATCAGGCGGCCCTCGCGTGCAGGATGCCGCGCGCGGCACGTCTTTCCAGCAGGCGCATGCCCAGGGTGACGGTCAGCGACATCGCCAGATAGACCAGAAGCACGAGGGTGAAGATCTGCGCGGTCTTCATCGTCGTCTGGTTCATCTGCTGGGCGCGGAAGGCAAGATCGCCGAGGGTGATCATCGAGACCAGCGCGGTGGTCTTGAGCAACTCGATCAACAGGTTGCCCCAGGGCGGGATCATCGCCGCGAAGGCCTGCGGCAGGATGATCCGCCGCAGCGCCTGGGCGCGGGTCATGTTCAGCGCCACCGTCGCCTCCCACTGGCCGCGGGCGACCGAGACGACCGCGCCGCGCACCACCTCGGCGCCATAGGCGCCGATGTTCAGACCGATGCCGATCACCGCGGCGGTATAGGCCTCGATGGTGATGCCGAACCCCGGCAGGACGAAATAGAGCCAGAACAGCTGGACCAGCGCCGAGGTGCCGCGAAAGACCTCGATATAGGCCACGGCAAGCCAGCGCAGCGGGGCCGGGCCGTAAAGCTTGAGCAGGCCGGCGGTGATGGCGGCCAGCACCGCAAGCACCGCGGCGGCCGCGGTGATGCGCAGCGTCATCAGCGCGCCCTGGGCAAGCCCCGGCACGAAGATGCGAAAGTCTTCAAGCCGCGACAGATAGAGGATCGTCGCAAGGGTCAGGGTCAAGAGGACCGCAAGCGCGCGAAGTCCCACGGGCTGTCCTTTCCGGGTCCGGGCGGGATGGCGGCCGGTGCAGGGATGCCACGGCCGCCGGCAGAGCCTATTGCCCGGCGCAGAGTTCGGCCATCGTCTTGTTCGGCAGATAGTCGGCGCCGAAGCCGAAGGGCTCGACCAGCGCGACATGCTCGGGCGAGCCGAGGAACGCCGTCAACTCGCCGTTGAAGGCCTCGTAAAGATCGGTGTCGTCCTTGCGAAAGCCGAAGCCGCCATGACCCTTTACCGACACGCCGGCCACCTCGCCGAAGGGCCTGGTCGATTCCACGCCTTCGCCCTTCGCGGCCATGTCGGCGATCGACAGCGCGGTCAGTGCCGCGGCATCGGCACGCCCGGCCTGGACCGCGGCCAGAAGGCTCGACTGGTCGGGCAGGACCACAAGCTGGCCCTCGGGCACGCCGGCGGAGCGGGCATAATCGGCCTCGACCGCGCCGGACATGACGGCAAGCCTGGCGTCAGGGTTGGCGGCGATGGAGGCGTAGTCGTTCAGCCCCTTGGGGTTGCCGGCGGGCACCAGAAACGCCTGGCCGATGCCGTAGGACGGTTCGGAAAAGGCGATCTCTTCGCAGCGCCGGGGATTGATGAACATGCCCGCGGCGATGATGTCGAAGCGCCCGGCCTTGAGGCCGGGAATGAGCGAGCCGAACTCGGTCAGCACCCCGTCGACCTCGGTGATGCCGATCCGGGCCAGAACCGCCTTGGCGACCTCGGGCGCCTCGCCCGAAAGCTTGCCGTCGGGGGTGGCGAAGCCGAAGGGCGCCTCGTTGGCAAAGCCGATGCGGATGTAGCCTTGCGCCTTGATCCGCTCCAGCGCCGTCTCGGCCAGGGCGGCAGTCGCGGCCAGTGACGCGGCGGCACAGGACAGGGCCGTGATCAGCAGTCCGCGACGGGACAGATAGGCTCGTTTCATCGTGGTGGCTCCCTTGCTGGATGGAATTGATGGCCCCGCTTCTGCGATCGGGTGGATATTTGTATACAACAATGCTGGACAGATCGCAAATCCTTCTGCACTCTGACCGAAGGCCGCACGAGATCACCCATGGTTGTGCACATTGACGAAAAATCGGTGACGCTGGCGGCGATCACCGCCGCGGCCCGCGATCTGGCCGGGCAGGGCGGAGTGCTGCGCAGTCCGATGCTGCGGTCCGAGCCGCTTTCGCGGCGATTCGGCGCCGATATCCTGATGAAGATGGAAGTGCTTCAGCCGATGGGCGCCTTCAAGCTGCGCGGCGCAAGCCATGCGATCGCGCGGCTGACCGACACCGAGGCCGGGCGCGGCGTGGTCTGCTGCTCGACCGGCAATCATGGCCGGGCGGTCGCCCATGCGGCCCGCGCGCGCGGCATCGCGGCGACGGTCTGCCTGTCGGCGCTGGTGCCGCCCGCAAAGGTCGATGCGGTTGCCGCCCTCGGCGCCCGCGTGCTGCGCCATGGCGACAGTCAGGATGACGCGCAGCGCGAGGCCAGCCGGCTGGTCGCGACCGAGGGGTTGACCGAGATACCGCCCTTCGACCATCCCGATGTCATCGCCGGACAGGGCACCATCGGGCTGGAACTGCTGGCCGACCGTCCCGACCTCGGGGCGATCCTGGTGCCGCTTTCGGGGGGCGGCCTGCTGGCCGGGATCGCGGTCGCGGTGAAGGCCCTGAAGCCGTCGGTGCGGGTGATCGGCCTCAGCATGGATCGCGGTGCGGCGATGGCCGCCAGCCTCGGCGCCGGCCGCCCTGTGGCGGTGCCCGAGGTGGCGACGCTGGCGGATTCGCTGGGCGGTGGCATCGGCCTGGCCAATCGCTGGACCTTCGCGCTCTGTCGCGATCTGGTCGATGATGTCATCTTGCTGAGCGAGGCCGAGATCTATGACGGCATGCGCTGGATGCTGATGCAGGAACGCATCGTCGTCGAAGGGGCGGCCGCGGTCGGCGCCGCGGCGCTGCTGGCAGGGAAGGTCCGCCCCGAGGGTCCGACGGCGATCATCGTCTCGGGGCAGAACGTGGCGATGAAGCAGGTGCTGGCGGTGGCCCGGGGCCTGCCGGTCACGCTGGGCGGGATGACGGTGGAGGGGACGGGATGCGCGATATAACGGTGCTGAACGAGGCAGAGCTGCGCGCCTCTGTCGGGCTTGACCTGGCCACGGTCGCGGTGATCGAGGATGCCTTTCGCGCGCTGGCGACCGGCACGGTGGTGATGCCGCCGGTCCTGTCGATGGACCTGCCGGCGGTGCATGGCGAGGTCGATGTCAAGACCGCCTGGATACCCGGGCTCGACAGTTTCGCGATCAAGGTCAGCCCGGGCTTCTTCGACAACCCGAAGATCGGCCTGTCCAGCCTGAACGGGCTGATGATCGTCTTTTCGGCGAAGACCGGCCTGGTCGAGGCGCTGCATCTCGACAACGGCTATCTGACCGATCTGCGCACCGCCGCCGCCGGTGCCGTCGCGGCCCGCCATCTGGCCCCGGCAAGGGTGGTGACGGCGGGCGTGCTGGGCGCCGGCCGGCAGGCGCGGCTGCAGATCGAGGCGGCGCATCTGGTGCGCCCCTTCACCCGCGTCCTGGTCTGGGCGCGCCGCCCCGAGGCCGCCGCCGCCTGCGCCGCCGACCTGGCGCGCAGCCTCGGCGTCGAGGCGCACGCCACCACCGCCGAGACGGTGGTGCGCGACAGCCAGCTTGTCGTCACCACCACCCCGGCGCGGTCGCCGATCCTGATGGCGGACTGGCTGCACCCCGGCCTGCACATCACCGCGATGGGCTCGGACCAGGCCGGCAAGACCGAGATCGAACCCGCCGCCCTGGCGCGGGCCGATGGCTATTTCTGCGACAGCGTCGCCCAGGCTGCGGCACTTGGCGAATTGCGCGTCGCTCGTGCCGCCGGGCTGCTGGCCGACCGCGACCCGCCTGAACTTGGTGCCGTCATCGCCGGCACGGTCCGGGGCCGGCAGAGCGAGCGCGACATGACCATCTGCGACCTGACCGGAACCGGGGCGCAGGACACCGCGATTGCCACCCATGCGCTGCGCACGGCGCGGACCGCCGGCGCCGGAACCATCATCCAGTCCTGAACGGGGAAAGCCATGACCATCTTCGACAAGCTCTTTGCGCCCGAGGAATATGCCGGCCGGGTTCGGGCGGTGCAGGCCCGGATGCGGGCCGCCGGCTTCGATGTGATCCTGTGCCAGGATCCGGCGAACATGTGCTGGCTGACCGGCTTCGACGGCTGGTCCTTCTATGTGCCGCAATGCGTGGTGCTGCAGGTCGATGCGGCCAATCCGGTCTGGTTCGGCCGCGCCCAGGACGCGAAAAGTGCCCGCCTCACCACCTATTTGCCGGATGCCGACATCGTTGCCTTTTCCGAACGGCTGGTCCAGCACCCGCAGGAGCACCCCTATGACGAACTGGCCGCGCTGATCCGCGACCGGGGCTGGGGCCGGGCCCGGATCGGCGTCGAGATGGATGCGCATTACTATACTGCGCGCTGTCATCAGCACCTGGTCGCCGGCCTTGCCGGGGCGAGCCTTGCCAACAATGGCGATCTGGTGAACTGGGCGCGGCTGGTGAAGTCGCCGGCCGAGGTGGCGCTGATGCGCGAGGCGGGGCGGATCTGCACCGCCGCCATCGACCGCGCCACCGGGGCGATGCGGCCGGGGGTGCCGCAGCAGGACGTGATCGCCGCGGTTCTCGACACGCTGACGCGCGGGGTGCCGGGGGCGGGCGGCGACTATGCGGCGATCGTGCCGCTGATGCCGGTCGGCGAAGGCACCTCGACCCCGCATCTGACCTGGACCGACCGGCCGCTGCCGGACAACACGCTGGCGATGCTGGAGATCTCGGGCGTGCGCCGGCGCTATCACGCGCCGCTGACCCGGACCTTCCATATCGGCGAACCGCCGCCCGCGATCAGCGATCTGGCGAAGATCATCGTCGAGGGGGTCGATGCCGCGCTGGCGATGGCCCGGCCGGGCCATACCGCCGAAGCGGTCGAGGCGGCCTGGCAGGCGGTCCTGAACAGGCACGGGCTGAGCAAGCAAAGCCGGGTCGGCTATTCGATCGGCCTTGCCTATCCACCCGACTGGGGCGAGCGCACCGTCAGCCTGCGCCCCGGCGACCGGACCGTGCTGGAAGAGGGGATGTGCTTTCACATCCAGTCGGGCCTGTGGCTGACCGATCATGGCGCGGCGATCTCGGAAAGCTGCGTCGTCGGCCCCGCCGGCGGCGAGCGGCTCTGCGATGCGCCACGCGAGTTGATCGTGGTGCGGTGATGCAGGCCAACCCCTTCACCGAGGCCGAAATCGCGGGCCGGCATGACCGGGTGCGCATGGCGCTTGCCGCGCGCGGCCTTGCGGCTGGGGTGTTCGCCTCGCCCGAAAACGTGTTCTGGCTGACCGGACTGGATCACTGGGGCTATTTCGCGCCGCATCTGGTGATCCTTCCGGTCGTCGGCCAGCCGGTGCTGGTGACCCGCGCGATGGAGCGGGTGACGGTCGAGAGGCAGGTCAGCCTGGTCGGATTCCGTGGCCACCCCGACAGCGAAACCGCCGCCGACGAAGCCGCCCGGGCGATCCGCGACATCGGTCTGGCGGGCGAGCGGCTGGGCCTGGAATTCTGGGCGGCCGGGACCAGCCATGGCCTGGCGCTGTCGCTGATGGCGCAGGCTCCGGCGCGGTGGGAGGATCTGGGCCGGCTGGTCGACGACCTGCGGCTGGTGAAAAGCGCCGAGGAACAGGTGCTGATGCGCCGCGCCGCCGCGGTGACCGACAGGGCGGCGCAAGCGGCGATCGCGGCGATCCACGACGGCGCCGGCGAGGCGGACGTGGCCGCCGAATGTCTGGCCGCGATGACCCGCGCCGGTGGCCATCCGCCCGGCTTCGGCCCCTTCATCCGCCCCGGCGCGCGGCTGGGCGAAGAGCACGCGACCTGGGGCGCGGGGCGTTACCGCAGCGGCGAGCCGGTGTTTCTGGAACTGGCCGGTTGCGTGTCGCGCTATCACGCGCCGCTTGGCCGGCTGGTGCGCATCGGTGCCATTCCGGATGCCGATGCCCGTATCGCCGAGGTGGTGCGCGCCGCGTTCGATGCGGTGGTGGCAGCGCTGCGCCCGGGCCGAACGGCGGCCGAGGTCTATGCCGCCTGGCAGGCGGTGGTCGATGCCGCCGGGCTTGCGCACTACCGGCGCCACCATTGCGGCTATGCCGTGGGGGTCGGCCTGCCACCGTCCTGGACCGGGGGCAATACCGTGGTCGGCCTCGGACCTGCATCAAGGATGGTGATCGCGGCCGGGATGAGCTTTCATGTCCTGTCCTGGCTGATGGCCACCGGGCGGGGCGACGACTTCCTGTCCGATACGGTCCTCGTCACCCAGTCCGGTGCCGAGGTGCTGGGCCGCACCGAGCGCGGCCCGATCCTGCGCTGACCGCTATCGGTGCCAGCCCCGTCGCTGCCGGACCGGCCCCGATCCGCTTTGACTTTTCCGGCGGTTTTGCGCCATCTGACCCGGTCATCTGCAACTAGGGCCAGGCCATGAAACTTGACAGCATCGACCTACGGATCCTCGAGGCGCTGCGGCTGCGCAAGCTGGAGCAGGCCGGCATCATCGCCGGCTATCACGCCCGCCTCGCCCCGCGCCGGGTGGCGGCCTTTGCCACCGTGCTGGTGGAGGTGACGCTGGCCAGCCACCGTCAGGCCGACTTCGATCGCTTCGAACGCGCGGTGGCCGGGATCGAGGATATCCTCGCCTGCTGGGCAGTCGGCGGCGGGGTGGATTACATCCTCAAGCTGGTGGCGCGCGACATCGACGCCTATCAGCGCCTGATCGACCGGATGCTGGCGGCCGAGATCGGGATCGACCGCTATTTCACCTATATCGTCACCCGGACGGTGAAAGAGGACGCGCCGCTGCCGCTGGCGCTGTTCGCCGGCGGCTGACGGCGGTCCTGCCGGTCAGGCCGCCCGACCGCCTTGCCCCCGGGCCGGGCCGAAGGCCGCCGGCGGCGGCCCCCCCGGCCAGAGAAACTCTCTGCCGCGCCGGCCCGGACCGGGCAGGATGGTCCATCGCGGCGGCCGGCTTTGGTCTCTTTCTCTGGCTGCCCCGTGCGAGTCTGACAGTGGGCCGGCAGGCGCCCCGGCAACCATGGCCGCGGCCGATGGCCAGGAAAGGACCGCAGATGACCGAGCGTGACGACAATCTTGCCGGGGACCTTGCCGGGCGCGACAACGACCTGAACGCCTGGGATCGCGACCATTTCTTCCATCCCTCGACAGATATGGGCCAGCACGCCCGCGGCGACAGCCCGCGCCGGGTGATCGCCGGGGGCGAGGGCTGCACCATCGTCGATACCGAAGGCCGGCAGAGCCTTGACGCCTTCGCCGGGCTTTATTGCGTGAACGTCGGCTATGGCCGCAGCGAGATCGCCGAGGCGATCGCCGAACAGGCGCGCGAACTGGCCTATTACCATTCCTATGTCGGTCACGGCACCGAAGCCTCGATCACGCTGGCGCGGATGATCATCGAGCGCGCGCCGGCGCAGATGAGCCGGGTCTACTTCGGCCTTTCGGGTTCGGATGCCAACGAGACCAACATCAAGCTGATCTGGTATTACAACAACATCCTCGGCCGGCCCGAGAAGAAGAAGATCATCAGCCGCTGGCGCGGCTACCACGGATCGGGCGTGATGACCGGCAGCCTGACCGGGCTGGCACTGTTTCATGCCCATTTCGACCTGCCGCGCGCCCCGATCCTGCACACCGAGGCGCCCTATTACTTCCGCCGCGAGGATCGCAGCCAGAGCGAGGCGGACTTCAGCGCGCATTGCGCGGCGAAACTCGAAGCGATGATCCTTGCCGAGGGGCCGGACACCATCGCCGCCTTCATCGGCGAGCCGATCCTCGGCACCGGCGGCATCGTGCCGCCGCCGAAAGGCTACTGGGCAGCGATCCAGGCGGTGCTGAAGAAATACGACATCCTGCTGGTCGCCGACGAGGTGGTGACCGGCTTCGGCCGCCTCGGCACGATGTTCGGATCGGTCCATTACGGGATGGAACCGGATCTCATCACCATCGCCAAGGGCCTGACCTCGGCCTATGCGCCGCTGTCGGGGTCGATCGTCTCGCAGGCGATGTGGGAGGTGCTGGTGCAGGGGTCGGACCGGTTCGGGGCGATCGGCCATGGCTGGACCTATTCTGCCCATCCGATCTGCGCCGCGGCCGGGGTCGCCAACCTGCGGCTCATCGACGACCTCGGCCTGGTCGGCAATGCGGCCACGACCGGGGCGCATTTCCGCGCCGCCCTGACCGATGCGCTGGGCGGCCATGCCCATGTCGGCGAGGTGCGCGGCGACGGGCTGATGGCGGCGGTGGAATTTGTCGAGGACCGCGACGACCGCCGGTTCTTCGATCCCGGGCGGAAGGTCGGGCCGGCGATCGCCGCGGCGCTGCTGGACGAGGGGGTGATCGGCCGCGCCATGCCGCAGGGCGATATCCTCGGCTTTGCGCCGCCGCTGTGCCTGACCCCGGCCGAGGCCGACCGGGTGGTGTTGGCCACCAGCCGCGCGGTGCGCAGGGTTCTCGGCTGACAGGGGGGCCGGCGGATCATGTGGGCGCCGCCCCGATCCGGCCGGTCAGAGGATGTATTCGGGCCGCTCGGCGCGCAGGAAATGCGCCTTGTGGAACCCGGCGGAGAGGGACGCGCCCGACCCTGGGGGGGCGCCTTGGCACGCCGGGGCTGCGGTGCTTTATCGCAGCCAAATCACTCACTCGCTGGAAAAGGGCGTGATCGACGCCGCCGACAATTCGGCTTATGCCAACAAGGACGCCAACGGACTATACAAGGTTGGGCGGTTCCGGCAAAGAGCATCGGATAAGGAAATGACCAGAAAGCAATACGGCGATCTGCGGTCGGCGCGCTGGATGGCGCCGGATGATCTGCGCAGTTTCGGGCACCGCTCACGCACCATGCAGATGGGCTACGGCCCCGAGGACTGGGAAGGCAAGCCGATCATCGCGGTGATCAACACCTGGTCGGATGCCCAGCCCTGCCACATGCATTTCAGGGACCGGGTCGACTGGGTCAAGCGCGGCATCCTGCAAAGGGGCGGGTTTCCGATGGAACTGCCGGCGCTGTCGCTGTCGGAGACCTTCGTCAAGCCGACGACAATGCTTTACCGCAACCTTCTGGCGCTGGAGACCGAGGAGCTTTTGCGCTCGCACCCGGTCGACGGGGCGGTGCTGATGGGTGGCTGCGACAAGACCACGCCGGCCCTGGTGATGGGCGCGGTCAGCATGGGGCTGCCGTTCGTCTTCCTGCCCGCCGGTCCGATGCTGCGCGGCCATTACGCCGGGCAGACACTGGGGTCCGGCACCGACGGGTTCAAGTACTGGGACGAACGCCGCGCCGGGACGATCAGCAAGGAACAGTGGCAGGGCATCGAGGGCGGCATCGCGCGCAGCTACGGCCACTGCATGACCATGGGCACCGCCAGCACGATGACCGCGATTGCCGAGGCGATGGGGCTGACCCTGCCGGGGGCCTCGTCGATCCCGGCGGCGGATGCCAATCACCAGCGGATGAGCGCCGAATGTGGCCGCCGCATCGTCGAGATGGTCTGGGAAGACCTGACCCCGGACAGGATCATCACCCGGCCCGCGGTGGACAATGCCGTGACCGTGGCGATGGCGACGGGATGTTCGACCAATGCGATCATCCACCTGATCGCCATGGCGCGGCGGGCGGGGGTGGCCCTTGCACTGGACGATCTTGACCGGATCGGACGGACGACCCCGGTGGTGGCCAATATCCGGCCCTCGGGCAAGGATTACCTGATGGAGGACTTCTATTACGCCGGCGGCCTGCGCGCGCTGATGAAGCAGATCCGCGAAAAGCTGGACGACAGCGCGATCACCGTCACCGGCCGGCCCTTGACCGAGGGGCTGGATGCGGTGCAGGTCTGGAACGACGACGTGATCCGGCCCTTGTCGAACCCGGTCTATCACGAGGGCTCGCTTGCCGTGCTGAAGGGCAACCTTGCCCCCGACGGCGCGGTGATCAAGCCGGCCGCCTGCGACCCGAAATTCCATGTCCATTCCGGCCCGGCGCTGGTCGCCGACAGCTACGGCGCGTTGAAGGCGATCATCGACGATCCCGATCATCCGATGACCCCGGACACCGTGCTTGTGCTCAGGAACGCCGGGCCGCAGGGCGGGCCGGGGATGCCGGAATGGGGGATGATCCCGATGCCGAAGGCGCTTTTGCAGCAGGGCCACCGCGACATGGTGCGGCTGTCGGATGCGCGGATGTCGGGCACCTCGTTCGGGGCCTGCGTGCTGCATGTGGCGCCCGAATCCTTCGTCGGCGGGCCGCTGGCGCTGCTCACGACCGGCGATATCGTCGATCTCGACATTCCCGCCCGCCGCCTGAACATGCGGGTGCCCGAGGCCGAACTGGCCCGGCGCCGCGCCGGATGGGCGCCGCCGGCGCCGCGTTACGAGCGCGGCTACGGCCACCTGTTCGGCAAGCATGTCGAGCAGGCCGACAAGGGCTGCGACTTCGACTTTCTCCGCCACGACTTCGGCGGGCCGACAGCAGAACCGGAGATCAACTGATGACCCTGGACCTTTCGCGGCGCCTGATTTCCACTGGCTGCGGCGAACCGCGCTTGTCGTTCCGGGCGGTTCCGGTCAGGGTCGGTCCTGGCGGGATCCACATAATAATCGATTATTTGCGTTATATAATATCAATCACTGTAAATGGTAGAAATTGGAACAGATAAGATGCATCGTGGACATGTGCCCTGATTTCTGCAAGACTTCGCCATCGACAGCGGGATGGGCTGGCGATGACACGGTCAGAGGGAGGAAACCATGACACGCACCACCACGCGCCGCGCCTTGCTTTCGGCGGTTGCGGCCACCGCGATGATCCTCGGCGCGGGCGCCGCCCTTGCGCAGGACAGGGTCAAGCTGCGCCTGGCCTCGGTGAACACCGAAACCGACAGCCGCGCCATCGGCCTGATCGAGAAGTTCGGCCCCGGCGTGGCCGAATTCGCCGAGTTCGAGCCGCACTGGAACGGCACGCTGTTCAAGCAGGGCACCGAGCTTGAGGCGATCGCCCGCGGCAACCTCGAGATGTCGATCGCCTCGGCCCAGGAATTTTCCAGCTTCTTTCCCGAATTCTCGATCCTGACCGCGGGCTATGTCCACCAGTCGGCCGAGCATCAGATCGCGGTCTTCAACGATCCGGTAATGGACCCGCTGAAGGCCCGGGTCGAGGCCGATCTGGGTGTCAAGCTTCTGACGGTGATGTATCTGGGCAAGCGCCAGCTGAACCTGAAGGGCGACCGGAAGGTTGTGACCCCCGCCGATCTGGCCGGGGTCAAGCTGCGGATGCCGGGAACCGATTCGTGGCAGTTCCTCGGCGCTGCGCTGGGCGCCTCGCCGGTGCCGATCGCCTTTTCCGAGCTTTACACCGCGTTGCAGACCGGGGCGGTGGACGGACAGGACAACCCGCTGCCGACGGTGATCGATTCGAAATTCTACGAGGTCACCGATCAGATCGTCCTGACCTCGCATCTGGTCGACCTGAACTACCTGACCATCTCGAAAGCGGTCTGGGACGGGCTGAGTGCCGACCAGCAGGCCACGGTCCAGGCCGCCGCCGATGCCGCGGCCGATCATGCACGCGACCTGCAGTTGCAGAAAGAGGCCGACGGGGTGGCGTTCCTGACCGAAAAGGGCATCACCGTCTATGAGCCCGATGTCGCCGCCTTCCGTGCCAAGGTGCAGGCCGATTATCTGGCCTCGGACTATGCCAAGGACTGGCCGGCCGGCATGCTGGACCGGATCAACGAACTGGCCAGGTAGGATGGGGCGCGCCCTGTCCGCCCTGTCGAAGGCGGCCGAGGCGATGGCGGCGGCGATGCTCGCCGCCATCTTCGCCACCTTCCTCTTTCAGATCGCCGCCCGCTACATCTTCGCGATCTCGGTCGGATGGACGATCGAGGTCACGCTGACGCTGTGGCTGTGGCTGGTGCTGTTCACCTGCGCCTTCGTTCTGCGCGAAAGGGATCATGTCCGCTTCGACGTGCTGGTGGTGAATGCCCGCCCCGGCACCCGCCGCATCTATGGGCTGCTGTCGGCGGCGGTGATCGTGGTGGCGCTGGTGGCGGCGATGCCCGACAGCTGGGATTATGTGACCTTCTACAAGATCAAGAAATCCGCGGTGCTGCGGGTGCCGCTGATCTGGATATTCTCGATCTATCTGGTGTTCTGCGGGGTCTTGATCCTGCGCTACGCCTGGCGCGTCGTCGCGATCGTCCGGGGCCATGACCCGGGCCATGACCAGCGCGACCATCCGCTCGACTGACCCCCCCCATTCGCGGAGCAGAGCCCGATGAGCACCGCCTTCCTGATCTGCCTTGCGGTCCTCTTCGCGGTCGCCGCGATCGGCACGCCGATCGGCTATTCGCTGCTGGTTGCCGCGATCGCCTATCTGGCGCTGACCGGGTCGGACCTGTCGCTGGCCGGCGAGCAGCTTATCCAGTCGATCTACGACGGCTATATCCTGCTGGCGGTGCCGCTGTTCATCGTCGCCGCCAACATCATGAATGCCGGGTCGATCTCGGACCGGCTTCTGGATTTCTGCAATGCCATCGTCGGGCGGTTCCGCGGTGGGCTGGGCCATGTCAACATCGCGGTCTCGGTGATCTTCGCCGGCATGTCGGGATCGGCGGTGGCCGATGCGGCGGGTCCGGGCAAGATGATCATCGGGCTGATGACCAGGGACGGGCGCTACAGGCGCGGCTATGCCGCCGGGATCACCGCCGCCTCGGCCACCATCGGGCCGATCATCCCGCCGTCGATCCCGATGGTGATGTATGCGCTGATCTCGGATCAGTCGGTGGGCTATCTGTTCCTGGCCGGCGTGCTGCCCGGGCTGATGATGGCCCTGGTCCTGGCGGCGATGAACTATGCCCTGGCCGGCCGGAACGAGATGATCCGTCAGGAACCGGTGCCGCTGCAAGCGATTCCGGGGCTGACGGTGCGGGCATTTCCGGTGCTGATGCTGCCGGTGATCCTGCTGGGCGGCATCTACGGCGGCGCCGTCACCCCGACCGAGGCCGCCGCCATCGCCGCACTTTACGCGCTGGTGCTGTCGATGCTGTTTTACCGTCAGCTCAGCCCGCGCGGCCTCTGGGGTGTCTTTTCCGACAGTGCCCGGCAGGCGGCGACGGTCGGCATCGTCATCGGCTCGGCGCTGATCTTCAACTATATCGTCTCGACCGAGCGGATCCCCGACGCGCTGGCCGACTGGCTGGCGGCGCGCGATGTCGGCAAGGTGGAATTCCTGATCGGGTTCAACATCCTGCTGCTGGTGCTCGGGATGCTTCTTGACGGCGGCACGATCATTCTGGTGGTGCTGCCTTTGTTCATTCCCACGGCACGGGTGCTGGGCATCGATCTGGTGCACTTCGGCGTCTTTGCCGTGGTCAACACGATGATCGGGCTGATCACCCCGCCCTACGGCATCCTGATCTTCGTGATCAACGCGGTGACCGGCATCCCGATCAGGGAGATCGTCCGCGGTGTCCTGCCGTTCCTGGCGGTGCTGCTCGTGGCGCTGGCGGTGCTGGTCGCCTTCCCCGACCTCGTGCTTTTTCTTCCCCGGCTGCTTGGATACAACCAATGACCGCACCCGCCCCTGCCGACCCGGAGCGCGCGGACGGTCCGGCAGGCCGGACCTGGCGGCTGGGCCTGATCGGCGGCAATATCGTCGCCTCGCGCTCGCCGGTGCTGCATGCGGTCTGCGCGCTGTCGGTCGGTGGCAATGCCAGCTATGATCTTCTGATCCCGGCCGAGCACGACAGGAGCTTTGCCACGATGCTGGAGCATTGCGCCCGGTCGGGGTTCGACGGCGTCAACGTCACCTATCCCTACAAGGAAGAGGCCGCCCGGCTGGTTCCGCCCGGCGATCCGGTGGTGGCGGCGATGGGCTCGGCCAACACGGTGCGTTTCGCAGCCGGCGGGCCGCGCGCCTACAACACCGACTGCACCGGCTTTGTCGCCGCGTTCCGGGCGCAGTTCGCCGACCGGTCGCCGGGCCGGGTGCTGCTGCTCGGCACCGGCGGCGTCGGCAGGGCGGTGGCCTTCGGCCTGGCCGATCTCGGGGCGCGCGCGATCCTGCTGCACGACACCGACCCGGCCAAGGTGGCGGCGCTGGCGACTGCGCTGCGCGGCCAGTATCCCGCGGTGACGACCGGCGCGGCCGGGGCCGGGGCGGTCGCCGACCTGTCCGGCCTTGACGGGGTGGTGAACTGCACGCCGCTCGGCATGGAGGGCCGGCCCGGGTCGGCGCTGCCGGATCAGGTCCGGGGGGCGCCGGGCTGGGCCTTCGATGCGGTCTACACCCCGGAACACACCCGGTTTCGTGCCCAGGTCGAGCGGCTGGGTGCCGCCTTCCTGTCGGGCTTTGATCTCTATTTCCACCAGGGCGTGCAGGCCTTCGCGATCTTCACCGGGGCGAGGCCGGATCAGGACTGGGTGCGCGGCGTCATCACTCACCGGCCCTGACAGGCTGGTGCGCCGGCTCACCCTGGGCTGCCAGCGCGTGCTGCACGCCGCCATCGACATGACGGTCCAGCACCGCCCGCGCGGTCACGATGTCGCGCGTCAGCGCAGCCTCGAGCAGCGCCTTGTGTTCCTTCGCGGCTATCGCGCCGCGGAAGGTCAGGAAGATCATCTGATAGCGCAGATACTTGTCGAAGACCGCGCGATGGATCGCCAGCAATTCGCCGGACCCGCAGGCGGCGATCAGGGTCTGGTGAAAGCCGAAGTCATAGCGCTTCCACTCGTCGCGGTCGGCTGGCTCGCCGGCCATCAGCCGGTTCTCGATCCGCGACAGCTTGTGATGCGCGGCCACCACCTCGCTTTCCCAGGCCACCGTGCCGCGCCGGAACGACAGTTCCAGCGCGTGCCCCTCGATCAGCTTGCGCAAACCCGCCAGCTCCAGCAGGTTCGCCGCAGAGATCGGCGCCACGGCAAAGCCGCGCTGATCCTCGCTGACCACCAGCCCCTCCGAGGCCAGCCGGTTCAGTACCTCGCGCAGGGTCGGCACCGACGCGCCATAGCCGGCGTGCAGATCCTCAAGCCGCAGCCGCTGGCCGGGGGCCAGCCTGCCGGACAGGATGTCGCCGCGCAGGCGGGCATGGGTGGTCTGGAACAGCGACAGCGACATCACGATACCTTCCGGCGGCGGGACCGGCGGTTATCCTTTGCGGATTCCCGTCATGGACAGCTTTTCAGAAATCATCCATTTTTCCAAGCCTCGCATTGTCTGGCGCCGGTTCATCATTTATGCTCCAGCGCGGATCGGAGGCCAGGATGGCAGAGCCACCCCGCAAGGAAACCCTGTCCAGCCGGATCTCGGCGACCCTGCGCCAGGCCATCCTGCGCGGCGAGCTTGCGCCGGGGGCGCGGATCAACCTCGACCGGCTGCGCGAACGCCACGACATCTCGATCAGCCCGCTGCGCGAGGCGGTGGCGCGGCTGGTCGCCGACGGGTTGGTGACCTTCGAGGATCAGCGCGGCTACCGGGTCGCGCCGGTGTCGATGGCGAACCTCGACGAGGTGACGGAACTGCGCGCCGAATGCGAGGTCATCGCGTTGCGTGCCAGCATCGGGCGCGGCGATCTGGACTGGGAAAGCGACGTGATGCGGGCGCTGCACCTTCTCGGCCGGGCGGCCGCCGGGCCAGAGAGGGCCGGACCAGAGGGGGAGGGGCCGCAGCCGGACGAGGCCTGGGAGGCCGCGCATGGCGATTTCCACCGCACCCTGATCCGCGGTTGCGCGATGCCGGTGCTCTTGGGGTTCTGTTCGGTGCTGCACAACATGACCGAGCGTTATCACCGGCTTTATCCGACCGCCTCGCCGCCGGGCCGCGCCGCGCTGGCCGAGCATGAGGCGATTGCCCTGGCCGCCATCGCCCGCGACGCCGAACCCGCCTGCGCGGCGCTCAGGGCGCATGTCCTTGGTGCCGGTGCCGAACTGAAGCGGCGGCTGGCCGTGGTCGGCGACGGCGACCCGCGCGCGAACTGATCGCCGGCCGGCCCGCTGCCGAAGGCCTTCTGGTCCCCGGGGCACCCCCGCCGGCAGGCGCCCTACGGCGCGTCGGCCAGTTCGATTGCGGTATCGCCGTCGATGATCAGGCCGCGCGCGATTCCGCTGGCCAGAAAGCCGCGGGTCGCCGACAGCTTGCTGCGCCCGGCAACCAGCGCCACCGTGGAGATCTTGCGCAGATCCTCAAGCCCGAGCGCGATGGTGCGCAGGTTCAGGGGATGGGCGACCGCCCGGCCCTGAATGTCGAAGAACAGCCCGTTGGTGTCGCCCACCGCCCCGAGGGCGCGCAGGTCCGCCATCTCGGCGGCGGTGATCATGCCCTGTTCGCGCAACAGCGAGCCTTCGCGCAATTCACCAAGGGAAATGTAGGCCATCGTCGCCGATCGACCCAGCGCCATCGCATGTTGCACCGATTGCTGCGCGATCAGCACCGCGCGCGCCTCGGGCGTGTCGGCGATGAACGGGGCGGGAAGAAAGAAGCCCTCGCCCCGGGTGCTGCGCGCCAGCGAATGCACCACCTCGAACGGGTTGTAGGCGGAATTCGCGGTCAGCGAACCCATCAGGCTGATGAAGCGCGCGCCGGGGGCGGACACACCGGCCATCTGCAGCGTCATCTGTTCAAGCGTGCGGCCCCAACCGGTGCCGATCACGGCGTTCGGCTCTTCCGAGAGGTGGCGGCGCAGATGGGCTGCCGCCGCCGCGCCGACCGCGCGAAAGGCGAAGGGCGCCAGAACCGCCGCGGACCCGTCGCCCGGATCGGGGCCGAGGGCCGGCGTACAGATGCAGAAATCAAGGCCGTAGCGGGTTCGAATCAACTCTTCCACCGGCAGCAGGCCGACGTTTGCAGGGTTGATCGTTATGCTGACCAGGCCGGTCTCGCGGGCGTCGGACAGCATCTTGTTGACCCGCGCCCGGGTGGTGTTCAGGCGTTTCGCCGTCGCTTCCTGATTCAGCCCGCCGACGTAGTAAAGCCAGGCCGCACGGGCCATGAGCACGTCATCCTCAACCGGTTCCGTCCCGTTCCAGCGCATCGCCCTGCCTCTCCTTGTTCGCCCACAATTGCAAATGTATTTAATATTGACAATTGTAATGGCCCGGTTCAGCCTGACCCTGCCGGAAGAGGACCGGCGTGGCTCAGCCCAGCACCGGACCAGCGGCGCCTGTTGTCCGGATAACTGGCTCAGGGAGGATTTGCACATGAAAAACCGGATTTCCGGTATCGCAGCCGCATGCTCGATCGCTGCCGTGTTCGGCGGCGCCGGTGCAGTGCAGGCGCTTGATATCGTGATGATCAACTCGAACGCCGCCGCACAGTCGGACCAGCGCACCAAGGCCGGCTTCGAGGCCTGGATCGCCGAAACCGGCAAGTCCGACTGGAACGTCAGCTTCCTTGACAGCGGCGGCTCGGGCGAGGCGACGGCATCGAACATCCAGGATGCGGCCAGCCGCGGCGTCGGCGCCATCATCGTCACCATGGCCGACCTGCGCGCCAGCGCCGCGGCCCTGGGCGCGGCCAGGGCGGCCGGCATCCCGGTCTTTGCCATCGATTCGGGTTATGTGGACGGGGTTGTGGTGGACGTGACCACCAACAACTGGGCGATGTCCTCCGACGTGTCGATCTATCTGCTTGACCAGCTCAAGGGCTCGGGCAACATCGTGTTCTTCCGGATGGCCGAACACCACGGCACCCGCAAGCGCGGCGACGTGATGGAAGTGGCGCTGAAGGAATATCCGGGCGTCAAGGTTCTGGCCGAGCACAACATCGACTATACCGCCTTCTTCGAGGACACCAACCGCACGATGGAAGACTTCTCGGCCCGCTTCGGCGGCGAGATCGATGCCGTCTGGGCGCCCTGGGATGAACCGGCCCAGGCAGTGGTCAATGTGCTGAATGCGGCCGGCCTGAGCGATGTCAAGGTGATCGGCATCGACGGCCACCCGCAGGCGATTGCCGAAGTCTGCAAGCCGGACAGCCAGATGATCGCCACCGTCGGGCAGCCCTTCGAGAAGATGGGCGCGCAGGTCGGTGCGTGGATCGAGGCCATCGTCGTCGATGGCAAGCCCGCCGCCGAGGTGATCCCCAGCGCCATCGTCTACATGGACGCGCCGCTGATCACCAAGCAGAACTGCAAGGACTTCATGTAAGCCGACCCTGCCGGGGCCAGGGCGGCGGGGAGGGGGGCGCCCCCCCTGCCGCGGGGCCTGCACCCTTGCCCCGGCATCACCTTTCTGCACCTGAACAGGGACAGCATGGACATTCGCCTGACCGACATCGTCGTGCAGTTCCCCGGCACCCGGGCGCTGGATGGCGTCAGCGTCGGCTTTCGCGGCGACGAAGTGCATGGCCTTGTCGGCGAGAACGGCGCCGGCAAGTCGACACTGGTCAACGTGCTGGGTGGCAGTCTGCAACCGACCCGCGGCCGGATCGAGATCGGCGGCCGGCCGGTGCGCCTCGGGTCGCCGCACGGGGCGCTGACCCAGGGCATCGCCCATGTCAGCCAGGAGGGCAGCCTGGTGCCCGGGCTGAACGGGGCCGAGAACATCCTGCTCGGCCATGAGCCGCGCCTGGGCGGGGTGCTGATCCGCGCCCGGGCGTTGCGCCAGCAGGCGACGGCACTGATGCAGACATGGTTTCCGAAGCTGAGGATCGACCTGTCCCGCCCGGTCGGCGACCTGCCGATGGCCGACCGCAAGGTGATCGAGATTGTCCGCGCCCTGCGGGGAAGCCCGCGGATCGTCATCCTTGACGAGCCGACGGCCACCTTGCCCGCGCAGGAAAAGCAGCAGCTCTGGCAGATCATCCGCAGCCTGCCCGGGCGCGGTGTGGGCGTCGTGCTGGTCAGCCATTTCCTCAGCGAGATCAGCGCCCTGTCCGATACCGTCACGGTGCTGCGCGATGGCCGCCACATCTGCACTAGGCCGGCGTCCGACCTGTCGGAGGATGAGATGGTCGCGCTGATGCTGCGCCGCGCCGGGGGCGCGCGGCTGAAGACCGCCGATATCGCCGCGGCGCATGGCCCGGTGGTGCTGCGTCTGCGCGACTGGTCGGTGGGTGCGGTGCAGGTGCCGGACTTCACCCTGCGCGCGGGCGAGATCGTCGGGCTGATCGGCCTGACCGGCGCCGGGCACTTCGGTTTCGCCCGCTCGTTGCACAACGGCGCCGGCGTGAAATGCGCGGCGCTTGAGGTGGCAGGCCGCCCGGTCAGGCCGGGGTCGCCGCACCGGATGCAGGCCGCCGGCATCGCGCTGGTGCCGGATCACCGCATGGAAAACGCCCTGATCGGTGACTGGACGCTGCGCGAGAACCTCGCCATGGTGCATCCGCAGCACGGCAGCCTTGGTTGCGGCGTCCTGTCGCCGCGCCGCGAAGAGGCCGAGGCCGGCCGCGTGCTGCGGCTGATGACCGTCAAGGCGCAGTCCTCCGGGCAGATGCTGAAAGAGCTGTCCGGCGGCAACAAGCAGAAGATCTCGATCGGCAAATGGCTTTACGGCGCCGAAGGCCGCTATCGGGTGATGATCTTCGTCGAGCCGAGCGAAGGCGTCGATATCGGCGCCAAGGGCGAGATCTATGCCGAGATGCGCCGTCTGGCCGCAGCCGGGATGGGGATCGTCATCGCCTCGTCCGACCTTCTGGAAATCGAATCCGTGGCGCATCGTGTCATCCCCTTCGCCAACCAGCGGCCGGGCGCCGAGATCCGCGGCGGCGCATTCTCGGAAAGCAGCTTCATCGCCGCCATTTCAGGAACCGCAGCATGAGCGAGAGCCTGGCTGAAAGCCGCCACGACAAGGTGCTGGGGGTCGTCCGCAAGGATTACTTGCAACGCTACAGCACGCTGGTCGTGCTGGTCCTGATGTTCGCCGGTTTCAGCATCGGGGTGGATCGCTTCCTGACCGCGCAGAACCTGATGAACATCGCGCAGCAGATATCGATGCTGACCATCGTCGGCGCGGGGCTGACCTTCGGCCTTGCGGCGCGCGAGATGGACCTGTCGGTCGGCTTTACCGTCGGGATGGCGGGCGTGCTGGTGCCCTTGCTGCTGGTCGCGGGCACGCCCTTGCCGCTGGCCCTGCTGGCCGGGCTGGGCGCCGGTCTGGCGGTCGGCGGGGTGAACGCCTTTCTGGTGACCGTCGTCGGCATCCCGTCGCTGATCGCGACGCTGGCGATGGGGTCGATCCTGTTCGGCATCAATTTTCTGATGACCGGTGGCCGGGCAATCTATGGCGGCCTGCCCGACAGCTATCTGTGGCTGGGTCAGGGCCGCGTCCTTGGCATTCCCCTGCTGGCCTGGTTCATGCTGGGCGCGGTGCTGCTGGCCTGGTTCGTGATGGAGCGCACGATCTTCGGCCGCTACATCTACGCGGTCGGCGGCAACCAGAAGGCTGCCGAACTGTCCGGCGTGCAGGTGCGCCGCTACCGCGCGGCGGCGCTGGTGGTCTGTGCCCTTTTCGCCGCGATCGCCGGCACGTTGCTGGCCGCAAGGCTTGGCTCGGGCCAGCCGAATGCCGGCGAGCGCTATCTGCTGGACGGGCTGGCCACGGTCTTCATCGGCATGACCATGCTGCGCCCCGGCACCGCCACCGTGCCGGGCACCTTCTGCGGGGCGCTGTTCATCGGTACCATCAACAACGGCCTGAACCTGATGGGCATGGACACCTACATCCAGTCCATCGTGAAGGGCCTCATCATTCTCGTCGCTGTCGCGGTCGTATCGCGCAGCACGAAGCTCAACCTTCTGTGAATGATCGGAGTCAGGGATGACCAAACCCGAGGGTCGTCACCCGGCCGCAAGGCCGAACTCGGCGCTTCCCCGGCATTACCGGGTGATGCGGCGCATCCGCAGCTTCGAGGAGCGGGTGGGAGAGCTTTTCGTGCGCGGCCAGTCGGCCGGCTCGATGCTGCACCTGTCGATCGGCGAGGAAAGCGCCGCGGCCGGGGTCTGTGCCGCGATGGAGGGGGGCGACACCTTCACCACCCATCACCGCGGCCACGGCATCTTTCTGGCCCGCGGCGCCGACCCGGCGCGGATGATGGCCGAGATCGGCGGCAAGGAGGCGGGGTATTGCCACGGCAAGGGCGGCTCGATGCATATCGCCGACATGGGGCTGGGCCATCTCGGGGCCAATGCGATCGTCGGCGGCGGCATTGCGGCGGTGGTCGGCGCGGGTCTGGCGGCGCGCCACTTCGGCTCGGGCAGGATTTCGGCGGCGTTCTTCGGCGACGGGGCTACCGGGCAGGGCATTCTTTATGAAAGCATGAACATGGCCGCGCTCTGGCGGCTGCCGTGCCTGTTCGTCTGCATCAACAACCAGTACGGCATGGGCACGCGCATCGATCAGGCCACCGCCAACCCGCGCCTGCATGAACGCGCGCTGGCCTTCGGCCTGGCGGGGGAAACCGTTGACGGGCTGGATGTGGAAGCGGTGGCCGAAGCCGCCGCCCGGCTGGTGGCCGGGGCGCGGCGCGGCCAGCCGGCGTTTCTGGCTGTCGATTGCTATCGGTTCTACGGCCATGCCCGCAAGGACAAGTCGCCCTACCGCGATACCGCCGAGGAAGAAGCCGGTCGCCGGAAGGATCCGGTTGCCCATGCCCGCGCCCTGCTGTTGCAACGCGGCCTGGCCGCCGAGACCGACCTGGCAGCGCTGGACAGCGAGATCGATGCCGAGATGGATGCCGCCATCGACTTCACCATCGCGCAGAAGGAACCGCCGCTGTCGTCGATGTTCCGCGATGTCTACGCCCCCGAGGAACCCGAGCCCGAGCCGGTGCGCGCCCGCATCGACCGCGTTCTGGCCCGCGACTGAGGAGACTGCGCAATGGCACTTCAGGAACTCACCTACCGCGACGCGCTGCGTCAGGCGCTGATCAATGCGATGCGCGAAAACCCCGATGTGGTGATCATCGGCGAAGAGGTCGGGCGCTATGGCGGCGCCTATGCGGTGACGAAGGACCTGATCAAGGAGTTCGGGGCCGAACGGGTGATCGACACCCCGATCTCCGAGCCGGCGATCGTCGGCGCCGCGGTGGGCGCGGCGATGGCCGGGCTGCGACCGGTGGCCGAGCTGATGTATGTCGATTTCATCGGCATGACGATGGATCAGCTGGGCAATCAGGCCGCCAAGATCCGCTACATGTTCGGCGGCCAGATCGGCGTGCCGATGGTGCTTCGCACGCAGGGCGGCACCGGGCGGTCGGCCGGCGCCCAGCACAGCCAGAGCCTTGAGGCCTATGTGATGCACACCCCCGGCCTGCGGCTGGCGATGCCGGCCACGGTGGCCGATGCCTATCACCTCCTGCGCCAGGCGCTGACCCGACCCGACCCGGTGGTCTTCATCGAGCACAAGGCGCTTTACACGATGAAGGAGACGGTCGACCTGGATGTCCCGCCGCTGCCCTGGGGCCGGTCGGCGGTGCGGCGCACCGGCAAGGATCTGGTGATCGTCACCTATTCGCGGCAGTTGCATCATGTGATGGATGCGGCCGGAAAGCTGGCCGCCGAGGGGATCGAGGCCACCGTCATCGACCTGCGCACCCTGAACCCGCTGGATTTCGAGCCGATCCGCGAGCATGTCGAAAGGGTGGGCCGCGCGATGGTGGTGTCGGAAGGCGCGATGACCGCCGGCGTGGCGGCCGAACTGTCGGCGCGGATCAGCGAGGAATGCTTCGATTTCCTCGAAGACCCGGTGGTTCGCGTCGCGGGCGAGGATATCCCGATCTCGGTTTCGCCGACGCTCGAGGCCGGCTCGGTTCCGGGGGTGCGGCTGATTGCCGATACCGCGCGGCGGATGGTTTCGGGACGGGTCGCGGCATGACCGTCCTGACCCTGACCATGCCGCGCCTCGGCGAAACCATGCAAGAGGGCCAGATCGTCGGCTGGATGGTGGCGCCGGGCGAGGCGTTCAGGCGCGGCCAGCCGATTCTGGAACTGGAGACCGACAAGACGGTGGTGGAATTTCCGGCGCTCGGCGACGGGGTCATCGACGAGGTCATCGCCGGGCCGGGCGACCGGGTCGGCGTCGGTCAGCCGATCGCCCGGGCCCGGGTGGTGGCGGTTGGCGACTGGGCCGGGAACGGCGAGGCGGCGGTCGAGGAAATCGAAACGGCGGTGCCGCAGCCCGTCGCCGTGGTCGCAGCGGGGGCCGAGGGCGGTGCGCTTCGGGCCACGCCGCTTGCCCGCCGCATCGCGCGCACAAACGGCGTGGCGCTGGACGGGATCACTGGTTCTGGCCGGCGCGGACGGATCGAGCGGGCGGATGTGGAGCGCGCCATCGGCGCGCCCGCCGCCGGCGATCCGAACTGGCTGGACCTGCCCGGGGGGCGGCTGGCCTATGCCGTGGCGGGCGGTTCGGGCCGGGTGCATCTGCTGATCCACGGCCTGACCGGCGACCGCAACGCCTGGGCGCACCTGACGGCGGCCCTGACCCGCGCCGGCCATACCGCGGTCGTGCCCGATCTGCCGGGCCATGGCGCGACCACGCTTGAGGCGGCCGATCTGGAACCGCTGGTCGAGGCGGTCACCCGGTTGGCCGGGACAGTGTCCGGCCCGGTGACGCTGGTCGGCCACAGCCTTGGCGCCGCGGTCGCCGTCGCCGCGGCCGGGCGGCTGGGGCCGGGGGTCGGGCGCGTGGTGCTGCTGGCTCCGGCCGGATGCGGGCCAGGGATCAACGCCGGCTTCCTGCGGGGTATGGTCGCGGCGCAAACCCCGGGCGAGGTGGCGCATCTTCTGCGCCGGCTCGGCCCGAAGGGCGGCGCGCTGTCGGAGCCGGCGCTGGCGCAGCTTGCGGCAGAGATGGCGCGGGGGCGTCTGGTCGACCTGGCCCGGACGCTTGCCTCTGCCGACGGCCGCCAGCGGATCGACATCCTGCGCCCGCTTGCCCTTCTTGCCGCGCAGACCCCGGTCATGGCGCTGTTCGGCACCGAGGATCAGGTGGTCCCTGCCAGTGATGCGCTGAACCTGCCGCCGCAGGTGGCGGCACATTTCCTGCCGGCCGGCCACATGCCGCAATGGGATGTCCCGCGCGAGGTGGTCGATCTGATTCTGAAGGGAGGCGCCGATGGCTGACGCCATCGAGGCGCTGGAGGTGGCGGTGGAAATGGGCGGCGGCCCGGCCATCAGGCATGCAGGCAAAGCGCCGGAAAACCTTCGGGCGCCGGCTTGACGGGACGCGCGCAGGACGGGCGCGCCGAGGGAGGGAGATATGGCCTATTACCTGACCGCCGATGGCGGCACCGAAAGCCTGCGGGCCCGCATCCATGACCTGACCGGGCGCTGCCTGGGGCAACAGGCGGTGCCTTACGGAACCCGCTTTTCTCCCGGCGCGCGGGCGGAGCAGAGCCCCGAGGACTGGTGGCAGGCGCTGGTGGCCGCAACCGCCGGGGCGATTGCCGATGCCGGCATCGATGCGGCCGAGGTCGAGGCGATGTGCTTTGCCACCACCTGTTGCACCGTGGTCGCGCTGGACAAGGATGGCCGCGCCCTGCGCCCGGCCCTGATGTGGATGGATGTGCGCGCCCATGCCGAAGCGGATGCGGTGCTGGCCACCGGCGACAAGGCGCTGGCGATCAACGGCGCGGGCAAGGGGCCGGTTTCGGCGGAATGGATGATCCCCAAGGCGCTGTGGCTGAAGCGCAACGAACCCTGGGTCTATGACGCGGCCGAGACGATCTGCGAATACCAGGATTTCCTGACCCTGCGGCTGACCGGCGAGCGTTGTGCCAGCCTCGATAACGCCGGCCTGCGCTGGCATTATTCCAGCCGCGACGGCGGCTGGGCGCTGGGCATCCTGCGGGCGCTGGGGATCGAGGATCTGGCCGGCAAATGGCCCGCCCGCGTGGTGCCGCCGGGCGAGGTGGTGGGCACGCTGACCGTTGCCGCCGCCCATGCGCTGGGGCTGAGGCCTTCGGTCAAGGTGGTGCAGGGCGGGGCCGATGCGCTGATCGGGATGATCGGGCTGGGCGTGGCGCAGCCCGGGCAACTGGCGCTGATCACCGGATCGTCGCATCTGCAGTTCGGCGTCACCGAGGCGCCCCTGCATGCGCCGGGGGTCTGGGGCGCCTATCCCGACATCGTCTATCCCGGCCGCTGGATCGTCGAGGGCGGCCAGACCTCGACCGGGTCGATCATCAACTGGCTACGGCGCTTTTGCGGCGGCTCGCTGGACCTCGACGCGCTGAACCGCAAGGCCGAGGCCCTGGCGCCCGGCAGTGACGGTCTGATCGTGCAGGACCATTTCCAGGGCAATCGCACGCCCTATACCGACCCTTTGTCGCGCGGCGCGATCATCGGCCTGACCCTGGCGCACGAGCCGCATCATGTGTTTCGCGCGATCATGGAAGGCATCGGTTTCGGCACCCGCGCGATCCTGGAGGCGTTCAGGGCGGGCGGCTATGCCTCGACCGAGATCACGGTCGGCGGCGGGGCCACGGCCTCGCGCCTGTGGATGCAGATCCACGCCGATACCGCCGGCCTGCCGGTGCGGATTCCGGCCTCGGCCGATGCGCCGTCGACCGGGTCCGCGGTTCTGGCCGCACATGGCGCGGGCCGCTTTGCCAGCATCGACGACGGGATCAGCGCCATGGTCCGTCCCGGCACCAGCATCGATCCGCGGCCCGAAAACGTGGCGCGCTATGACGAGATATTCCAGCGCTACCGCGCGCTCTATCCGGCCTTGAAGGGGGTGCTTGGATGATCCGCGAATTCGATCTGACCGGACGGCTGGCGGTGGTCACCGGCGGTGCCGCGGGCATTGGCCGCGCGATTGCCGAGGTGCTGGCCGAGGGCGGCGCCAGGGTGGTGATCGCCGACCGCAACCTGGCGGCGGCAACGGCGCTTGCCGCGACGCTGAACGGCGTGGCGCTGGCGCTTGACGTGACCGATGCCGAGGCGGCCGAGGCCGCCGCCGCCGGGCTGGCGCGCGACCATGGCGCGCCGGCGATTCTGGTCAACAACGCCGGCATCGTGCAGAACGCGCCGGCGCTCGAGGTCAATCTGGCCGACTGGCGGCGGGTGATCGAGGTCAACCTGCACGGGGTCTTTCACACCGCGCGCGCCTTCGGGCGGCACATGGTGGCGGCGGGCGCGGGATCGGTGGTCAACATCAGTTCGATCTGCGGCGAGGTGGCGGTGCATCCGCAACCGCAGGCCGCCTACAACGCGGCCAAGGCCGGGGTGAACCTCTTGACCCGATCGCTGGCGGTGGAATGGGCGGGAAAGGTTCGGGTGAACGCGGTCGCGCCCGGCTATACCGCGACCGAGTTGACGCTGCTGGGCCGCTCGAAGCCCGAATGGTTCGACACCTGGTTGCGCGGCATCCCGATGGGACGGCTGGCCGACCCGCGCGAGATTGCGCTGGCGGTGGCATTCCTGGCTTCGGACGCGGCCAGCTACATCACCGGCACCGTCCTGACGGCGGATGGCGGCTATACCGCAATCTGAGGGGCTGCTGAAAAAGGAGTTCGGGCGGTGTCTGGCGAGGAAACTTTTCCGGTCGTGCCATCTGATCCTGGCGCCGAGGGACGCGCCCGACCCTGGGGGGGCGCTTTGCCACGCCGGGGCTGCGATGCTTTATGGCGGCCAGGCCATTCCAGCCGTCGAGCAATCTGCGCCATTGCAATGCGCCCTCCCGGGGGGAGGGTCGGGCGCGGCCCGGGCTGGTCGCCCGGGCCCGGGCTTGTGGGGAGCGTGGCGCGGAACGGATTTCCGATCTGGTGGCTGGAAACGGCTGGACGCGTGACTTTTTCAGCAACCTGCTAGAGCATGTCGCGCAAAAGTGGGAACCGGTTTTGCGCTATTCGGACATGCGAAATCAGAAGGTTAGAGTGGGTCGCGTGAATGCGAATGAACG
>PHEC01000032.1 GCA_002841115.1 Alphaproteobacteria bacterium HGW-Alphaproteobacteria-6 | reverse complement strand
TGTGCCTTTACGGCCATGACATCGACACCACCACGACGCCCGTCGAGGCCAGCCTTTCCTGGGCCATCCAGAAGGTGCGGCGCGCGGGCGGCGTGCGGGCGGGCGGTTTTCCGGGGGCCGCGCGGATATTGACCGAACTGGCCCAGGGCGCGCCGCGCGCCCCCCGCCCGACCATCACCCCGTCCGCCCCCGAAGCCGCCAGCGCGGCCCGCGCCGAGGCGACATCGGTGATGTCGCCATTGGCGATGACCGGGATCGTCACCGCGTCCCTGACCGCCGCGATCGCCGCCCAGTCGGCGCGCCCGGCATAGAACTGCTGCCGGGTGCGGCCATGCACGGTGATCATCGCGATCCCCGCCGCCTCGGCCCGGCGCGCCAGATCGGCGGCGTTCAGGCAATCCTCGTCCCAGCCCAGCCGGCATTTCAGCGTCACCGGCAGATCGGTCGCGCCGACCACCGCCTCGATCAGTCTGAGCGCGTGATCAGGGTCGCGCATCAGCGCCGAGCCGGACAGCCCGCCGGTGACCTTGCGCGCCGGGCAGCCCATGTTGATGTCGATGATCCGCGCGCCCATGTCGGCGACCAGCCGCGCCGCCTCGGCCATCGGCCGCGCCTCGCGCCCGGCCAACTGCACCGCACAGCAGCCCTCGATCAGCCCCAGATCGCTCTCGGCCCGGGCCCGGGCCGAGGGCCGCGCCGTCACCATCTCGCCGCTCGCCACCATCTCCGACACCACCAGCCCGGCGCCGAAACCGGCGACCAGCCGGCGGAACGGCAGATCGGTGATCCCCGCCATCGGTGCGAGGAACACCGGCGGGTCAAGCCTGATATCCGCCAGTTGAACGGGCAAATGCCTAATCCTTGTGCAACACGTCCTCCTGACTAGACCTTCGACCCCGGAATCACAATCACCGGCCGCCGGACAAGCGGCCGAAATCCGCATATGCTTGAAATTTGGGCATCCCGCCCGACCGGATGCGCCATTCCACGGCATTGTCAGCCGCGCGGCTCTCGCCTAGAGGTGATCATGGCCGATGGAGACGCCCGCCGTTGACGAACCCCGTGATCCCGACCGCGCCGAGCGATGCCGAGACCGCCGTGATCATCGTCGCGGCCGGGCGCGGCACGCGGGCCGGCGGCGACACCGCCAAACAATGGCGCGAGATCGCCGGCCTGCCGGTGCTGGTGCGCAGCGTCGCCGCCTTCGCCGGGGTCGGGCGCATCCTGGTGGTGCTGCATCCCGAGGACATGGCGCAGGGGATTGCCACCTTTGGCGGTGCGGTGACGCTGGTCGCCGGCGGCGAGAGCCGGGCGCAATCGGTCCGGAATGCGCTTGAAACCCTTGACGGCGCGCCGGTCACGCGGGTCCTGATCCATGACGGTGCCCGCCCCTTCGCCAGCCCCGCGCTGATCGGCCGGGTTCTGGCCGCCCTTGATGACGCGCCCGCCGCCGCCCCTGCGCTGGCGGTCTCGGACGCGCTCTGGCGCGCCGAGGCCGGCCGGGTCGCGGGGTTGCAGAACCGCGCCGGGCTGATGCGGGCGCAGACCCCGCAGGGCTTTCACCTCGGCGCGATCCTTGCCGCCCACCGCGCCCATCCGGGCGATGCCGCCGACGATGTCGCCGTGGCGCTGGCGGCGGGGCTTGACGTGGCGACCGTCGAGGGCGAGGAGGACAACATCAAGATCACCTGGCCGGACGATTTCGCCCGCGCCGAACGGATCGCGGGAGGGGGCATGGATATCCGCAGCGGCCAGGGCTTCGACGTTCATGCCTTCACCGAGGGCGACCATGTCATGCTCTGCGGGGTGCGCCTTTCGCATGATCGCGCACTGCTCGGCCATTCGGATGCCGATGTCGGCATGCATGCGCTGACCGACGCGGTCTATGGCGCGCTGGCGGCGGGCGACATCGGCCGGCATTTCCCGCCCTCGGACCCGAAATGGCGTGGCGCGGCCAGCGCGATCTTTCTCGACCATGCCGCCGGGCTGGCGCGGGACCGCGGCTACCGGCTGTCGAACGCCGATGTGACGCTGATCTGCGAGGCGCCGAAGATCGGCCCGCATGCCGGCGCCATGCAGGGCGAACTGGCCCGCATCCTCGGCATCGACGCGGGCCGCGTCAGCGTCAAGGCGACCACTTCGGAACGGCTCGGCTTCACCGGCCGCGGCGAGGGGATCGCCGCACTGGCCACCGTCACCCTGGTGAAGCCATGACCCTGGTGAAGCCATGACCCTGCCACGCCTCATTGCCACGCTCTTCGGCATCGGCCTTCTGCGCCCGGCCCCCGGCACCTGGGGCTCGGCCGTCGCGGTGGCGGCCGGCCTCGCCATCGACCACACCTTCGGCTTTGCCGCCCTGGTGCTGGCCACGGTCGCGGTCACCGCGCTCGGCTTCTGGGCGGTGGCGCGCGCCACGGCGGGCCAGCCTGACAAGGATCCGTCCGAGATTGTCATCGACGAGGTGGCCGGCCAGTGGCTGGCGCTGCTTTTCCCCGCCGCCGCCTTCTGGTCGCGCGGGATGGAGGACTGGTGGCTGGCCGCCTGGCCGGGCTGGGTCGCGGCCTTCCTCTTCTTCCGGCTCTTCGACATCTGGAAACCGGGCCCGGCCGGGCGCGCCGACCGGCGTGGCGATGCCGCCGGCACGATGGAGGATGACCTCTGGGCCGGGCTTTTCGCCGGGCTCGCCACCCTGGTCGCGGCCGGCGTCGCGCATGGGCTGATGGGGGCCTGAACCGATGCCGCCGGCTGCCCCCGCCGCCCCAGCCGCCCTCGCCCGCCGCATCGTCGCCCGCGCGCGCGCTGCCGGCATCACCGTCGCCACCGCCGAAAGCTGCACCGGCGGCATGGTCGCGGCGGCGATCACCGCGGTCCCCGGCGCCTCGGCGGTGTTCCGGGCCGGCCTTGTCAGCTATTCCGATGACGCCAAGCAACAGCTTCTCGGCGTCAAGGCCGCGACCCTCGCCGCCCATGGCGCGGTCAGCGAAGCGGTGGCGCAAGAGATGGCCGAAGGTGCGCGCACCCGGACCGGTGCCACACTGGCCGTCGCCGTCACCGGCATCGCCGGACCGGGCGGCTCGGCCTTCAAGCCAGAGGGCCGGGTCTGCTTCGCCATCGCCGCCGAAGGCCGCCCGACAGGCTCCGAAACCCGCGACTTCGGCGCCATCGGCCGCGCCCGGGTCCGCCGCGCCAGCCGCGATCACGCGCTTGGCCTGATCGCCGCCGCCCTGGCCGGTTGAGCCCGCCCCGGCCGCCCTGGACCCGCTTTGGCTCTGGCCAAGGGGCGTGATTTCCTTTATCGCGCCGGCAACCTCAGGAAATGGCGGATCCCATGGACCTTCGCAATATCGCGATCATCGCGCATGTCGACCACGGCAAGACCACGCTGGTCGACGAACTTCTCAAGCAGTCCGGCACCTACCGCGAGAACCAGGCGACGACCGAACGCGCGATGGACAGCAACGACATCGAGCGCGAGCGCGGCATCACCATCCTGGCCAAATGCACATCCGTCGAACATGACGGTGTGCGCATCAACATCGTCGACACCCCCGGCCACGCCGATTTCGGCGGCGAGGTCGAACGGATCCTGTCGATGGTCGATGGCGTCGTCCTTCTGGTCGATGCCGCCGAGGGGCCGATGCCGCAAACCAAGTTCGTCACCTCGAAGGCGCTGGCGCTGGGCCTGCGCCCGATCGTGGTGCTGAACAAGGTCGACAAGCCCGATGCCGAGCCCGACCGCGCGCTGAACGAGGTCTTCGACCTTTTCGCCAACCTCGGCGCCGATGACGATCAGCTTGATTTCCCGCATCTTTACGCCTCGGGCCGCTCGGGCTGGGCGGATGTGGCGCTGGACGGGCCGCGCAAGGACCTGAACGCGCTTTTCGACCTGATCGTCGCCCATGTCCCGGCGCCCCGCCAGATTGCCGACGCCGACAAGCCGTTCCGGATGCTGGCCACCACGCTGTCGGCCGATCCGTTCATCGGCCGCATTCTGACCGGCAGGGTCGAGGCCGGCCGCCTGAAGGTCGGCGAGCAGGTCAAGGCGCTCAGCCGCAAGGGCGAGCGGATCGAGCAGTTCCGCGTCACCCGGATCATGGCCTTCCGCGGCCTGTCGCAGGCCCCGATCGAGATGGCCGAGGCCGGCGACATCGTCACTATCGCCGGGATGACCAAGGCAACCGTCGCCGACACGCTCTGCGATCCTTCCATCGACGTGCCGCTGCCCGCCCAGCCGATCGACCCGCCGACCATCTCGATCACCTTCGGCATCAACGACAGCCCGCTTGCCGGGCGTGACGGACCGAAGGTGCAGTCCCGCGTCATCCGCGAACGGCTGATGAAGGAAGCCGAGAGCAACGTCGCGATCAAGATCGAGGACACCCCGGGCGGCGAGGCCTTCGTCGTCTCGGGGCGCGGCGAATTGCAGATGGGGGTCCTGATCGAGAACATGCGCCGCGAAGGCTTCGAATTGTCGATCTCGCGCCCGCGCGTCATCTTCCGCGAGGAAGACGGCCAGCGGCTGGAGCCGATCGAAGAGGTCATCGTCGATGTCGATGACGAGTATTCCGGCGTGGTGATCGACAAGCTGACCGGTCAGCGCAAGGGTGATCTGGTCGAGATGAAGCCGGCCGGCGTCGGCAAGACAAGGATCGTCGCCCATGTGCCGTCGCGCGGGTTGATCGGCTATCACGGTCAGTTCCTGACCGACACCCGCGGCACCGGTGTCCTCAACCGCATCTTCCACGGCTGGGCGCCGCACAAGGGCCCGATCGAGGGCCGCCGGGTCGGCGTGCTGATCTCGATGGAAAACGGCGTCTCGGTGGCCTATGCGCTGTGGAACCTCGAGGAGCGCGGGCGTCTGTTCATCGGCGCGCAGGAACAGGTCTACGAGGGGATGATCATCGGCGAGCACAGCCGCGACAACGATCTGGAAGTGAACCCGCTGAAGGGCAAGAAGCTGACCAACGTCCGGGCGTCCGGCACCGACGAGGCGGTGCGCCTGACCACGCCGGTCAGGATGAGCCTCGAGGAATGCATCGCCTATGTCCAGGACGACGAACTGGTCGAGGTGACGCCGAAGATCGTGCGGATGCGCAAGCGGTTTCTTGATCCGCATGAGAGGAAGCGCCAGGCAAGGGCGGGGTGAGGGCGGCGGGCCGATCTCGTCATATCGGCGAAATCGGGGGTTGCCGGCAAGGCTTTGAGCGACAGTTGGCACCCACCGCGCTTGCTGGAACCGCTGCCGGGGCCCAGGGATCGCCGGTGAAGGTCGGGGGCCTGGACCAGCACCGACCTACGGGGCAACCGATGCCTGAGGTTTGGCATATACATGCGCAGGCGAATTTTGTAGGATTCCGGTGATGGCAAAGTGCTCCAATATTGCTCGGGAATCCAAGAGCGGACGGTTTATACCGTCCAAGATCGGGGCATCGAAGGCAACGAAGTTTGCGCTTGTCGAAGGGGTCAGGCTGAACGAGAAATCCCTTGCAGCGTCCGCTCTGACACTTTCGAGCGGGATGAAGGGTGACGCCTATCGCGAAGCGATTACCGGCCAGTTCCTCGCCAAGCGAGCCAAATGAGCCGCTACGACACGGTTGATGATCCGCTCTGCCATCCCGGCACCACAGTCCTTCGGAACAAGGCTGGCCTGACTGATCAGGACGAACTGGATCAGTTCGAACAACTGATGTTCCTGTCGCGCGCCGAAGAGCCACTGCCAGAAGGCGCGCTTGACTACGCGCACTATCGCGCGATTCATCATCACTTTTTTCAGGACGTCTATGGCTGGGCGGGTGAGCCGCGCCGGATCAGGACAGCGAAGGGTGGCAACTGGTTCTGTTACCCCGACCACATCGACAGGGAGATGGATAAGCTGTTCGCCGCACTTGCTGCCGAGAACTTCCTGATGGATGCGGACAACCCGGCGACGTTTGCGTCGCGGGCGGCGCATTACATCGCAGAGTTGAACGCGATCCATCCGTTCCGCGAAGGTAACGGGCGGTGCCAGTTGACGCTCTTGAGCATCCTGATGGACCTCGCGGGGTTCCCTATGGACGAGGACCGGATTGACCCGGACGGGTTTCTGCGGGCGATGGTTGCGAGCTTTGACGGGGAATTGGGGGCATTGACTCAGGCGATTGAGCGGATGGCGCAGACAATAAAGGCGGTCAACGAATAGCCAGGCGGTCTCGGGCTGCCCCCCGCACCCTCACCCCTCCGGCACCAGAATCTCGCGCTTGCCGACATGGTTGGCCGGGCTGACCAGCCCTTGCTCTTCCATCTGCTCGACCAGCCTTGCCGCCTTGTTGTAGCCGATGCCAAGCTTGCGCTGGATGTAGCTTGTGCTGACCTTGCGGTCCTTCAGCACCACCTGCACCGCGGTATCGTAAAGCGCGTCCTCGACATCGGTGTTGCCGCCGAGGCCGAGGACCAGGTCGATATCGCCCTCGCGGTCGTCGTCCGGGCCCTCGACCACGCCCGACATGTATTCCGGCGGGCCGAAGGATTTCAGGTGGTTGACGATCTCCTCGACCTCCTCGTCGGACACGAAGGGCCCGTGGATGCGGGTGATGCGCGAGCCGCCGGCCATGTAGAGCATGTCGCCCATGCCCAGAAGCTGTTCGGCGCCCATTTCGCCGAGGATGGTGCGGCTGTCGATCTTCGAGGTGACCTGAAAGCTGATCCGGGTCGGGAAGTTGGCCTTGATCGTGCCGGTGATGACATCGACCGAGGGCCGCTGGGTCGCCATGATCAGGTGGATGCCCGAGGCGCGGGCCATCTGCGCCAGACGCTGGATACAGGCCTCGATCTCCTTGCCGGCGACCATCATCAGGTCGGCCATCTCGTCGACGATGACAACGATATAGGGCAGCGCCACCGGGGCGAATTCTTCGGTCTCGAAGATCGGCTCGCCGGTTTCCTCGTCAAAGCCGGTCTGGACGGTGCGCTTGAACAACTCGCCCCTGGCCAGAGCCTCGCGCACCCGGCCGTTGAAGCCCTCGATGTTGCGCACCCCCATCTTCGACATCTTGCGATAGCGTTCCTCCATCTCGCCGACCACCCATTTCAGCGCGACGACCGCCTTCTTGGGGTCGGTGACGACCGGCGACAGAAGGTGCGGGATGCCGTCATAGACCGAAAGCTCCAGCATCTTGGGGTCGATCATGATCAGCCGGCATTCCTCGGGCGTCAGCTTGTAGAGCAGCGAGAGGATCATCGTGTTGATCGCCACCGACTTGCCCGATCCGGTGGTGCCGGCGATCAGCAGGTGCGGCATCTTGGCAAGGTTGGCGACCACCGGCGCACCGGCGATGTCCTTGCCGAGCGCGAGCGGCAGGCGCAGGCCGGAATCGCCATATTCGCGGGCCGAGAGGATCTCGCGCAGCACCACCTTCTCGCGGAAGGCGTTGGGCAGTTCGATGCCGATCACGGTGCGGCCCGGCACGGTCGAGACGCGGGCGGAAAGCGCCGACATGCTGCGCGCGATGTCGTCGGCGAGCCCGATCACCCGGCTGGCCTTCAGGCCCGGCGCGGGTTCAAGCTCATACATGGTGACCACCGGGCCGGGGCGGACCGAGACGATCTCGCCCTTGACGCCGTAATCGTCGAGGACCGATTCCAGCATCCGGGCGTTTTCCTCAAGCGCCTCGTCCGACAGGCTCTGGCGCTGGACCGTGGCCGGGCTGGCCAGAAGAGACAGGGGCGGAGGCTCGTAGCCGGCCTCGGCGGGGGTGTCGAAATCAAGCCGCGGCTGTGCTTCGGCCATGGCCTGGCGCGACGGGGCGGGGGCCTTGCGCGGATTGTGCTGGACGATCGGGCGGGGCATCTCGGCGCCGCGGCTTGCGCCCGGGGCGCCGCGCGACGACAGGAACGCCGGCGCGGCAAGGCCGTCGGCGCCATCATCACCGTCAAGATCGGCAAAGGCATTGAGGTCGAAGTCGCTCTCGGCCCCGGCGAGCGGCGCGGGGCCGGCCGCGGCGCTGCCGGCAAAGACGTTACGCGCGGCGGCCACCGCCTGGCGGATCGGCGAGGCAGCACCGGTCAGCGGCGGCTCGACCCGCAGGTCGGACACCGGCATCGGGTCGTCCGCGGCCGGGCTGACCTGGCGGGCACGGATCGCCTCGGCGATACGCTGGTTGATCTGCTCGGAACTGGGTGCTGCGGCCTGACGCAGGCTGCGCGACAGCACCGGCTCGACAAGTTCGGGGCGCAATCGCAGGGCATCCTCGGCGCCGGGGCCGTCGGTGGCGGCGGTCACCGGCATCACCGTCCGGCGCAAAAGGCCCGGCAGTCGCGCCAGCAGCCCGCCAGCCGGCCGCGCCGCAACCGGCTCGTCCGCCAGTGCCGGTGTGGCCGGGCGCGATGCGGAAAGGCGCGGCTCGGCCCGCTGCGGCTCGGCCCTGAGTACCGGGGTCCGCGGTCCGCGGCCGGTCTGCGCGGCCGCGCCGGACATCCAGCTCTCGTCCAGCGCCATTGCCGCCGAGGCCCGTGCCGCCTCGCGCCGGGTGCGGGCGCGGTCCTGAAGCGCACGCAGCCCGTGAATGCCGCCTCGTGCGCCCATCCCCAAGCCGCGCAGCGCCGTTTCATAGGCAACCACCGTCCCGACCAGCAGGAAACGCGCGATCGCCCGCATCTCGCGCCGGTCAAGGCCGAGAACGAACGAGAGCATTGCCAGCGCCGCGACGCCGACCACCAGCGACAGAAGCTTCAGCCCGAAGCTGGCCGAGACCGGCACCACGCCGAGGATCGCGCCCAGCACGGTATCGCCGAACAGCCCGCCGAGGCCGAAACTGTGGGTCCAGCCCGGTCCGGCGACATGGGTCGAGGCATAGACCGCCAGCAGCGCCACGCTGATCGGCGCAAAGATCACCCGGCCCGGCGCGCGGTCCTCGCCGCGATGGGCGACAAGCCGCCCGCCCCAGGTCGCAAGGATCAGTGCCACCGCCCAGGCGCCATGGCCGGCGATCACCACCAGCGGCGAGGCGATGGCGGCGCCGAACCGGCCCAGCAGGTTCTGCGGCGCCCGGTCGGTCGCGGCAAGCCAGCTTGGATCCTCGGGCGAATAGCTGGCCAGCAGCATCACCGTCATCGCCCCGGCGACCAGCAGTGCTATCCCCAGAAGTTCCTTGCCGCGCCGCTCGATCGCGGCCTGCGTGGTCTGGTCCAGAAGCGGATCGCGCTGCCGAGCCTGATAGGATGCCATGGTCCCTCGTCCTCAATCGTAAAGACAGTCGCGCAGCCGTTCCAGCCCGCGCTGCGTTTCGTCGCGCGGTGCCACCAGCGCAACCCTGATATAGCCCCGGCCGGGGTTGTCGCCCGCGACCTCGCGGCCGAGATAGGCGCCGGGCAGAACCCTGACCCCGGTCTCGCGCCAGAGTTTCAGCGCCGCCGCCTCGCCGTCGCCCACCTTCTCGGGCACCGGCAGCCACAGGAAAAAGCCGCCTTCGGGGGCGCGAAAGCCCTGAAGCCCGGCAAAGACCGCATCGGCGATGTCGAATTTCTCGACGTAAAGCGCGCGGTTGGCCATGACATGCGCCTCGTCGCCCCAGGCGCGCTCCGACACCCGCTGGATCGGCAGCGGCACCGGCGCGCCGCCATAGCTGCGCAACTGGCGAAACCGCGCGATCGCCCCCGCGCCGCCGGCGACAAAGCCCGAGCGCAGACCGGGCAGGTTCGAGCGTTTGGAAAGCGAATGAAAGACCGCCACCCTTTCGGGGTCGGCGCCAGTGGCGGCGGCGACGGCCAGCGCGCCGGGCGGCGGCGCGTCGCGCCAGATCTCACCGTAGCATTCATCGCACAGCAGGGTGAAGTCATGCCGCTCGGCCAGCGCCAGAAGTGCTGCGAGGTACTCGGCCGAGGCCACCGCGCCTTGCGGATTGGCCGGCGAGCAGAGATAGACCAGTGCGGTGCGGTCCAGCAGGTCGGCCGGCAGCGCGGCATAATCGGGCAGAAAGCCGGTCTGCGCGGTCGCCGGCACATAGACCGGCTCGGCCCCGACGGCGAGGGCGGCGGTGGCATAGGCCTGATAGAAGGGGTTGGGCATCAGCACCGCCGGCCGCTTGCCGCGCTTGGTCTCGGGGCAAAGCGCGAGGCAGGCGGAAAACAGCCCCTCGCGGGTGCCGTTGAGCACCATGATCCGGCCTTGCGACAGCTCCGCGCCGTAGCGCCGGCCAAGCCAGCCGGCGATCGCCGCCAGCAGTTCGGGGGCCCCTTCGTTGGGCGGATACTGCCCGAATTCGCCGAGATGCGCGGCCAGCACCGGGCCGACGAAATCCGGCATCGGGTGGCGCGGCTCGCCGATCGTCATGGTGATCGGCTCGCCGCCCGGGGCATGGGCGTCAAGCAGCCTCCGCAGACGCGGAAACGCATATTCTGGCAGGTTCGAAAACCGCTCGGGGAACGCCATGACTGCCTCAAATGCCGGGGTCATCGCGCCCCGTTTGGCGGCAGACTAGCCAATGGCTTGCGCGCGGTCCAGAAAAAGCGGTGCTTTTGCGCCACCCGGGGCCGGGAAATGTGGCTTTTCGGCCGGTCAGCCCAGTGCCGCCTCGGCCGCCGCGCCAAGCCGCAGCAGGCGTTCCTCGGCGCCGGGCGGCGCCATCAGCGAAATCCCCGCCGAAGGGATGCCGGTCGGCAGGGTCAGCGCACAAAGCCCCATCAGGTTGCCGATCCGGGTATTGCGCAGCGCCATCAGGTTCTCGGCGACGAAATAGGCCGGATCCGCCTCCAGCCGTGCCGCGTCGGGCGGCAGGATCGGCGCGGTCGGCAGCAGCACCGCGTCAAAGCCCGCCACCCGGTCGGCCCAGACCGCGCGCAGCACCGTCAGCCGGCGCCAGCCGGCAACGAAATCGGCGCCCGAGACGTTGCGCCCGGCGCGGAACCGCTCGCGGATCGGCGGATACATCATCTCGGGCGCCGCCTCGATCGCGTCCCGCCAGATCGCATAGGCCTCGGTCGGAAACAGCGTCGCCGACAGCGCCATCGCCTCGGCCAGTTCCGGCACCCTTCCGCGCGTCACCTTCGCCCCGGCCGCCGCCAGCCGCGCCACAGCGTTTTCGAAGGCCGCGAGCGGCCCGTCGCGGCAATCCTCCAGCGCCACCGTCTCCAGCACCATCAGCCGCGCGCCGGCAAGCGTGGCGCCGCGCAGATCGGCCGCCCGTCCGCCCTCCAGCGCGGCCAGCATCAGCGCGGCATCCTCGACCGTGCGGGTCAGCGGCCCGACCGTGTCGAAGCGTTCGACCAGCGGCACCACGCCTTCCAGCGACAGCCGGCCATGGCTGGTCTTCAGCCCGACCAGGTCGTTCCAGGCCGCCGGGATCCGCACCGATCCGCCGGTGTCCGAGCCGACCGTGGCCGCCGCCAGCCCGAAGGCGACCGAGGTCGCCGAACCCGAGGACGAGCCGCCCGCCACCAGCGCCGGATCATGGAAGTTGGGCGGCGTCGCCGTCATCGGGTTGAGGCCGAGACCGGAAAACGCCAGTTCGGTCATGTGGGTCTTGCCCAGACAGACCAGCCCCGCCGCGGTGGCATTGGCCAGCACCCGCGCATCGCGCCCCGGCACCCGCCCGGCCAGAAGCCGGCTGCCGGCCTCGGTCGCCACCCCGGCGGTATCAAAGAGATCCTTCCACGACACCGGCACCCCGTCGAGGGCCGAGCGCCGCAGCCCGGCCCGCGCCCGCGCCGCCGCGGCCCCTGCCTCGGCCAGGGCGCGGCCCTCGGTCAGGCGGGCATAGATCCGCTCGCCGTGCGGATGGCTGCGGATCGCATCAAGGTATTCCGCGGCCAGATCGACCGGGTCAAGCACGCCCTGACCGATCGCCCGCCCGATCGCAGCCGCGCTCATCTGCCGCCAGTCCGTCATCTTCGCCCCCCCTTGCCCCCACAATGCCCTCGCGCGCCAAGGCTAGCGGCCAGGCGGCGCATGGACAATCCCGCGCGAAGGGCGATACTGACACCGATGACGGATGAAGCGAGCATCACCGCAGACGTGGCCATCGTCGGTGGCGGGCTGAACGGCCCGGCGCTGGCGCTGGCGCTGGCGCGCCCGGGCATCAACGTCGCGATCATCGATGCCGCCCCGCCGCGGGCCCGTGCCGGCAGCGGCTTCGACGGGCGCGCCTATGCGCTGGCGATCGCCTCGCGCCGGCTTCTGGCAGCGATCGGGGTCTGGGACCGGATCGCCGACAAGGCCGAGCCGATCCTGCATGTCCAGACCCGTGACGGCAAGCCCGCCGCCGATGGCGGCATCCCTGCCTTCGGTCTCGACTTCGACGCCGCCGAGATCGAGGAAGGCCCGATGGGCTTCATGGTCGAGGACCGCGACCTGCACGCCGCCTTCCTCGACGCGATGGCCGCCGAGGCGCGCATCACCACCCTGCCCGGCCGAACCGTGACCGCGCAGCAGGCCGGTGCCGCCGGCATCACCGTGACCCTGGATGACGGGCGCCGCGTGACGGCACGGCTGCTGGCGGGCTGCGACGGGCGCAGGTCGGGCACCGCGACCCGCGCCGGCATCACCCGCAGCGGCCATGACTACGGCCAGACCGCGCTGGTCTGCACGCTGGCGCAAGAGCACCCCCATGGCGGCGTCGCGCGTCAGATCTTCCTGCCCGGCGGCCCGCTGGCGGTTCTGCCCTTGACCGGCAACCGCGTCTCGATCGTCTGGAGCATGCCCGAAGTCGCCGCCACCGCGATCGCCGCACTTGATGACGCGGGCTTTCTGGCCATGCTTGGCCCGTTGCTTGGCACTGATGCGGGCGCGATCCGGCTTGATGGCCCGCGCTTCGGCTATCCGCTGACCCTGACGCTGGCCGACAGCTATGTCGCGCCGCGCCTGGCGCTGGTCGGCGATGCGGCGCATGGCGTGCACCCGATCGCCGGTCAGGGGCTGAACCTCGGCTTTCGCGACGTGGCGGCACTGGCCGAGGTGCTGGTCGACGCGAAACGGCGCGGCGAGGATATCGGCGCGGCCGACGTGCTGGCGCGCTACCAAGGCTGGCGGCGCTTCGATTCGACCGTGCTGGCGCTTGGGATGGATACAGTCAACCGACTGTTTTCAAGTGGAAATCCGGCACTTAGGTTGGCCCGGGGCCTGGGGCTCGGCCTGATCAATGCCAGCCCCGGCCTGCGCCGCGCCTTCATCCGCCAGGCGGCCGGCCTTGCGGGCGGCCCGGTCGGCGATCTGCCGCAACTGCTGCGCGGCCAGCCGCTGTAAGCCGGCGGGCCGGCCGTCAGTCGATCTCGCGCGCCTCGTCGATCAGCATCACCGGAATCCCGCCGCGGATCGGAAAGGCCAGGCCCGCCGGTCGCGACACCAGTTCCTGGCGCTCGGCATCATAGCTCAGGGGCGCCTGGGTCAGCGGGCAGACCAGCGCCTCGAGCATGCGGCGGTCGAAGGCGGCGGGTTCGGTCATTGCATCTTGTCCTCGTCGCCGGCGCGCAGCGCGAAATCCATCAGCGTCATCAGGGTCTCGCGCCGGGCCTGAAGGGTCGGCGCCTCAAGCAGCGCCTGCCGGTCCTCGGGCTCGAACGGGCAAAGCATGGCCAGCGAATTGACCAGCATCTCGTCCTCGGCCTCCTTCAGGCTGTCCCAGTCCGCCGCCAGATCGCGCGCCGCGAAGAACCGCGCCAGAAGCGCGATGAAGTCGGCCCGGACCAGGCCCGGATCCTGCTCGGACGGACCCCGGTCGCGGGCAAAATCGTCCCAGCCGACCTCGCCGCGCAGATAGGGCGCAAAGCCGGCCACCTCGCGCAGCAGCCGAAAACGCGACACCCCGGTCAGCGTGATCATGTAGCGCCCGTCCTCGGTCTCGGAAAACCCGGTCACCCGGCCGGCACAGCCGATCGCCGCAAGCCGGCGGCCCGCCTTGCCTGCGGGCCGCGGCTGGATCATCCCGATCAGCCGCCCCGGCGTCTTCAGCGCATCCTCCAGCATCGCCAGATAGCGCGGCTCGAAGACATGCAGCGGCAGCCGCGCGCGCGGCAACAGCAAGACCCCGGGCAGCGGAAAAAGCGGAATCGTCTCGGGCAGATCGCCGGGCTTCATCATCCTGCGATCCTACCGCGCCCGCCCCTATCAGGCAAAGAGCATCGACGACAGCCGGCGCCGGCCCTTCAGCGCGACCGGATCATTCGGCTTCAGCGCCTCGAAGATGGTGAAGAGCTGCGCCTTCGCCGCCCCCTCGTTCCAGCCACTGTCGCGGCGGATGATCTCCAGCAACTCCTCGACCGCGCCCTCGATCTTGCCGGCAGCATGCAGCGCCAGCGCCAGATCAAAGCGCGCCTGATGGTCGTCCGGGGCGGCCAGCACCCGGTCCAGAAGCTCTGCCACCGGACCGGCACTTTCGGCCTGCCGCGCCAATGCCAGCTGCGCCCGCGCCGCCTCGACCTCGGCCGCGCCGCTGATCACCGCCGGGGCCGCGGCCAGAAACGCCTCGGCCTGGTCAAGACTGCCGGCCGCCAGTTGCGCGCGCGCCAGCCCGCCATAGGCGGCGGCATTCTCCGGCTCTTCGGCAAGGATAGCGGCAAAGGTCTCGGCCGCATCCGCCGCCGCCCCCTCGGCCAGCATCGCCTCGGCGGCGGCCAGCGCCTCGCCAAGACCGCCATCGCCTGCCAGCCCGGCCAGCCGGTCGACGAAGGACCGCACCTCGGAACCCGCGACGGCACCCTGAAAGCCGTCCACCGGCTTGCCCTGCCAGAAGGCATAGACGGTGGGGATCGACTGGATGCGCAACTGCCCCGCGATCATCTGGTTTTCATCGACATTGACCTTGACCATGCGGACCCGGCCCTTGGTCGCCGCGACCGCCGCCTCAAGCTGCGGGCCAAGGGTCTTGCACGGCCCGCACCACGGCGCCCAGAAATCGACGACCACCGGCACCTCGCGGCTCGCCTCGATCACCTCCGCCATGAACTCCGCCTCGGTCACGTCGCGAACCGGATCGCCGGCCGGTGCCGCGCTCTTCTGGCCGAATTCGAGCATCTCCGCCCCCTCTGTCTGCGTTCGCCCCTATATGAGCGCCACCGGCCGAAAGGCCAAGAGGGATGCGCATGCCCTGTCCCTCTTCTGTTTGAAAATACCTCCGCCGGAGGCCTCGGCGGGATCAGCCGGCGCCCCGCCCGGTCAGTCGAAGAACGGCGTCACCTCGGCGACGATCACCGCATTGTCGGCCCGCGCCCGGTCCATCAGCGCATGCTCCTCGGGGCCGATCTCGTGCCCCGCCGCCTCGCGTTCCGCGGCCGTGCCATGGCCGGTGACGTCAAGCGGCGCCATCCCGGCCTCCTTCAGCACCGCCACCGCCTCGCGCACCGCCTCGGCCTCGTCGACGCCCGATGCATAGAGCATCAGCGCCGCCCCGGTCGCCTTTGCCGGCAAGCCGTCGCCGGCCTTGCGGCCGACCTCGACGACGAGGGTGAAGACCTGCTGCGGGCGTTTCGGCTTGGTTTCGGTCATGGCTCCCCCTGCGGCCGGGCGGCATCCGTCCCTCATAACCGCTGGCCCCGTCCGGGGGAAGCCCGCGGTCAGACCGGCAATGGCGGTCCGACGACGCGCATGCCGTGATCGGCGAAGACCTTCGCCAGCGCCGCCGGGGTCGGCGCGGTCATCGCGGCTGCGACATGGAAGAAGTCTTCCATCGCGCCGGCGGGGAAGAAGGTGACGAGCATCCGCCCGGTCTCGGTCGTATTCGCGAAGGCATGTGGCACGCCCATCGGCGCCAGGAGTGAATCGCCGGGCAGGAGGTGGAACACCTCGTCGCCGATCCGGATGTCGAACGCGCCCTCGCGGACAAAGAACCATTCATCCTGGTCGGGGTGGACATGGGTTGGCGGACCGCCCCGCATCCTGCGGTTGGTATCGACCGAACAGGCCGCACCTCCGGTATCCTTGCCCGAGAGCGTGACGTTGAACCATGCGTCGAGAAATTCGAAGGGCTGGTCGAAACGATCGGTTTCGGCGGCGACCTTCACGCCGCTGCGGGCCGGTGCGGTGGGGGATGTCATGATGCAATCTCCGATCATTCAGCCTGACCGCGCCAGCCTAGCATGGACGGAGCGCCCGCGACGATCAATCTAACCGGCACTGTCGAAGGTCCGGGGGTCTTCAGCCCGCCCCACCTCAGTCACGCAACAGCTCGTTGATCGAGGTCTTTGAGCGGGTCTGCGCGTCGACCCGCTTGACGATCACCGCGCAGTAAAGGCTGATGCCGTTCTTCGAGGGCATCGACCCGGCGACGACAACCGACCCGGCCGGCACCTCGCCATAGCTCACGGTGCCGGTCTCGCGGTCGACGATCTTGGTCGACTTCCCGATGAAGACCCCCATGCCAAGGACCGAGCCTTCGCGGATGATGCAGCCCTCGACCACCTCCGAGCGCGCCCCGATGAAGCAGTTGTCCTCGATGATCGTCGGGCCGGCCTGCATCGGCTCCAGCACGCCGCCGATGCCGACCCCGCCCGACAGATGCACGTTCTTGCCGATCTGCGCGCAGGACCCGACCGTGGCCCAGGTATCGACCATGGTGCCGCTGTCGACATGGGCGCCGAGGTTGACGAAGGACGGCATCAAGACCACGCCCGGCGCGATATAGGCCGAGCGGCGGACAATGCAGTTGGGCACCGCGCGGAACCCCGCGGCGCGCCATTCGTCTTCGCCCCAGCTGGCGAATTTCGAATCGACCTTGTCCCACCAGGACGCGCCCTGCGGTCCGCCCGACTGCAAGCCCATGTCGCTGATGCGAAAGCCCAGAAGCACCGCCTTCTTGGTCCACTGGTTGACATGCCACTGCCCGTCCGCCTGCCGCTCGGCCACCCGGAGGCGGCCGCTGTCGAGCGCCTCCAGCGTCGCCTCGATCGCGTCGCGGCTGGTGCCCCGGCTGGCCGGCGTGATCGTCTCGCGCAATTCCCAGGCGGCCTCGATCGCCTCTTCCAGTGCACTATGCGGCATGGTCCTGTCCTCCCCGGGCGCCAGAATGTCACCGACCCGCGCTATACAGGCGCCACAGCGTTCCGGCAACCGGCCTTGCCGGGTGTTTTGGCTGGCCCCGGCGCCCTGCGACGGCTATCCCGGACCCCGAGCGACAGACCGGACCAGCCAGGGACCAGATGATGAGCGACGATCACCGCAGCCACCCGTTCCGCGACAGCCACCAGGATGTCGAGGCCGCCCACCGCATCCCCGATACCGCCCAGACCCGCGCCCCGGCCTACCGCCTTGCCTTCACCGACAGCGATTTCATGTGCCGCGAGGAACTGCGCCCGGTCCGGCTGCAACTGGAGCTTCTCAAGCCGCAGATGGTCATGGACGAACGCGGCATCGCCTCGACCATCGTGCTGATGGGCAGCGCCCGCATCCCCGCGCCCGAGGCCCGCGACGACGGCGGACCCGACCATCCGCTGGCGCGTCACTATGACGAGGCGCGCAAGCTGGCCCGGCTGATGACCGAGAAAAGTGCCGCCAGCTACGGGCGCGAGAATGTCATCGTCACCGGCGGCGGCCCGGGGATCATGGAGGCCGGCAACCGCGGTGCGCACGAGGCCGGCGGCCAGTCGATCGGGCTCAACATCGTCTTGCCGCATGAACAGGCACCCAATGCCTGGGTCAGCCCGGACCTGTGCTTCAACTTCCACTATTTCGCCATCCGCAAGATGCATTTCCTGATGCGCGCCCGGGCGATCTGCATCTTTCCCGGCGGTTTCGGCACCCTTGACGAGATGTTCGAAAGCCTGACGCTGATCCAGACCGGGCGGATGCGCCGGGTGCCGTTCCTGCTTTTTGGCCGGGACTTCTGGGACAGCGTGATCAACTGGCAGGCGCTGGTCGATGCCGGCACGGTCTCGGCCGCCGATCTGGCCCTGTTTCGCTATGTCGAGACCGCCGAGGAGGCGGTGGCGATCATCGATGCGGCAGAGCCGGCCTGAGGCGACAAGCCCGCAACCTGCTCCGACCGGGACAGACCATCCGGCGCCGGCACGGCCGGCGCGGCTTGGCAGGTTGCCGAAAAAGTCACGCCTCCACCCGGTTTCGCCCCTGAGATCGGAAATCCGTTCCTCGCCACGCTCCCCACAGTCTCGGGCCCGGGCGACCAGCCCGGGCCGCGCCCGACCCTCCCGGCGGGAGGGCGCATGGCACAGTCGGAAATAGCACAACGCTCGGAAGGGCTTGGCTACGATAAAGCGCCATAGCCCCGGCGTGGCAAAGCGCCACCCCCAGGGTCGGGCGCGTCCCTCGGTATCGGGATCGGATGGCGGGACAGGAAAAGTTCGCCCGCCAGACGCTGGCCGGGTTTCTTTTTCAGCAGCCTGTCAGAGCCCGGCCTCGGCGGCGATGGCGCGTGCCGGCTTGCGGGCCCGCTCGGTCGCCGATTTCAGCTGGCCGCAGGCGGCCATGATGTCCTCGCCCCGCGGCGTGCGGATCGGGCTGGCATAGCCGGCCTTGAAGATGATCTCGGCAAAGGCCTCGATCCGCGCCCGGTCGGACCGGCGGTAGGGCGCGCCGGGCCATTCGTTGAACGGAATGAGGTTGATCTTGGCCGGGATGCCGGCGATCAGCCGGACCAGGCGGCGGGCATCCTCGTCGCTGTCATTCACCCCGTCGAGCATGACATATTCGAAGGTGATCCGTTCGGAATTCGACAGCCGCGGATAGTCGCGCAGCGCACCCAGAAGCGTCGCGATGTTCCAGCGCTTGTTGATCGGCACCAGCCGGTCGCGCACCGCATCGGTGGTGGCATGGAAGCTGACCGCCAGAAGGCAGCCGATCTCTTCGGCGGCGCGGGCGATCTCGGGCACCACGCCCGAGGTGGAAAGCGTGATCCGGCGGCGTGACAGGCTCAGCCCCTCGCCGTCCATCACCACCTTCATCGCGTCGCGGACATTGTCGAAGTTGTAAAGCGGCTCGCCCATCCCCATCAGCACCAGGTTGCTGACCAGCCGGGTCTCGTCCTTGGGCGCGCCGGGCACCGGCCATTCGCCCAGATCGTCGCGCACCAGCATCACCTGGCCGACGATTTCGCCCGCCGTCAGGTTGCGCACCAGCTTCTGCGTGCCGGTATGGCAGAACGAACAGGTCAGCGTGCAGCCGACCTGGCTTGAGACGCAAAGCGTGCCGCGATTCTCCTCGGGGATGTAGACAGTCTCGACCTCGTGCCCGCCAGCAATCCGCAACAGGTATTTGCGGGTGCCGTCGGCCGAGACCTGGCGGGTGACGACCTCGGGCAGCACGATGGCGAAGCGCTCGGCGAGAAAGCCGCGGTAATCGCGCGCCAGATTGGTCATCGCGGCAAAGTCGCGCACCCCCCAGTGGTAGATCCACTGCCAGATCTGGCCGGTGCGCATCCCGGCCTGGCGCTCGGGGGTGCCGGCAGCGATCAGCGCGTCACGCAGCGCCGCCCGGGTCAGCCCGACAAGATTGACCGGCCCGTCCGCCGGCAGGCGGCGCGGCACGGTCAGAAGGTCCGGGGTGATCGGGGCCGGAGTGATCGGGGTGGTGGTTTCGGTCATCGGCATGTCCTGCGGGGCGCGCGATCTGGGCGCGAGCCATCCTGATATAGGCCATCGCGGCCGGAAACGGAACAGGGCGCCGGCAACGACCGCCGGGACCGGCCAATGGGGGGCCGGCCGCGACGACCGGCGCGGGGAACGGCAAAAGGCGCGCCCCGAAGGCGCGCCCTTTCCTGTTGGCGACGGCCGGGCCTTACCAGTCCTCGCGAACCACGACGCGGGTGGTGACCGGCAGCTTCATCGCGCCGAGGCGCAGCGCCTCGCGGGCGATGGTCTCGTTGACGCCGTCGATCTCGAACATGATCCGGCCCGGCTTGACCTTGGCCGCCCAGAAGTCGACCGACCCCTTGCCCTTGCCCATCCGCACCTCGGTCGGCTTGGACGACACCGGCACATCCGGGAAGATCCGGATCCAGACCCGGCCCTGGCGCTTCATGTGGCGGGTGATGGCACGGCGGGCGGCCTCGATCTGGCGCGCGGTGACGCGCTCGGGCTCGGTCGCCTTCAGGCCGAAGCCGCCGAAGTCAAGGTTGAACCCACCCTTGGCCTCGCCGTGAATCCGGCCCTTGTGCTGTTTGCGGAACTTGGTCCGTTTCGGTTGCAGCATCTTTCCCTACTCCTCAGCGCGCGTCACGGCGCGGCCCGCGCGGCGCGGGGCCGTCCTGGGCTTCGCCATGGCGGCGGTCATGGGCCTGCGGATCATGGTCCATGATCTCGCCCTTGAAGATCCAGACCTTGACGCCGATGATCCCGTAAGCGGTCTTGGCCTCGGCGGTGGCATAGTCGATGTCGGCGCGCAGCGTGTGCAGCGGCACCCGGCCCTCGCGATACCACTCGGTCCGGGCGATCTCGGCCCCGCCAAGGCGGCCGCCGACATTGACCCGGATCCCCAGCGCGCCCATCCGCATGGCGTTCTGCACGCCACGCTTCATCGCACGGCGGAACGAGACGCGGCGCTCCATCTGCTGGGCAATCGATTCCGCGACCAGCTGGGCGTCAAGCTCGGGCTTGCGGATCTCGACGATGTTGAGATGCAGGTCCGACTTGGTGAAGTTGGTCAGCTTCTTGCGCAGCGTCTCGATATCGGCGCCCTTCTTGCCGATGATCACGCCGGGGCGCGCGGTATGCACCGTCACCCGGCACTTCTTGTGCGGACGCTCGATGATCACCTTCGAGACGCCGGCCTGCTTGCATTCCTCATGGATGAAGCTGCGCATCTTGAGGTCTTCGAGCAGAAGATTGCCGTAGTCCTTGCTGTCGGCGAACCAGCGGCTGTCCCAGGTCCGGTTGACCTGCAGACGGAACCCGATCGGATTGACCTTCTGACCCATTACGCCTGCTCCCCGGCTGCTTCTTCGACTTGCCGCACCTTGATGGTCAGCTCGCTGAACGGTTTCATGATCTTGCCGAACCGGCCGCGCGCCCGCGGACGGCCGCGCTTCAGCGTGATGTTCTTGCCGACCCAGGCCTCGGCGACGACCAGGCCGTCGACATCCAGACCATGGTTGTTCTCGGCATTGGCGATCGCCGATTGCAGGCACTTCTTCACGTCGCCGGCGATCCGCTTTTTCGAGAAGGTCAGATCGGCAAGCGCCTTTTCCACCTTCTTGCCGCGGATGAGCGCCGCGACCAGGTTCAGTTTCTGCGGGCTGGTGCGCAGCATCTTCGCCTTGGCGAAGGCTTCGTTCTCGGCCACGCGGCGCGGATTGTTTTCCTTACCCATGGCTTACTTCCTCTTCGCTTTCTTGTCGGCGGCGTGACCGTAATAGGTCCGCGTCGGAGAATATTCCCCGAACTTCTGGCCGATCATCTCTTCGGTCACGTTGACCGGGATATGCTTGTGGCCGTTGTAGACCGCAAAGGTGAGGCCGACGAACTGCGGCAATATGGTGGAGCGGCGCGACCAGATCTTGATCACGTCCGAGCGCCCCGCTTCCTTCGCCTTTTCCGCCTTCTTCAGCAGATAGCTGTCGACGAAGGGGCCTTTCCAGAGAGAACGAGCCATGGATCAACGACCTTTCTTCGCAGAGCGGGACCGGACGATATACTTGTCGGTCGCCTTGTTGCTGCGTGTCTTGTTGCCCTTGGTGCCCTTGCCCCAGGGGGTGACCGGATGCCGGCCGCCGCTGGTGCGGCCTTCGCCGCCGCCATGCGGGTGATCGATCGGGTTCATCGCGACGCCGCGCACCGTCGGGCGGATGCCCTTGTGGCGCATGCGGCCCGCCTTGCCGAAATTCTGGTTGGAATGGTCGGGGTTCGACACCGCGCCCACCGTCGCCATGCATTCCTGCCGGACCATGCGCAACTCGCCCGACGAGAGGCGGATCTGCGCGTAGCCGCCGTCGCGGCCGACGAACTGCGCATAGGTGCCGGCCGAGCGCGCCAGCTGCCCGCCCTTGCCGGGCTTCAGCTCGACATTGTGGACGATGGTGCCGATCGGCATGCCCGAGAACGGCATCGCGTTGCCGGGCTTCACGTCGGTCTTGGCGCCGGCGATCACGCTGTCGCCGACCGCCAGACGCTGCGGCGCGAGGATATAGGTCTGCTCGCCGTCCGGATACTTGACCAGGGCGATGAAGGCGGTGCGGTTGGGATCATATTCGATCCGCTCGACCACCGCCGCGGCGTCGAACCTGCGACGCTTGAAATCGACCACGCGGTAAAGCCGCTTGGCCCCGCCGCCCTTGTGGAATGCCGTGATCCGCCCGGTATTGTTCCGTCCGCCCGTCTTGGTCAACCCCTCGGTGAGGGACTTGACCGGGCGACCTTTCCAAAGCTCCGAACGGTCGATCAGAACCAGCCCACGCTGGCCCGGCGTCGTCGGTTTATACGACTTGAGTGCCATGCTCTCTGTCTTCCGTTGCTCTGGACCTGTCGGTCCGTTGGTTATAGGGCCCCGAAGGTCCCCGTTCGTCACAAAACGTCACGGCCCCGGATGCCGGGGCCGCCAGAGTCGCGGCCTTCTATCAAAGCCCGGTCGAGACGTCGATGGTGTTACCCTCTTCAAGGGTCACATAGGCCTTCTTGACATCGCTGCGCACGCCGGGGCGCCCGCGGAACTTCTTGGTCTTGCCCTTGGTCACCACCGTGTTCACGGCCTTGACCTTGACCCCGAAAAGCGCCTCGACCGCTTCCTTGATCTGCGGCTTGTTGGCATCGCGTGCGACCTGGAAGACCACCGCGCCATGCTCCGAGGCCATGGTCGCCTTTTCGGTGATCACCGGCTTGCGGATGATGTCGTAATGTTCGGGTTTCGCAGTCATTTCACGTCCCCTTTCCCGAGACGGGCCTGCAGCGCCTCGACCGCCGCGCGGGTCAGCACCAGAGTGTCGCGCCTGAGGATGTCATAGACATTGGCGCCGATCGAGGGCAGCAGGTCGATGCCTTCGACATTGGCGGCGGCGCGGGCGAAATCGGCGTTGACCGCGGCCCCGTCGATGATCAGCACCCGCTTCCAGCCCAGTTCCTTCGCCGCCTTGGCGACGACGGCGGTCCTGGCCTCCTTGATGTCGAGCCCGTCGAGGATGACAAGCTGCCCGGCACCGGCCTTGGCCGACAGCGCGTGGCACAGGCCCAGCGCGCGGAACTTCTTCGGCAGGTCATGGGCGTGGCTGCGCGGCACCGGGCCCTTGTAGGTGCCGCCGTGGCGGAAGGTCGGCGCCTTGCGGGACCCGTGGCGTGCGCCGCCGGTGCCCTTCTGGCGATAGATCTTCTTGGTCGAATAGCTGACGTCCGACTTGCCCAGGGTCGAATGGGTGCCGGCCTGGGCGCGGGCGCGCTGCCAGCGCACCACGCGGTGCAGGATGTCGGCGCGCGGCTCAAGACCGAACAGCGCGTCGTCGAGATCGATCGAGCCGGCCTTGCCGCCGTCAAGCTTGATCACATCGAGTTTCATGCTTCACCCCCTTCGGCGGGCGCGGCCTCGGCCGCCCCAGCCACCGCAGCCGATTTCAGCGCGGCCGGCAGCGGCAGATCCTTCGGCAGCGGCTTTTTCACCGCGTCCTTGATCGTCACCCAGCCGCCCTTGGTTCCGGGAACCGAGCCCTTGACCATGATCAGGCCACGGTCGGCATCGGTGCGCACCACCTGGATATTCTGGGTGGTCACCCGGACCGAACCCAGATGCCCGGCCATCTTCTTGCCCTTGAACACCTTGCCCGGATCCTGGCACTGGCCGATCGAGCCGTGCGAGCGGTGGCTGACCGACACACCGTGGCTGGCGCGCAGGCCGCTGAAGTTGTGCCGCTTCATCGCACCGGCAAAGCCCTTGCCGGTCGAGGTGCCGGCGATGTCCACGAACTGCCCTTCGGCATAGTGGTTCGCGGTGATCTCCTCGCCGACCCCGATCAGGTTTTCCGGGCTGACCCGGAACTCGGCGATCTTGCGCTTGGGTTCCACCTTCGCCTTGGCGAAATGGCCGCGCATCGCCGCCGTGGTCCGCTTGGCCTTGGCCGCGCCGGCGCCAAGCTGGACGGCGGTATAGCCATCCTTCTCGGCGGTGCGCTGCGCCACGACCTGGCAGCCGTCAAGTTGCAGGACGGTCACCGGAACCTGCCGGCCGTCCTGCATGAACAGCCGGGTCATGCCCAGCTTCTTCGCGATCACTCCAGAGCGCAACATGTCCGGTGCCCCCCCTCAGACCTTGATCTCGACATCCACGCCGGCGGCGAGGTCGAGCTTCATCAGCGCGTCCACCGTCTGCGGGGTCGGATCGACGATGTCGAGCAGCCGCTTGTGGGTGCGGATCTCCCACTGGTCGCGCGACTTCTTGTCGATGTGCGGACCGCGCAGCACGGTGAACTTCTCGATCTTGTTGGGCAGCGGGATCGGCCCGCGCACCGTGGCGCCCGTGCGCTTGGCGGTGTTGACGATTTCCTGCGTGCTGGCGTCAAGCACGCGGTAATCGAAGGCCTTGAGCCGGATGCGGATATTCTGACCAGTCATGTCTTGCCTCTCGCGGGCTTCAGGATTGAGAGGCAGACCGGACCTCATGCCCGGCCTGCGTCGAACCCGTGTATCGGGGTCTTACTTGATGATCTTCGAGACCACGCCGGCGCCGACGGTGCGGCCGCCCTCGCGGATGGCGAAGCGCAGCTTTTCCTCCATCGCGATCGGCGCGATCAGCTCGACCTCGAACTTCAGGTTGTCGCCCGGCATCACC